>NZ_JBEZKE010000004.1:0-419578 GCF_040651555.1 Streptomyces sp. NPDC048424 | reverse complement strand
GCGGCGCCCCTGGCAGTACGCGCCCTCGGCCACCCCGAGCACCGCGGCCCCCGTGGACGTCGTCCCGACCGCGCCGAGCAGCCCCCCGGCCGCCGCACGCTCGCGGCGCGCTTCTCCATCGCCTGGGTGCGGTCCGGGGGTCGGGCACCCGGGCGGCCGGCGTCGCACCCTCGTGGGAGGCGGGCCCCGCGGCGGGCGCGGGGGTCGCGGAGGCCCCCGTACGGGCCGCGTGACGGCCGCGGCGCCGGGGCACGGGCACGGTGAGGGCGACGAGCAGACCCAGGGCGAGCGCGGCTGCGGAGATGACCGCGACCCCGAGCCCGGTACTCGTCTGCGACAGCAGCAGCATGGCGATCGTCGACACGATGACCGTGGCGGACCCGTAGGCGAGCTGTGCGGCAGTCGGACGCGGCATGGCGGTATCCGTCCTCGGGAGGGGAGGGGGAGTCGGCTCAACTAGGTCGCGCGTCAAGTGACTCTATGACGGGAGATGCCCGAGAGGAACCGCCGGTAAGCGTGACCTAACACACGGTGCCGGAGCACGGGGGGCGCACGGGATCATTTTCCGCGCCTTGCCGGAGGGGGAAATGGGGACGGGACGGACCTCCGGACGGGTTGGGAAGTGCCCTTCGCCCCGTATGGCTGCGGAACGTCCGGATAGCGGAACTGCCCGACCGCATAGTGCAGTTGTAAGGGACAAGTCAAGGTCTGTCTTTTCTCGCTTCCCTCCGGTCAAATGTCGTCACTTGAGACGCGCGCCGCGCGGAACCCCCCACTCCTATGGAGAAGTTCCGACCTACGTCGCGGCCGCGGGAGGGGAACGACATCAAGTGACCAGCAATTCCGCCCGACGGCGCGCAATCCGTGCTGCCGCCGTCACCGTGACCATGGCTGCTTGTGCGACGAGCGCCACCTTCTTCACCGTTACAGCGGCCCAGGCCGACATCAAGGGGCCGGGCGCCCCGGCGGTCGACCGGCAGGACCCGACGGCTCCCGCCAAGGTCGTCGAGCACGACCTCAAGGGCCCGTTCAGCGAGCAGCAGGCCCAGCAGCGCAAGGCCGCTCTGGACCAGGTGCTCCAGGGCAAGAAGGACGTCGAGCAGCGCGGCGCCTCGAAGGTCGTCAAGCTCGACGACAAGAAGTACGTCGAGCTCGGCCGCGAGCGGACCGACAAGATCTTCACGATCCTCGTCGAGTTCGGCGACCAGGTCGACAACACGACCATGTACGACCCGGACGGCCCCGGCCCGCAGCCCGCGGTCCCGAAGTACGGCGGCACCCCCGGTCCGCTGCACAACACGATCGCCCAGCCGGACCGTGCGAAGGACAACAGCACCGCCTGGCGCAAGGACTTCAGCCGCGAGTACTTCCAGGACCTGTACTTCGCCACGGGTCAGGGCAAGGACTCGCTGAAGACCTACTACGAGAAGACCTCCTCGGGCCGTTACTCGGTCGAGGGTGAGGTCGCCGACTGGGTCAAGGTCCCGTACAACGAGGGCCGTTACGGCTCCAACTACTGCGGCCAGACCAACTGCTCCAACGTGTGGGACACCGTCAAGGACGGCGTCGCCGCGTGGACGGCTGCCCAGAAGAAGGCCGGGAAGACCGACGCGCAGATCAAGGCGCAGCTGGCCCAGTACGACCAGTGGGACCGCTACGACTTCGACGGCGACGGCAACTTCAACGAGCCCGACGGCTACATCGACCACTTCCAGATCGTCCACGCGGGCGAGGACGAGTCGGCCGGCGGCGGCGTGCAGGGCACGACCGCGCTGTGGGCGCACCGCTGGTACGCCTACGGCACCGCGGCGGGCAAGACCGGCCCGGACAACAACAAGGCCGGCGGCACCCAGATCGGTGACACCGGCATCTGGGTCGGCGACTACACGATGCAGCCCGAGAACGGCGGCCTCGGCGTCTTCGCGCACGAGTACGGCCACGACCTCGGCCTGCCCGACCTCTACGACACCACCGGTGGCGGCGAGAACAGCGTCGGCTTCTGGTCCCTGATGTCGGCCGGCTCCTGGCTCGGCACCGGCAAGGACTCCATAGGCGACCTCCCGGGCGACATGAACGCCTGGGACAAGCTCCAGCTGGGCTGGCTGAACTACGACACGGCGAAGGCCGCGACGAAGTCCACCCACAAGCTGGGCGTGGCGGAGTTCAACACCAAGGACAAGCAGGCCCTGGTCGTCGAGCTGCCGAAGAAGAAGGTCCAGACGGACGTCGTCGCGCCCGCCGAGGGCTCCGCCCAGTGGTGGAGCGGCATGGGCGACGACCTCAAGAACACCCTCACCCGCTCCGTGGACCTGACGGGCAAGAAGTCCGCCGCGCTGTCCCTCAAGGGCTGGTGGGACATCGAGGCCGACTACGACTACCTCTACACCGAGGTGTCCACGGACGGCGGCGCCACCTGGACCGCGCTGGCCGGCACCGCCGACGGCACGGCCATCCCGGCCGACGCCTCCGGCAGCCCGTCGCTCACCGGTGTCTCGGGTGCCTGGAAGAACCTGAACTTCCCGCTCGACGCCTACGCGGGCAAGAAGGTCGACCTCCGCTTCCGCTACCAGACGGACGGCGGCGCGGGCGGCAAGGGCTTCACCGCCGACGCCGTGACCCTCACCGCGGACGGCTCCGCGCTGTTCACCGACGGCGCCGAGAACGGCGACAACGGCTGGACCGGCAAGGGCTTCTCGCGCATCGGCGCCAACTTCACCAAGGAGTACGCGCAGTACTACCTGGCCGAGAACCGCCGCTACGTCTCGTACGACAAGACCCTCAAGGTCGGCCCGTACAACTTCGGCTTCGGCAACACCAAGCCCGACTGGGTCGAGCACTACCCGTACCAGGACGGCCTGCTCATCTGGCAGTGGGACACCAGCCAGAAGGACAACAACACCAGCGTCCACCCGGGCCAGGGTCTGATCCTCCCGATCGACGCCAACGCCAAGCCCATGAAGTGGGCCGACGGCACCCTGCTGCGGAACAAGATCCAGCCGTACGACGCGACCTTCAGCGCCTACTCGACGGACGCGTTCACGCTGCACAAGAACGGCGAGTCGCTCTTCCTGAAGCCCAAGCCCGCCAACCTGGTCTTCGACGACCACAAGGGCAAGTACTTCTACGACGAGAACCCGACCGGATCGGTGAAGGTCACTGACACCAACACCAAGATCAAGATCCTGAAGGAGACCTACGACGGTGAGGTCATGACCGTCGAGGTGGGTCCCTCCTCGAAGTAATTCGGTAAAACCGCAGGTCAAAGCATGATCGGCCGTCGCCCTCTAGCGGGCGGCGGCCGATCGCGTTTAGATGCCCGGTACGAGTTTCTTATTGACGGGGGAGATGACAGCCATGCCCGGTGGAGGTTTCGTCAGATTGCCAGGCGGCAGCGTGGTCGTTGCGCTCACGCTGCCGAGGCCCTGCGGAGAGGGTGGAAATGTCCGCGTGCTGGTGCACGCCGCGAACCGGGCCCGCGCCCTGACCAGGCTGCGGAACCTCGGGATGCGGGCCGTGTACCTGCGGGGCAACGCGCACCCGCCGACCCCGGACGAGGTCACGGCCGTCCTGCACCATCCGGACGGCCTGCTGTGGCGCGGCGCGCCCGACCGCGCGCAGGAGCTCTGGCACCCCATCCGGGCCCTGCTGGGGACCTAGGACGGCTCGTGGCCGCCTTGGCCCGGCTTGTGGCTCACCAGGGTCACGCCCGCCGCACGGAGCTCCTCCAGGGCCCGTGCGGTGGTGTGCGGGGCGACGGCGGCCGTCAGGTCCAGCAGGACCCGCGTGCCGAAGCCGGCGCGGACGGCGTCGAGGGCGGTCGCCCGGACGCAGTGATCGGTGGCGATCCCGACCACGTCCACCTCGGTGACGTGCCGGTCCCGCAGCCACTGGCCGAGCGTCGCCCCGTTCTCGTCGGCGCCCTCGAAGCCGCTGTACGCGGCCTCGTACGCGCCCTTGTCGAAGACGGCGGCGACGGCGCCCGAGGCCACGGCGGGGGCGAAGTTCGGGTGGAAGCCCACGCCCTCGGTCCCGGCGACGCAGTGGACGGGCCAGGAGTTCTCGAAGTCCGGCTCGGCGGGCGGGTGCGCGAAGTGGGCACCGGGGTCGATGTGGTGGTCGCGGGTGGCGACCACGTGCCGGTACGCGGGCGTGGCCTGGCCGATGTACTCGGTGACGGCGGCGGCGACGTCGGCTCCGCCGGTGACCGCGAGGCTGCCGCCCTCGCAGAAGTCGTTCTGTACGTCGACGACGATCAGTGCGCGGTGCATGACGTTGTCCTTCGGCTCGATGTCTCTGTGCGGCGGCGGGGCCCTGCGGGGGCTCTTCCCCCACCCCGCCCCTTCCCGAAACTGGGGCTCCGCCCCAGACCCCCTGCGGCGCTCCGCGCCCGCGCCTCGAACTCCCCCGGACTTGGTCGGGGGTGCCCCCGGGCGAGGCTGGATTTCCAGCCCCGCCGCTACGGAGCCGCGACTACGCGTACTCCGTCGGGAGCACGGCCTCGCCGCGCGAGAGCTGCGTCGCGGACAGCGGCAGCCGCGCGAGGGCGGCGCGGTGGCGTTCGCGCGCGGCCTCCAGCGGCTCGCGGGCGACCACCTCGCCGGCCTTGACCAGCTGGGTCAGGAGCTGGTGGTCGGCCAGGGCCGACGGGACCGGCCCGGTCCCGACGACCTCCGCCTCGGCGATCCCCTCCGCGTCCACCCGCCGCGCCGCCCACTTGCGGCCGCCGATGGAGGTCTTGCCGCCCGTGGACTTCTTCGCCACCGGGGCCAGCGCCGCCTTCGGGTCGGCCGAGGTGGCCCGCGCCACCAGCTTGTAGACCATCGAGCACGTCGGGTGCCCGCTGCCCGTCACCAGCTGCGTGCCCACCCCGTACGCGTCCACCGGCGCCGCCGCCAGCGAGGCGATGGCGTACTCGTCCAGGTCCGAGGTGACCACGATCTTCGTGGCCGTCGCCCCCAGCTCGTCCAGCTGCTGCCGCACCCGGTGGGCGACCAGCAGCAGGTCACCGGAGTCGATCCGGACCGCGCCCAGGTCGGTGCCGGCCACCTCGACGGCGGTGCGGACGGCCTCGGCCACGTCGTAGGTGTCCACCAGAAGGGTGGTGCCCCGCCCCAGCGAGGCCACCTGCGCGGTGAAGGCGTCCCGCTCGCTGTCGTGGACCAGCGTGAAGGCGTGCGCGCTCGTGCCGACCGTCGGGATCCCGTACCGGAAGCCGGCCGCCAGGTCCGAGGTGGAGGCGAAGCCGCCCACGTAGGCGGCTCGCGAGGCGGCCACCGCCGCCAGCTCGTGCGTGCGCCGCGCGCCCATCTCGATCAGCGGGCGCTCGCCCGCCGCCGAGGACATCCGGGAGGCGGCCGCGGCGATCGCGGAGTCGTGGTTCAGGATCGACAGGATCACGGTCTCCAGCAGCACGCACTCGGCGAAGCTGCCCTCGACGCGCAGGATCGGCGAGCCGGGGAAGTAGACCTCGCCCTCCGGGTAGCCCCAGATGTCGCCGGAGAAGCGGTACGAGGACAGCCAGTCCAGGGTCCGCATGTCGACGACGGCCCGCTCGCGCAGGAACTCCAGCACCGCGCTGTCGAAGCGGAAGTTCTCCACCGCGTCCAGCACCCGCCCGGTTCCCGCGACCACCCCGTAACGGCGCCCCTCGGGCAGCCGCCTGGTGAAGACCTCGAAGACCGAGCGGCGGTCGGCGGTGCCGTTGGCCAGCGCGGCCTGCAGCATCGTGAGCTCGTAATGGTCCGTGAAGAGCGCTGTCGACGGGACGTCCACCGGCAGGCCCAGGTCCGCAGGGTTCATGTCACGGATGCTAGCGCACATCTCGTCAAAGTGACGAGATGTAGGACCCGTTTGTGCGACGGGCCCGTCACGGTGGCAGCATGGGACAAGTGAGTGTTGCTCCTGTAGAGATCGAACGCACCGAATCGGCCGAAGAGACCTTCGCCGTCCCCGAACCCGACGTCCCCTGGGTGACCCTGGTGCACAACGACCCGGTCAACCTCATGAGCTACGTGGCGTACGTGTTCCAGGCGTACTTCGGCTATTCGAAGGACGTGGCGCACAAGCTGATGCTCGATGTCCACCACAAGGGGCGGGCGGTCGTGTCCAGCGGCACCCGCGAGGAAATGGAGCGCGACGTGCAGGCCATGCACGGCTACGGCCTGTGGGCGACCCTCTCCCAGGACCGCAACTGATGGGCGGCACGTTCCAGCCCCTGAAGGGCGGCGGCGGCGCCGCCATCGCGCTCGACGAGATCGAGATCTCCATCCTGCGCTCCCTGGCCGTCCAGATGCTCGAACTGATCGGCCCCGGCGAGCCCGAGCCCGCCGAGGACGCCGACCCGCTCGCCGCGCTGTTCACCGAGGGCCCCTCCGAGCCCCCGTCCGACCCGGCGCTGGCCCGGCTCTTCCCCGACGCCTACGGAGGCCCGGACGGGCCGGGGCCGAAGGAGGACCCGGAGGAGCTGCGCGCCCACTCGGCGGAGTTCCGCCGCTTCACCGAGAACGACCTGCGCACCCGCAAGCGGGAGGACGCGCTGGCCGTCGTACGCAGCCTGGACGGGCTCACGCCGGCCGGTGACGGGGCGGCGGTGCTGGAGCTGACCGGGGAGCTGCCGCTGCGCTGGCTCGGCGCGCTCAACGACCTGCGCCTGACCCTCGCGGCCCGCCTCGACATCACCGAGGACGACGAGAGCGCGGTGCTGTTCCGGCTGCCGGACGACGACCCGCGCAAGCCGATGGTGATGGCGTACCTCTGGCTGGGCGGTCTCCAGGAAACCTTGATCGAAACCCTCTGAGAATCCTCAAGAGGGAACACCGTTCGCTCAGCGGACGCTCAAATCCGGATAACGATCAGATCACCGCCATGCGGTGATCTGATCCTTTCGTTTGTCTTTGTCCAGATTTTTTAGCGCCCTCCGCCACATTTCTCCCCCTCCGGCAGTCGTAAGCCCGTGATAAATCTTCACGACTGCCGAAGGGACGCCACCCATGTCCCCCGGCTCGCTTGGACCGGCGGACCGCCGGCGTGCAACTCCATCCGTATCCGGGGGGATCGAGGACCCGATCCGCAGCCAGTCAAGGCGCGGGTCGGCGTGGAGAAAGGCGCACCAGACATGACCTCTGTGCAGGTCGAGCAGCACGGCAACACGCCCGGCGAGGGCACTCAGGGCGAGGGCGGCGAGGGCTACCACCGCACGCTCGGCGCCCGGCAGATCCAGATGATCGCGATCGGCGGAGCCATCGGCACCGGCCTGTTCCTGGGCGCCGGCAAGGCGATCTCCAAGGCCGGACCGAGCCTGATCCTGGCCTACGCGATCGCGGGCCTGGTCATCTTCTTCATCATGCGGGCCCTGGGCGAGCTGCTCATGTACCGCCCCGTCTCCGGCTCCTTCTCGGACTACGCCCGCGAGTTCCTGGGCCCGTTCTGGGGATACGTCACCGGCTGGACGTACTGGCTGTTCTGGGTGGTCACCGGCATCACCGAGGTCACGGCCGCCGCGCAGTACATGTCGTACTGGACCCACGACAGCTTCCCGCAATGGGCCTACGCGCTGATCTTCACGGTCATCCTCTACGCCGCCAACCTGATCTCCGTGAAGCTCTTCGGTGAGCTGGAGTTCTGGTTCTCCATGGTCAAGGTCACCGCCATCGTCGGCATGATCCTGATCTGCGCCGGCATCCTCACCATCGGCTTCTCCGACGCGGCCGACACCGCCACCGTCACCAACCTGTGGAACGACGGCGGCTTCTTCCCCAAGGGCATCGGCGGCACGCTGATGACCCTGCAGATCGTCATGTTCGCCTTCCTCGCGGTCGAGCTGGTCGGCGTCACCGCCGGCGAGTCCAAGGACCCCGAGAAGACCCTGCCCAAGGCCATCAACACCGTGCCGTGGCGCATCGCCGTCTTCTACGTCGGCGCGCTGATCATGATCCTGTCGGTCGTCCCGTGGACGCACTTCCAGCCGGGCGTCTCGCCCTTCGTCGCCGCCTTCGAGCGCATGGGCCTCGGCGTCGGCGCGGCCATCGTCAACTTCGTCGTGCTGACCGCCGCCCTGTCCTCCTGCAACTCCGGCATGTACTCCACCGGCCGCATGCTGCGAGACCTCGCGCTCAACGGCCAGGGCCCGAAGTTCTTCGCCAAGCTCACCAAGAGCGGCACCCCGCTGGTCGGCACCACCTTCTCCGCCGCGCTGATGCTGGTGGGCGTCTGGATCAACTACGTCGCCCCGGGCAAGGCCTTCGACTACGTCGTCTCCTTCGCCACCATCTCCGGCATGTGGGCCTGGATCATGATCCTGGTCTGCCAGATCCGCTACCGCGCCAAGTCGGACCGCGGCGAACTGCCCGCCTCCCCGTTCAAGGCGCCGGGCGCCCCGTACACGAGCTGGTTCGCCCTGCTCTTCATCGGCATGGTCATCGTGATGATGGGCGCCGACAAGGACTCCCGCGTCTCGCTGTACTGCGCGCCGCTGTGGGGCCTGATCCTGGGCGTCTCGTACCTGGTGATGAAGTCCCGCGACCCGCGCGGCGCGGCCTTCACCAAGGCCTCGTAGCACCCGAAGACCGCGAGTCCCGGCCGCCTGCCACGGCCGGGAACCGCGCTCCCACAGACCTTGTGTCCACCATACGGGCCCTTCCGTACCACTCCTCGGTACGGAAGGGCCCGTCTGCTTATCCTGTCGCTCATGCTGACCCTCACCCAGGCCCTGTACGACCAGATCGTCGCGCACGCCCGCCAGGACCACCCCGACGAGGCGTGCGGCGTCGTGGCCGGCCCGGCGGGCACCGGCCGCCCCGAGCGGTTCATCCCGATGCTCAACGCGGCCCGCTCGCCCACGTTCTACGAGTTCGACTCGAAGGATCTGCTGAAGCTCTACCGCGAGCTGGACGACCGCGACGAGGATCCGGTGATCGTCTACCACTCGCACACCGCCACCGAGGCCTACCCCTCGCGCACCGACGTCACGTACGCGAACGAGCCGGGCGCGCACTACGTCCTCGTCTCGACGGCGGACAAGGACGGCCTCGGCGAGTTCCAGTTCCGCTCGTACCGGATCGTCGACGGCGTGATCACCGAGGAAGAAGTGCAGGTCGTCGAGGCCTACTGACCACCATGTGAGCAGTCGGCGTCCACGATGCGGGATCACACTCCAAACCGGGGACCGGGAATCGTTAACATGACCGCATGGTTTCCCACGACGTGAGCATCGAGACGCCCGGCAGGCTGCTGCTCGTGGCGCGGCTGCACGTCGACCTGTGCCGCCTCGCCAGTGCCATCTGTCCTGCCGTCTGAGCACCAGAGCCCCTCGGCGCGGGGGGCCGACGAACCGCGCGCCGCACGTTCCTCACGCCCCTGCTTACGCCCTGACGACTGGAGACAGCCATGGCCATCGAGGTCCGCATCCCCACCATCCTCCGCACCTACACCGAAGGCGAGAAGGCCGTCTCCGGTGAGGGCGCGACCCTCGCCGACCTCTTCGCCGACCTGGAGACCCGCCACAAGGGCATCCAGGAGCGCATCGTCGACGAGGCCAAGGGCGGCGAGCTGCGCCGCTTCGTGAACGTCTACCTCAACGACGAGGACGTCCGCTTCCTCGCCGGCATCTCCACCGAGCTCAAGGACGGCGACAGCGTCACCATCCTCCCGGCCGTGGCCGGCGGATCGAAGTAATGCGCTACGACTCCCCGCTGGCCGCGGTCGGCAACACGCCGCTGGTCCGGCTGCCCCGGCTGTCGCCCTCGGACGACGTCCGCATCTGGGCCAAGCTGGAGGACCGCAACCCGACAGGCTCGATCAAGGACCGCCCCGCGCTCCACATGGTCGAGCAGGCGGAGAAGGACGGCCGGCTGTACCCCGGCTGCACCATCCTGGAGCCGACCTCGGGCAACACCGGCATCTCGCTGGCGATGGCGGCCAAGCTCAAGGGCTACCGCATCGTGTGCGTGATGCCGGAGAACACCAGCCAGGAGCGGCGCGACCTGCTGGCCATGTGGGGAGCCGAGATCATCTCGTCGCCGGCCGCCGGCGGCTCGAACACCGCGGTCCGGGTGGCCAAGGAACTGGCCGCGGAGCACCCGGACTGGGTGATGCTCTACCAGTACGGCAACCCGGACAACGCGGGCGCGCACTACGCCACCACGGGCCCGGAGATCCTCGCCGACCTCCCGTCGATCACCCACTTCGTGGCGGGCCTGGGCACCACCGGCACCCTGATGGGCGTCGGCCGCTACCTGCGCGAGCACGTCCCCGGCGTCAAGATCGTGGCCGCCGAGCCGCGCTACGACGACCTGGTGTACGGGCTGCGCAACCTCGACGAGGGCTTCGTCCCCGAGCTGTACGACGCCTCCGTGCTCACCACGCGCTTCTCGGTGGGCTCGGCGGACGCGGTCACCCGCACGCGGGAGCTGCTGCAGCAGGAGGGGATCTTCGCGGGCGTCTCCACCGGAGCCGCCCTGCACGCGGCGATCGGCGTCGGCCGCAAGGCGGTGGCCGCGGGCGAGACGGCGGACATCGTCTTCGTCGTGGCCGACGGCGGCTGGAAGTACCTCTCGACCGGCGTCTACACGGCCGCGACCACGGAAGAGGCCATCGAGGTCCTCCAGGGCCAACTCTGGGCGTAGCCCCTGCGGACCGCTGCTGGGGCTCCGCCCCACACCCCGCGCCTCAAACGCCGGCGGGGCTGTATTTCAGCCCGTCCGGCGTTTGCGGACCGGGTCCGGGCGGAGCCCGGGAAACGCAGCGGCAGGCTCTAGCCGGACAGGAGCTCCGCGAGCACGGCCGCATGGCCGGCGGCCGGATCCTTGACCGCGGTCAGGAGCGTGAGCGGCCCCGCCTCGGCCAGCAACCGGAGGCGGCCCAGCTCCGCCTCCGCCCCCGGCCCGGCCAGCTCCGCGAGGTACCGCTCCCGGAACTCCGCGGCGGAGCCACCCCCGTGGAACCACTTCCGCAGCTCCGCCGACGGCGTCACCGCCCTCGGCCACTCGTCCACCCCCGCCGCCTCCTTCGTCAGGCCCCGCGGCCAGAGCCGGTCCACGAGCACCCGCACCCCGTCCGCCCCCGGCTCCGGCGGGTCGTAGACGCGCCGCAAGCGGATCACCGGCTTCACCGGCCGCCTCCCAGTCCCTTGATCTCGTCCCACACCGCCGGGTCCAGCACCCCCATCCGCGTCCGGAACTCCCACAGCGACACCTCCGCCGGCCGGTCCGCCTCCAGGAAGCCCGCCCGGCCCTGCGCCCCCACCGTTCCCGGGGGCAGCGGGATCACCCCGGCCCGCCGGTCGTCGTACTTCCCGGTGATCCACGCGACCCGCGCGCGGTGGCCCCGTACCGTCTCGACCGCGAGGACCAGACACGTGCGGCCGTCCGTCAGGGACCACAGCTCCCCGGCGTGCGGATGCGGCGGCGGACCGGACCCGTGCGCCGGCGGGGCCCGGCGGGGGACACCCAGCCGCGCTCCGGCCACCAGCGCCACCAGCGCCACGGCCACGACCGCAGCCACCGCGGGCCACCAGGACGTGTCCATGTTCCGACCGTAGCCGCGCCACCGGCACCCGGCACCCGGCGCGCCCGCACGGCCGGGATGGGCAGTGTGCTCTAGGGCCGTACACCTGACCGCTTGCCATTACTGGGTATGAGTGGTGCAGGCGGTGACTTCCCCCACAACGGCCCGCCGCGGAGGAGCGACCGGACGTTTCGCGCCTTACGCTCGACCCACGCACGGCCCGCATTCCGTCCACGGACCGTCCACGGAGGTTCACGCTCCATGAAGCTCACCGTCGTCGGCTGTTCGGGGTCGTTCCCGTCTGCGGAATCGGCCTGTTCGAGCTACCTCGTCGAGGCCGACGGCTTCCGGCTGCTCCTCGACATGGGCAACGGCGCCCTCGGGGACCTCCAGCGCCACTGCGGTCTCTACGACCTCGACGCGATCTTCCTGAGCCATCTGCACGCCGACCACTGCATCGACATGTGCGCGTACTTCGTCGCCCGTTTCTACCGGCACGAGGGCGGCCGCTGCGGAACCATCCCCGTCTACGGACCCGAGGGCACCGAGCGGCGCCTGACCACCGCCTACGACGACGTCCCCGACGAGCGCTCGATGAGCGAGGTCTTCGACTTCCGCACCCTGAAGTCCGGAAGCTTCGAGATCGGGCCGTTCCAGATCCGCACCGAGCGGGTCGCCCACCCCGTCGAGTCCTACGGCATCCGCATCGAGCACGGCGGCCGCTCGCTCACGTACTCCGGGGACACCGGCGCCTGCCCCGAGCTGGGGCTGCTCGCCGACGGCACCGACCTCTTCCTCTGCGAGGCCTCCTTCACGCACGGCAAGGAGGACATCCCGGACCTCCACCTGAACGGCCGCGAGGCCGGCGAGTACGCGCGCGGCGGCGACGTCGGCCGGCTCGTCCTCACGCACATCCCGCCGTGGACGGACGCCGCGCAGAACCTCGCCGACGCCCGCGCGGTCTACGACGGCCGGGTCGACCTGGCGTACGCGGGCGCGGTCTACGAGGTCTGACCTTCCTGAACACGCGAAAGCCCCCGCCCTCCCTTCCGGGAGAGCGGGGGCTCCTTCGTTCGTACGGGGCTGCCTACTTGGCCTCGGCCTTCAGCAGCTCGGCGAGCTCCTCGTCGGACTCGCGGCCCGGCGTCGGGAGGTTCCACTTGACGATCGCGAAGCGGAAGATGACGTAGTAGACCACCGCGAAGCAGAGGCCGACGCCCGCCAGCATCAGCGGCTTCTCCGCGATGCCCAGGTTCAGCAGGTAGTCGACGAGGCCGGCCGAGAAGCCGAAGCCGTCGCGCATGCCCAGGGCCCAGGTGAGGGCCAGGGAGATACCGGTCAGCACCGCGTGGATCGCGTACAGCACCGGGGCGATGAACATGAAGGTGAACTCGATCGGCTCGGTCACACCGGTGACGAAGGAGGTGAGCGCGAGGGAGAACATCATGCCGCCGACGACCTTGCGGCGCTCGGGACGGGCGCAGTGGACGATCGCGAGGCAGGCCGCCGGGAGGGCGAACATCATGATCGGGAAGAAGCCGGTCATGAACTGTCCGGCGGTCGGGTCACCGGCGAGGAAGCGGCCGATGTCACCGTGGACGGCGCCGGTCGGGGTGTCGAACGAGCCGGCCTGGAACCACGGGAAGGAGTTCAGCAGGTGGTGCATGCCGATCGGGATGAGCGCACGGTTGGCGACACCGAAGATGCCCGCGCCGACGGCGCCGGAGCCGGTCAGCCACTCACCGAAGTTGTGCAGACCGCTGCCGAGGACCGGCCAGATGAGACCGAAGACGATGCCCGTGACCAGACCCGCCAGGGCGGAGAGGATCGGGACGAGACGGCGGCCGCCGAAGAAGCCCGCCCAGTCCGGCAGCTTGGTCCGGTAGAACTTCTGGTAGAGCAGGGCCGTGATGATGCCCATCACGACACCGCCGAGCACACCGGCGTTGACCGCCGCGTCCACGTTGACGATCTTTCCGTCGACGACCTTGGCGACCTTCGGCAGGTTGCTGTCGGTGAAGGTGGCGAGGACCTTCTGGAAGACCAGGTAGCCGGTGACGGCGGCCAGCGCGGTGGAACCGTCGGACTTCTTGGCGAAGCCGATCGCGATGCCGACGGCGAACAGCAGCGCCATGTTGTCGAGGATCGCGCCACCACCGGCGGCCATGTAGCCGGCGATCTTGTTGACGAAGGCCGGGAAGGTGTCCTTCCCGAGCATGTCGGAAGCGCCCAGGCGGAGCAGGAGTGCGCCGGCAGGCAGCACGGCCACGGGGAGCATGAGGCTCCGGCCGATGCGCTGCATGACGGCCATCACGCCAGCGCCCTTCTTCTTCTCGGCCGCGGGGGCGGCAGCCGTGGTCACAAGGTCCTCCAGTGGGCAAGGCGCCGCCAGGGGAAACGGGGACGGCGGCGTCTTCGAAAGGGGGGATACACGGGGGCTCGAACGCGCCTCGTGGTCTACACCAATTGTGGTGTAGACCAGTTGTAACACGGTGAGGGTTAGATAAGGAACCTTCGATTTCCTGTGGCCTGGATCACGTGTCCCGGGGTATGCCGAAGGGCCCCCGGATCGTGATCCGAGGGCCCTTGACGGACCGGGTTCCAACCCCGCCGGGGGGCTCAGGCCTTGATGGTCTCCTCCTGCATGGCCTCGATCTCCTCGTCCGACTCCCGGCCCGGAGTCGGGATGTCGAACTTCGTGATCGCGAAGCGGAAGACCGCGTAGTAGACGACCGCGAAGCCCAGGCCGATGGGAATGATCATCCAGGGCTTCGTCGCCAGGCTCCAGTTGATGACGTAGTCGATCAGGCCGGCCGAGAAGCTGAAGCCGTCGTGTACGCCCAGCGCCCACGTCACCGCCATCGAGGCGCCCGTCAGCACGGCGTGGACGGCGTACAGCGCGGGCGCCACGAAGAGGAAGGAGTACTCCAGCGGCTCGGTGATGCCCGTGACGAACGAGGTCAGGGCCACCGACAGCATCAGGCCGCCGACCTCCTTGCGCCGCTGCGGCTTCGCGCAGTGGGTGATCGCCAGCGCCGCCGCCGGCAGCGCGAACATCATGATGGGGAAGAAACCGGTCAGGAACTGCCCGGCGTTCGGGTCGCCCGCCAGGAACATCGGGATGTCACCGTGCACGGCCTGGCCGTCGGGCTTGGTGTAGGTGCCGAACTGGAACCACACCGGCACGTTCAGGAACTGGTGCAGGCCGATCACCAGCAGCGCGCGGTTCGCGACGCCGAAGATGCCGGCGCCCCAGGAGCCCAGGCCCACCAGCCAGTCGGAGAAGCTCTCCAGCCCGGCGCCGATCGGCGGCCAGATCCACAGGCAGATCGCGGCGAAGGCGATCGCGACGAAGGTCATGATGATCGGGACCAGCCGGCGGCCGTTGAAGAAGCCGAGCCAGTCGACCAGCTTCACCCGGTGGTAGCGCTGCCAGCACCAGGCGGCGAGCAGGCCCATGATGATGCCGCCGAAGACCCCCGGATTCTGGAAGGTGTACTCGGCGAAGGAGTCGTCCGGCCCCAGGCAGCCGCCCCCGATGTCCTTGGTCCCCTCGGGGCAGGCCGTGGGGAACGCGCGCAGGACGCTGCGGTAGACGAGGAAGCCCACCACCGCCGCCAGCGCCGTCGAGCCGTCGGCCTTCTTGGCCATGCCGATCGCGACGCCGACGCAGAAGAGGAGCGGCAGGCCCAGGTCGGCGTTGAGCAGGGCGCCGCCCGCGGCGGCCATGACCTTGGCGATCTGCGGCCAGACGCCGGTCCCCTCGGCGTCGATCAGTCCCAGCCGGTTGAGGATGCCCGCCGCGGGGAGGACGGCGATCGGCAGTTGCAGGCTCCGCCCCATCTTCTGCAGCCCCTGGTACAGGCTGTTCCGCCTCTTCGGCCGCGCCTTCTCGGCCGCGCTGCTCGCGCTCATCGGCGTCCTCCCTGACCGGCCCGTTTTTGGCTGCCGCAACACTTGCGGCACACTGGTGTAGACCAGTTGTGGGCAGGTTGCTGCTGATCGTCATCATTCGGCAGAGACCGGTCATGCGCTCGCGTAGATGCGCCAACCGTGCGTTACCGTGACAAAGCGGACCGCACGGGTGGCTCTCCATGTACCGGCCGCGCCGAGACTCGTTCTTCGAAACACTCAGGGAGAAACACATGGCCACCAAGGCTGAGAAGATCGTCGCCGGGCTCGGCGGCATCGACAACATCGAAGAGGTCGAGGGCTGCATCACCCGCCTGCGCACCGAGGTCTCCAACCCCGACCTCGTCGACGAGGCCGCGCTCAAGGCCGCCGGCGCCCACGGCGTCGTCAAGATGGGCACCGCGATCCAGGTCGTCATCGGCACCGACGCCGACCCGATCGCCGGCGAGATCGAAGACATGATGTGACCCGGACCCCTTGAGGTCCTTTCCGGACCCGGCCCCTGGGGCCACCCACACAGCGGACCCCGTCCCGGAACCACCCGGACGGGGTCCTCGCGTTCCACCGCAGGGACTAGGCTCGGAGCCATGTCTCGCATTGACGGCCGTACGCCCGAACAGCTCCGCCCGGTCACCATCGAACGCGGATGGAGCAAGCACGCCGAGGGCTCCGTCCTCATCTCCTTCGGAGACACCAAGGTCTTCTGCACCGCCTCCTTCACCGAAGGCGTCCCGCGCTGGCGCAAGGGCAGCGGCGAAGGCTGGGTCACCTCCGAGTACTCGATGCTGCCGCGCTCCACCAACACCCGCGGCGACCGCGAATCCGTACGCGGCAAGATCGGCGGCCGCACCCACGAGATCTCCCGCCTCATCGGCCGCTCGCTGCGCGCCGTCATCGACTACAAGGCCCTCGGCGAGAACACCATCGTCCTGGACTGCGACGTCCTCCAGGCCGACGGCGGCACCCGCACCGCCGCCATCACCGGCGCCTACGTCGCCCTCGCCGACGCCGTCGCATGGGGCCAGCAGAAGAAGCTCATCAAGGCCGGCCGCAAGCCCCTGACCGGCACCGTCGCCGCCGTCAGCGTCGGCATCGTCGACGGCGTCCCGCTCCTCGACCTCTGCTACGAGGAGGACGTGCGCGCCGAGACCGACATGAACGTGGTCTGCACCGGCGACGGCCGCTTCGTCGAGGTCCAGGGCACCGCCGAGGGCGAGCCCTTCGACCGCAAGGAACTGAACGCCCTCCTCGACCTCGCCGCCGGCGGCTGCGCGGACCTGGAAGCCATCCAGCTGGGCGCGCTCGAACTCTAGGCCGCGCCGCGTCCGCTCCCTGGGCGGCAACCGCCGGGCCCGGCCCGGCGTCTACGAAGACACGGGCGCACGGTGTCACAGCCGTGCGCCCGTCCACGCATCCGAATCCTGCTCCCGGGGAGAACGCATGAAGCTCCGCATCGCCGCCATAGCCGTGGCCGCCGTACTGACCGTCCCGGCCCTGTCCTCCTGCGACGCGATCTCCACGGCGATGGACTGCGCGAACACGGCGGTGGCCATCACCGACGGCGCGAACGACCTCCAGCAGGCGGTCTCCCAGGCGGGCAACAGCCCCCAGGACGCCCAGAACGCGCTCAACCAGATCGAGTCGAACCTCAAGAAGATCGGCGACCAGACGGACAACGCCGACCTGGGCAAGGCCATCACCTCGATGAACACGGCGGTCAAGAACGTCCGCACCTCCATCGAGAGCGGCAACACCGTCCCGGACATCCAGCCCGTCGCGGACGCGGCCAGCGAGATCTCCAAGGTCTGCACCCCGGGATAATGGGCGCATGACCTCGACGCCCAGCCGCCTGATCCTGGCCACCCGCAACGCGGGCAAAGTCTCCGAACTCCACGCCATCCTGTCCGAAGCCGGCCTGCCGCACGCGCTGGTCGGCGCGGACGCGTACCCGGAGATCCCGGACGTCAAGGAGACCGGGGTCACCTTCGCGGAGAACGCCCTCCTCAAGGCCCACGCCCTCGCGCAGGCCACCGGCCTCCCGGCGGTCGCCGACGACTCCGGCCTCTGCGTGGACGTCCTGAACGGCGCCCCCGGCATCTTCTCCGCCCGCTGGGCCGGCGCGCACGGCGACGACAAGGCCAACCTCGACCTCCTGCTGGCCCAGCTCGGCGACATCGCCGACGAGCACCGCGGCGCCCACTTCTTCTGCGCGGCCGCCCTCGCCCTGCCCGACGGCACGGAACGCGTGGTCGAGGGCCGCCTCCTGGGCACCCTGCGCCACACCCCGTCCGGCACCGGCGGCTTCGGCTACGACCCGATCCTCCAGCCCCTGGGCGAATCCCGCACCTGCGCCGAACTCACCCCGGCCGAAAAGAACGCCATCTCCCACCGAGGCCAGGCTTTCCGCGCCCTGGTCCCGGTCCTCCGCGACCTCCTGGGCTGACGCAGTGAGGCCTGGTCCCCGGACGTCGGGAACCAGGCCTCATATGGGGTACGCCCGGTCGGATTCGAACCGACATACGTGGCCACCTAAAGACCACCGCTAACCAGGTCGCGTACGGGCGCGAGTCATGAACACTGTACTGCGCACCGTGCCGTGCAGGGGAAGCGGCATCAAAGGTTTCGCCGACCTCCCCGACACCAGGTGCTGGTGATCGCGTGACAGTTGGGGCACAGCAGGCGCAGGTTCTCACGGCGGTCGTCGCTCCAGTCACCGTTGATGTGGTCGATCTCAAGCGTCATCGGGTCACCCAGCCACTCGGCAGCCGTGCCGCACTCGGCGCAGCACTCCGGGACACCTATGTCGCGCATGGCCCTTCGCAGAAGCCGGCTGCGGGTGCGGCGACGCCCCTCGTGCTTCACGAGGATTTCCTCGGCGGGCCTGACGGAGCGCTGCGGCTTGCCGCGGCTGTGGGCCTGGCCGAGGAAGTGCGAAGTGTCCAGCCCTGATTCGAGGACCCACGCCTTGAGCGAGGCCCGCCACGGTGTGGTGTCCGGGCGCTCGAGACGTCTCAAGGTCTCCGCCCAGGACTGCGAACCGGCGACCGCGTTCCGAAGCAGCGATTCGTGCGGCTTCTCATGGCGACGGTAAGGGCGTTGGTCGAAGTGGGAGACGTCGATGCCGTAGGCGAAGAAGCGCCGCATGAGGTACTGCTTCAGCCTCAGGGGGAACGGCTCTATGCCGTAGCGGGCGATGACCTCGTCGATGTCCTTGCACCGGGCCGCGGCCTCGGTCAGGACCTCCCGCGTGTAGCGGGCGCCGCTGGTCATCGGCGGCCCTTGCCTCGACCACGATACGTATCCGTCGTTGAATGGCAGTTGGGGCACAGCAGCCGGAGGTTTCCCGCTTGGTTGTTGCGCCAATCTCCGTCGATGTGGTCCACCTCCAGGGGTAGCGGGTGCCCGCGCCAGCGGGCCTCGATACCGCATCGCGCGCACTGCTCGGGTGCGCCCTGTGCCCTGAGGGCCCACTTCAGCTGCTCGCTCTGGACGCGGCGGGCGTGGGCTCCGTCCTGTTTGACCAGGAGCGCCTCCGGCGTTCGCCGAACCTGGAGGCGCCCCGCTGGTGAGGGCAACTTGAAGTGCGAGATGTCGATGCCGAAGGCCTTCACTCGGCGGCTGATGTGGGTGTGGTGGCCGCCGACGACCTCGAGGCCCAGGCGTCGCAGGACCTCGCACATGGTCGTCGAGGCGGCCACGGCCTCCGCCAGGACCTCCCTCGTCCACTTCGCGCCCTCCGCCTCGAAGTGTGAGACGTCAACGCCCAGCTTCCGCATGCGGCCGTGCAGATAGCGCCGCGAGCCGCTCTTGGGATCGACCCCCAGCTGCTCCAGCGCCTCCGTCAGCGTGCGCGACGCGCTCGCCGCCTCCGTGAGGCGTTCCCTCGTGTACGGGCTGACCGGCATTCTTGCCCCTCCACTCTTCGGCCGCGTGTGCGGCGCTCGTATGGAGTAACGGGCCGGTGGGCGGGCGGTTACGGGCGGTTTCGTCCGATAAGCGGAGCGGCCCGCGCCGGATTTGGGGCGGGCCGCTGCGGGGGTGGGGTGGGTCAGATGCCCAGGTCCTTGATGATCTTGGCTACGTGGCCCGTGGCCTTGACGTTGTAGAAGGCGTGCTCGACCTTGCCCTCCTCGTCGACGACCACCGTGGAGCGGATGACCCCGGTGACCGTCTTGCCGTACAGCTTCTTCTCGCCGTACGCGCCGTACGCCGTCAGGGTCTCCTTCTCCGGGTCGCCGACCAGGGTGACCTTCAGGTGCTCCTTCTCGCGGAACTTCGCGAGCTTCTCCGGCTTGTCCGGGGAGACGCCGATGACGTCGTAGCCGGCCGTCGCCAGGACGTCCAGATTGTCCGTGAAGTCGCAGGCCTGCTTGGTGCAGCCCGGGGTCAGGGCGGCCGGGTAGAAGTAGACGATCACCTTGCGGCCCTTGTGGTCGGCGAGCGAGACCTCGTTGCCGTCCGCGTCGGGCAGGGTGAAGGCGGGGGCGGTGTCGCCCGGCTGGAGTCGCTCGCTCATCTGGACAGTCTCCTCAAGAGGGGATCGGTACGTCTCGAGACTAAGCTGACAGACTGTTCACCGGGGACTACCCCCCACCGGACCACGACGACGGAGGCAGCGCGGTGCCCGAAGCCAGGACCCCCGCACAGATCGAGGCGGACATCGTCCGCCGCCGCGAGCAGCTCGCCGAGACGCTCGACGAGATCGGCGTGCGCGTGCACCCGAAGACGATCATCGGGGATGCGCGGGCCAAGGTCGTCTCGACCGTCGACCACACGGCCGGGCGCGCCTTCGCCACGGTGAACCGTGTCGTGACGGATCTGCGCGACAGCCTGCGCAACGACGACGGGACTCCGCGTCCCGAGCGGATCGTGCCGGTCGCCCTGCTCGCGGTGGGTGTGGTCGGTGTGCTTGTCCTGTCGGCACGACGCAGGCGCGCGTGACCCTGAGCGGCACGGGGCGGGCGCGGACAGGTAGGTTCGGGGCGTGAGCGAGAACACCACCCACGACAAGCTGCCCATCCGCATGCTGCACGACCGCGTGCTCGTGAAGTCCGACCTGCCGGAGGGCGAGCGGCGCTCGGGCGGCGGCATCCTGATTCCGGCGACGGCCGCGGTGGGCAAGCGGCTGGCCTGGGCCGAGGTGGTCGCGGTCGGGCAGAACGTACGGACGGTCGAGCCCGGGGACCGGGTCCTGTACGACCCCGAGGACCGTGCCGAGGTCGAGGTGCGGGGCGCGACGTACGTTCTGATGCGCGAGCGGGACCTGCACGCGGTGGCCGCGGAGCGGCTGGAGGGGTCGGAGGACTCCACCGGCCTGTACCTCTAGGGCTCGAAGAGGACTCGAACGGCGATGCAAAAGGGCTGGTGGCCTTTGTCACCGGCCCTTTTCGCTGCCCTTTGCTACGGTGGAGGAGAACCCGACGAGACGCGCCGTACCGGGTATGACAAGACGACGCACCCCGTATCGCTCGTTGTCTCGGAGGTGCCGTCATGGCCTGGGTTCTTCTTGTTGTCGCCGGTGTGATCGAAGTCGGCTGGTCGATCGGCATGAAATTCACCGAGGGCTTCACCCGGCTCTGGCCCAGTGTGTTCACGGGCGCCGGGATCGTCGCCAGCATGGTGCTGCTGTCGTACGCCGCGAAGACCCTGCCCATCGGTACCGCGTACGGGGTGTGGGTGGGCATCGGCGCCGCCGGCGCGGCCGTGCTCGGTATGGCGGTGCTGGGCGAGCCCGTCACCGCCTCCCGGATCTTCTTCATCTGTCTGCTGCTGGTGGCCGTGGTCGGGCTGAAGGTGACCTCCGGTCACTGACCGCCCGCGTCGGCGGTCATTCCAGGAACGCCGACGGCGGCGGGCGCAGTCCTTCGGCCGGCCCGCCGTCGGCGCCCTGGGTGCCCGTCGTCCCCTGGGTGCCCTGGGTGGTGCCGCCGTTGTCCTGACCGCCCTGCGTCTGGCCGCCGTTGTCCTGACCCCCGTTGTTCTGCCCGCCCTGGGTCTGGCCCCCGTTGTTCTGGCCGCCGTTGTTCTGTCCTCCCTGGTTCTGGCCGCCCTGCGTCTGGCCGTTGTTCTGACCCCCTTGGTTCTGGCCGCCGTTGTCGCGGCCGCCCGTCGGCGGGGTCGGCCGTTGCGGGGGCGTGGGCGTGAGCTCGTCGTCCGGCGTCTCCTGCGGGGGGTTGGACTCCGGGGAGGGCGGGGGCGGGGGCTGCGCCGCGCCCGGCTGGAGTTCCAGGTCGAAGTCGACGGGGTCGGTGCCCTCCAGCGCGGTCTTCGTGTACGCGGCCCAGATCCGGGCCGGGTAGCCGCCACCGCCGATGCGGGGCTCGCCCAGGGCTCCGTAGAGGGACTGCAGGGTTCCGGTGTCCGGGTCCTGGCCCATCATCGAGACGACCGTGACCAGGTTCGGGGTGTAGGCCGCGAACCAGGCCGAGCGGTCCAGTTCGCCGGTGCCGGTCTTGCCGGCGGCCGGGTGACCGGCGGCGAGGGCCGCCGTACCGGTGCCGTTGTCCACGACGCTGACCAGCATGGACGTGGTGGTGTCGGCGGCCTCGCGGCTGATGGCCTGGGTGGGGGTGCGCTCGGGCAGGCCGATCGTGTCGCCGCCCTTGGTGATCTTCTCCAGGAAGGTGTACGGGGTGCGTCGGCCGTGGTCGGCGAGGGTCGCGTAGGCCTGGGTCATGTCCAGGACGCTGGCCTGCATCGTGCCGAGCGCCATGGCGGGGCCCGTGACGAAGTTCGGGGTGTCCTCGGGGACGCCGAGGTCGATGGCGGTCTTCTTGACCTTGCCGGTGCCGACGTCGACCACCATCTGCGCGTACACGGCGTTGACGGAGAGGTCGGTGGCGGTGTTGACGGTGATGTTCCCGTACGAGATCTGGCCCTCGTTCTCGGGGCTGAAACGGATCCGGCCGCCGACGACGGGGCGCTTGTTGTCGCCGTTGTAGATCGTGTTCGGGGTGATCCGGCGGCCGTCCTGGGTGCGGGAGCCGTTCTCGACGGCGGACGCGAAGACGAACGGTTTGAAGGTGGAGGCGACCTGGTAGTCGTGCCGGGTCGCGTTGTTGACGTACTGCTTGGTGTAGTCGATGCCGCCGTACATGGCGACGACCTTGCCGGTGGCCGGGTCGATGGAGACCCCGCCGGCCCGCACCAGCCGGTCCGCCTTGCGCGTGTCCGGTTCGAGTTTGCCGATCATCTGGTCGTCGACGGCCTCGACGAAGGCGGTCTGGCGGCGCTTGTCGATGGTGGAGGTGATCCGGTAGCCGCCCTCGGCGAGGGTCTTGTCGTCGAGGATCTTGTTCTCGACGATGTAGTCCTTGATCGCTTCCACGAGGTAGCCGCGCTGTCCGGCAAGGCCCGCGGCCGCGCGGACCTTGCCGGGCTCGGGGAACTGCGTCGTGGCGCGCTCGGTCTCGGACAGCCAGCCCTTCTTGACCATGCCGTCGAGTACGTAGTTCCAGCGGGCGAGGGCGCGGGGGCGGCTCTGGGGGTGGGCGACCACGTCGAAGGCGCTGGGGGAGTTGAGGAGGGTGGCGAGGTAGGCGCCCTCGGCGGTGGTGAGGTCGCTGACGTCCTTGCCGTAGTAGGCCTGGGCGGCGGCCTGGATGCCGTAGGCGTTGCGGCCGAAGTAGCTGGTGTTCAGGTAGCCCTCGAGGATGTAGTCCTTCGACTTCTCGCGGCCGAGTTTGATCGCGATGAAGAACTCTTTGACCTTGCGTTTGATCGTCTGTTCCTGGCCCAGGTAGTAGTTCTTGACGTACTGCTGGGTGATGGTGGAGCCGGACTGGGTGCCCTTGCCGGTCGCGGTGTTCCAGGCGGCGCGGAGCATCGCCTTGGGGTCCACCGCCCGTTCGGAGTAGAAGTCCCGGTCCTCGGCGGCCAGTACGGCTTCCTGCACGGTCCGCGGGATCTGGGAGAGCGGCACGTTGACGCGGTTGACCTCGCCGTCGCGGGCGATCTGCGAGCCGTCGGAGTAGAGGTAGACGTTGGACTGCGCGGTGGCGGCGGCGTTGGCCGGCGGGATGTCGACGAGCAGGTAGCCGGCGACGAGGGCGCCGCCGATCAGCAGGGCGAGGAGCAGGACGGCGCCCAGGACCATGCGCCACGTGGGGATGAGGCGGCGCCAGCCGATGCGCTTGCGGCGGGGCGGCTTCCCCGGTGCGGGCGGGCCGGGTTGCGGTTGGGGCTGGGCCTGCGGCTGCGGTTGCTGCCGGTCCCCCGGTTGCCGGGCTCCTGGTTGCTGTTGGGGCCGCTGGTTCGCCCGTGGTTGCCGTGCTTCGGGCGGGGTGTCCGGGTCGCGAGGGGTCCAGCCCGGGGGTGGTGACTGGTCGCTCATCTCCAGGACTCCTCGACGCCGTTCGAAATATCCACTTCTGTACCTCATGGTGTCTACCCGATGGCCGGTGATTCCGCTCCGGACGGGCGTAAATCGGTCGCGTGGATCGCCCCTCCGCACTAAGCTCGCGCGCTTTGGCCGACGTAGGAACGACGTGGAAAACGGAGGGATACGGTGCGCCGGAGAGTGCGTCTCTACCTGGCGGTCGCGGCAGGGGGATTCAGGCGGTACGCCACCTATGGAACGGCGACGGCGGCCGGGGTCTTCACCAACACCACGTTCGGTTTCATCGTGGCGTACACGTACATCGCACTGTGGGACGAGCGCCCCGGACTCGGCGGCTACGACCAGGCGCAGGCCCTCACCTTCGTGTGGGTGAGCCAGTCGCTGCTCGCCGCAGGGGCGTTGATCGGGGGCGGCTTCCAGGAGGAGATCCAGGAGCGGGTGCGCACGGGCGACATCGCCGTCGACCTGTACCGGCCGGCGGACCTCCAGATGTGGTGGCTCGCCGCCGACATGGGTCGGGCGGGCTTCCAGCTGCTGGGGCGCGGACTGGTCCCGCTGGCGGCGGGGGCGCTGGCGTTCCGGCTGGCGCTGCCCACCGATCCGCTGCGCTGGCTGCTGTTCCTGGTCTCGGTCGCGCTCGGGCTGGTGGTGAGCTTCGCGGTGCGCTACCTGCTGGGGCTGCTGGCCTTCTGGCTGATGGACGGGGCCGGGATCAACCTGATGGCGACCGTCGTCACGATCTTCTTCTCCGGGATGGTGCTGCCGCTGACCGTCTTCCCGGGCGGTTTCGGCGAGTTCGTGCGCGTCCTGCCGTGGTCGGCGATCCTTCAGGTGCCGATGGACGTCCTGCTGGGCAAGCACGCGGGGGCCGGGGGCGCGGCCGAGGCGCTGGGGTTCCAGGCCGGGTGGGCGCTCGTACTGCTGGGCGCGGGGCGGCTGCTGCAGTCGGCGGCTACGCGGAAGGTGGTGGTCCAGGGTGGCTGAGGCGGAAGCGGTGGCGGCGGCCGAGGTCGTCGAGGCCGTCGAGGCGTCGCCGGGGCGGGAGTTGACGGCGTCGGGGGCGGGACCGGGCGCGGGGCCGGGTGCGGGACCGGGGGCGCCGTCGGGTGCGGGTCCGCTCGGCGGGTCCGCCCGCGTACGGCAGGTCCGGGAGGGGCTGCGCGGCTACGGGCTGATCGTGGCGATGTGGATCCGCTCCACGATGACGTACCGGGCGTCCTTCGCGCTGTCCGCGTTCGGGAACGCCGCGATCACCCTCCTCGACTTCGTCACCATCTACATCATGTTCTCCCACGTGGACGTCCTCGGCGGCTTCACGCTGCCCGAGATCGCCCTCCTGTACGGGGCCTGCTCGGCCTCCCTGGGGCTGGCGGACCTGCTGATGGGGAACACGGACCGGATCGGTGCCCGGATCCGGGACGGCTCGCTGGACACGATGCTGGTGCGTCCGGTTCCGGTGCTCGCGCAGGTGGCGGCGGACCGGTTCGCGCTGCGCCGGCTGGGGCGGGTCATGCAGGGGCTCGGGGTGCTGGGCTGGGCGCTCTGGTCCCTGGACGTGGAGTGGACGGCCGGGAAGGCGCTGATGGTGCCCGTGATGATCGTGGCCGGGGCGGCGATCTTCGCGGCGGTGATGCTGACCGGGGCGGCCTTCCAGTTCATCGCCGGGGACGCGGCGGAAGTCCAGAACTCCTTCACCTACGGCGGCTGCACGATGCTCCAGTACCCTCCGACGATCTTCGCGAAGGACCTGCTGCGCGGGGTCACCTTCGTCGTGCCGCTCGCCTTCGTCAACTGGCTGCCCGCGCTGTACGTGCTGGGGCGGCCCGATCCGCTGGGACTGCCCGGGTGGGTCGCGTACCTGGGTCCGCCGGTGGCCTTCCTGGTGTTCCTGCCCGCGTCGCTGGCGTGGCGCGCGGGAGTCCGTTCGTACCGAAGCACGGGGAGCTAGCTGTGGCTGACGAGGATGCGCTGATCTCGCTGGACGGGGTCGAGAAGGTCTTCGACGTACGGCGCCGGGTGAGTCTGATGCGCCGGGAGAAACGCCAGGTGCGGGCGGTGGACGGGATCAGCTTCGAGGTCGCGCGGGGCGAGATGGTGGGCTACATCGGGCCCAACGGCGCCGGGAAGTCGACCACCATCAAGATGCTGACGGGCATCCTGACCCCGAGCGGCGGCCGGCTGCGGGTCGCGGGCATCGACCCGTCGCGGGAGCGGATGCGCCTCGCGCACCGGATCGGGGTGGTCTTCGGGCAGCGCACCACGCTGTGGTGGGACCTGCCGCTGAAGGACTCGTACGGGCTGATGCGGCGGATGTACCGGATCCCGGCGGCGCGGTTCGCGGAGAACCTGGAACGCTGCGTGGACCGGCTGGACCTGGCCGAGCTGCTGGACGTACCGGTACGGCAGTTGTCGCTCGGGCAGCGGATGCGCGGGGACATCGCGGCGGCGCTGCTGCACGATCCGGAGGTGCTGTACCTGGACGAGCCGACGATCGGGCTCGACGTGGTGAGCAAGGCGAAGGTACGGGGCTTCCTGCGGCAGTTGAACGAGGAGCTCGGGACGACGGTGCTGCTGACCACGCACGACCTCCAGGACATCGAGCAGCTGTGCGAGCGGGTGATGGTGATCGACCACGGGCGGCTGATGTACGACGGGGTGCTGGACGGGCTGCACGCGGCGGGTTCGGCGGGTTCGGAGGGTTCCGCGGGGGCGAGCGAGCGGACGCTGGTGGTGGACCTGGAGCGGGAGCTCGCGCCGATCGAGGTGGCGGGTGCGCGGGTGGTGAAGGTGGAGGGGCCGCGGCAGTGGCTGGCGTTCCCGGCGGGGACGTCGGCGGCCCCGCTGGTGGCGGCGGTGGCGGCGGAGTACCCGCTGGTGGACCTGTCGGTGCGGGAGCCGGACATCGAGGACGTGATCGCGCGCATGTACGCGGGCCGGGGCTGACGCCGCGGGTCGATCAGGGGAAAACCGGGGTCGATCTCAGGGACGAGCCCAGGTCCTCCCCGTACAACTCCCGGGAAACCCTGCATAGTCTGGTGCGCATGAGTGACGATCGGCCGGAGAAGCCGTTGCCGGAGCTGAGGGCGTCGGATGCCGACCGGGACCGGGTGGCGGAGCGTCTGCGGGACGCCGTCGCCGAGGGCCGGCTCGACATGGAGGAATTCGAGGAGCGGCTGGAGGCGGCGTACAAGTCCCGGACGTACGCGGAACTGGAACCGCTGACGCGGGACCTGCCGGCGGCGGCGGGGCCGGCCGCGCAGCCGGTACCGGCCGCCGGGTCGGCGGCCGCGCCGTGGCCGGGGCGGATCGGCGGGGCGGGGACCTCCACGCTGGCGGTCGCGGTCATGTCGGGGTTCCAGCGCAAGGGCCGGTGGACGGTGCCGGCGCGCTTCGACGCCGTGGCGTTCTGGGGCGGCGGCGAGCTGGACCTGCGCGAGGCGGACTTCGCGCAGCGCGAGGTGGTGATCAACTGCGTCGCGATCATGGGCGGCATCGAGATCACGGTGCCGCCGGGGGTGGAGCTCGACGTACGGGGCTTCGGCTTCATGGGCGCCTTCGACCAACGCCACAGCCCGGGCCCGTCCCTGCCGGGCGCCCCGCGGGTCGTCATCACGGGCTTCGCCTTCTGGGGCGGCGTGGAAATCAAGGTCAAGAACCCCAAGCCCCCAGTGGCGGGCCCATCCCTCCGCAAAGAGCTGTAGCGGCGCGAACAGTGCCCATCCGGCGGTGCCCGCCTGCCAGGGTCCGAGGCCTGGGCCCGCCTGCCCGGGGCGGCGGGCATCGGCCCGTCGACAGGGCCGCTTCCCGACAGGCGGGCCGACGGCTCGACTTGCCGGGCCTGCGGCCGTCGCCGGCGGTGCGCGGGGCCGGGGGCCGGGCGGCCCGCCGCCCCGCGGACCCTCCGGACCCGCCGTGTCGCCCGCCGCTGCGCCCACGGCCGGGCGCCGCGCCGCCCGCCGGAGTGGCTGCCGGGCCGGCGGGTCGGCGGGCCGGCCCGTCCGGGCCTGGGCATCGGCGCGGCGACAGGCCGGCAGGTGGTTCGGCTTGTGGCCGCTCGCGGCTGTGCGCTGGGCAGGGGCCACATCGGCGCCGGCGCGTCGGCGGCGCGGACCGGGACCGTGGCCCTGCCGTCGACGCCGGGCCCCGGCCCATGCTGTCGCCTTCGGGGAGTCCGGGGCCCGGGCTTCGGCCGCCGGTGGGCCGGGGCTCCGGCTCGCGGCAGCGGATCCGGCCGGGGCCGGGCCTGGCCCTGTTCCGGGCAGGGAACGGATCGATCGGCCGGAGGCCGAGGGTGCTTGGCCCGTCGCGGAGCGGCAAGCCAGGCGTGGGTCTCCGTACGGCAGCCCGCGCGGGCAGCGGAGCGGCGCGGGTCTCCGTACCGCAGCCCGCGCGGGAGCGAAAGGGCGTGGCGGGAACTCCTCGGGCCTCCCAGGAGTCGGATGCTATGCAGACAAAACCGGCGCCCCCGGGGGAAGGCAGGAGCACGTGGAGAACCGCAGCACAGCCGGAGGCACCGCCCCGCCGCCGTCGCCACCACCACCCGTACCGCCCCCCGCCCGCGGAGCGTTCGTGTTCAACGCCGCGGACGAGGAGCGCCGGCGCGGTGTCCGGCGGATGAAGACCATCGCGACCGGTCTGCTGATCCTGGTGGCGCTGGTCTACGTACTGGCCAAGTACGCCCAGCACGCGTGGGGCGCCGGCGGCTGGGCCGCGTACGTGGCCGCCGCGGCCGAAGCCGGCATGGTCGGCGCGCTCGCGGACTGGTTCGCCGTCACCGCCCTCTTCAAGCGGCCGCTCGGCCTGCCCATCCCGCACACCGCGATCATCCCGACCAAGAAGGACCAGCTCGGCGTCACCCTCGGTGAGTTCGTCGGCGAGAACTTCCTCTCCTCCGACGTGGTCCGGGCCCGCCTCCACGCCCTCGGCATCGGCGGCCGCCTCGGGGCCTGGCTGGCCGAGCCCGCCCACGCGGACCGGGTCACGGCCGAGCTGGCGGCCGCCCTGCGCGGGGCGCTGACCGTACTGCGCGACTCCGACGTGCAGGCCGTCGTCGGCGAGGCGATCACCCGGCGCGCGGAGACCGCCGAGATCGCGCCGGGCATCGGCAAGACCCTGGAGCGGGTCGTCGCGGACGGCGGCCACCGCCGGGCCGTCGACCTGATCTGCGCCAAGGCCCACGACTGGCTCGTCACGCACGGGGACTCGATCACGGACGCGGTCCAGGGCGGCGCCCCCGGCTGGACCCCGCGGTTCGTGGACCGCAAGGTGGGCGAGCGCGTCTACAAGGAGCTGCTCCGTTTCGTCACGGAGATGCGGGACATGCCCGAGCACCCGGCGCGCGGGGCGGTGGACCGGTTCCTGCGGGACTTCGCGGCCGACCTCCAGTCGGACACGGAGACGCGCGCGAGGGTGGAGCGCCTCAAGTCCGAGATCCTGGCGCGCGACGAGGTCCAGGACGTCATCGCCTCGGCCTGGTCGGCGATCCGCGCGATGATCATCTCGGCGGCGGAGGACGAGCAGAGCGAGCTGCGCCTGCGGGTCCGCGCCTCGCTGATCTCCCTGGGCGCGCGGCTGGCCACCGACGGCCGGCTGCAGGCGAAGCTGGAGGGCTGGATCGAGGGCGCGGTCGTCTACGTCGTCACCACCTACCGGACCGAGATCACCTCGCTGATCACGGACACGGTGGCGGGCTGGGACGCCGAGCACACCTCCCGCAAGATCGAGGCCCACATCGGCCGCGACCTGCAGTTCATCCGGATCAACGGCACGGTGGTCGGCGCCCTGGCGGGCCTGCTGATCTACTCGGTGTCCCGCGCCTTCGGGGCGTAGGCGCGGGCGCAGGCGTAAGGGCAGGCGCAGGCGGGGGTGGGGCTACGGCCCCGGGAGCGGCAGCTCCAGCTGGGCGTGCCCGCGGGCGGTGACGCCCGGTGGCGCGGGGCGGGCCGCGCCCAGGGCGAGGAGGGCGCGCAGGGCGCCGATGACGTCCGCCGGCCGGTCCCGGAGGATCGCCGGGGTCGTACTGGCGACCAGGACGCCGCGGGACTCCAGGCGCAGCCGGCGGTGCAGCGTGGCCTGCCAGGCGTCGCGCGTGTAGTGGTACTCCGCGGAGTCGACCTCCAGCGCCACGCCCTCCTCGGGCCAGTACGCGTCCGGTGAGGCGAGGAAGGCGCCGTCCGGGGCGTAGAGACGGGCGTTCCACAGGGGTGCGGGCAGGTCCGTGGCCGACAGGGTGTCGCGGGCGCGGCCCTCGGCGATCGAGCGGACCCCGGCGAGCAGTTCCGCGGCGGCGGCGCGGACGGCGGGGCGGTGCCGGACGCGCCCGGCGCGCAGTTCGGCGTGCAGGTCGTGGGGGTGGCACCAGCCGCCCTGGACGACGTTCGCGAGGACGGAACGCACCAGGTCGGCGTCGTCCGTGCGGGCCGCGAAGTCGGCGGCGGCCCGGACCGGGCGGGCGCTGGGGACGCCGTGGATGTGGATGGTCGCGGGCCAGCGGGAGGTCGGGGCGGGGCGGACGCGGCCGGCGGCCGTCACCGTGCGCGGGGAGCGTACGAGGACGTGGAGCGGGTCGGGCGGGGCGCCGCGGATGCCGAGGAGGGCGAGTGCGGCGCCGCCGGTGAGCGCGGCGGTCGCCCCGGACAGCGGGTCGGCGGCGGGCTCGGCGGCGTACAGGACGGCGGACAGCGCGTGCTGCCGGGGCTCCGGCGGGCCGGTCTGCAGGAGGTACACCCGTGGCAGGAGCCGTTGCCAGGGGCCTGCGCGGCGGCTGCGGCCGCTGATGGTGGCGGCGGGGATCCCGGCCTGCCTGAGCTGGTGGTGGGTGGCCATGTTGAGCTGGCGCTGGGCGACGGCGATGCGTGTGATCATGCCCCGGATATGCCCGGTGGGGTGCGGGCGATGCTCAGGCCGAGGGGTGGTTCGGGGCGAGGAAGACGACGACGCCGTTCTCCGTTCCGGGCAGCGGGGTGACCTCGTGCCAGCCGAGCCGGCGGTAGGTGGCGACGGTGTCGGTGGCCATGCGCGCGGTGAGGAGCCAGGCGCGGGAGTCCGGGGCGTCGGCGGTGATCTCGGCGAGGAGGGCGCGGCCGGTGCCGTGGCCGCGCGCGTGCGGGCGTACGGCGAGCTCGTCGATCTCCAGGGCACCGATGAGGAGTTCCCGTACGCGCGGTCGGCCGAGCTGTGCGGTGACGCGCCCGTAGGAGCGGTCGGTGGGGAAGGTCTTGGGGGTCAGCCAGGCGGTGGCGAATCCGTCGATGCCGACGGCGGACTGGGCGAAGGCGGTACGGAATCCCGTACGGCGGCTGTCGGCCTGGAGCCGGGCGGCGAACTGGCGAATGGTTTCTTCGTCTTCGTTCCACGGCGGCGCGGAGAAGACCTCGCTGTAGGCGTCGGCGAGTTCGTCCGACAGGTCCAGGACGGCCGGTCCATAACAGATCACGTTTGCAGCTCCTTGGGCCGGCTTGGGCGGCTTCGGTCGTATCGCCCCTCTCAGAGAGTGAATCTACGCCGGGGAGGTTCCCTTGAGGGCAGGTGCACGGATCCGGAGGGTGTGCGACAAATCCGACTTCCGTACGGTGTCGCGGAACGCCCGTATCGGCGGTGCACGGGCGGGCGTTGAACGGGGAGAGCGCGCAGCCGAGCGCATCGCACGACTGGCACGACTTGCACGACGCGCAGGAACCGCACGACTAGCACGACACCCCGGAGCCCAACGTGCCGACGAACACCCTCATCACCCGCGTACTGGTCGCGCTCGGAGGCTGCGCCGTGGCGTTCTTCATCATCCTGGGAGTGATGGCGGTGCTTCCCCGCGCCGTTCAGGACAGCGTCCCGCCCGGTGTCCTCGGCGGAGCCGTCGTGGTGCTGGGGGTGGCGGCCGCGCGCCGCTTCACCCGCCGGGCGCGTTAGCCTCGACCGATGACGTCCGAACGGCCGGATGCCCCCACCATGGCGCAGATCCCCACCTCACTCGTGGCCGCAGCCGGCCTCGTCGGCGGCTACGCCGCCGCCCGCTGGACCGGCAAGCGCCCCCTCGGCGGCGTGGTCCTCGCGGCCGCCGGCACCGTCGCGGCCCGCGAATGGCACCGCCGCACGACCCCGACGACGACGGCCGTCCTCGGCGCGGCCTACATCGCCGCCTTCGCCGCCTCCCACCCCCTGGCCAAGAAGATCGGCCCCTGGCCCGCGGTCTTCACAGCCGCCACCACGATGGCCGCAGCCACCTACGCGACGGCCGACCGCTGACCCACGATTGATCCTTTGACATGATGCGCGCATGACTGCGCCTTCAAGATCCGTCGCGTTCGGTACCCCTGACGGTGTGGCTGAGGGGGACTGGTTTAAGGGCCACACGGAGCTCCACGCCCACGGCCTTCACCGCTTCAAGGGGCAGGGAATCTCGGGCACCGAGAAGACGGGTGCCGACTCCATCGTGCTCTCCGGCGGCTACATAGACGATCGTGACGAAGGCGACCTGATCGTCTATACAGGCGAAGGGGGCCGCGACCGGGATTCGGGGCGGATGGTCGCCGACCAGTCCCTGGGGAAGCGGGGCAACGCTGCGCTGGTCGTTTCGCAGGCCATGGGACATCCCGTGCGCGTGATCGAGGGCCTCGGGATCACCCGGGGCAAGCGCCGGCGAGCGACCAAGGGCTACGTCTACCGCGGGCTGTTCAGGGTGGCGGACCACTGGCTGACGGCCGGGCAGGAAGGCTTCGGCATCTGCCAGTTCGAGCTGCTCAAGATCCGGCCCGGACAGGTGCCGACCCCTCAGCCCGTGGACCCGTTGGCCGGTGCTGAGACGCCCTTCGAGGAACAGGCCCGGCGCTACATCTCCCAGGATCGACTGGTGCGCGACTCCACGGTCGTGCGCGCGGTGAAGAAGATGTACGACAACACCTGCCAGATATGTCGCGCACGGCTGATCGTTTCCCTGGAGGGCGAGGCCTACAGCGAGGCGGCGCACATACAGGCCGTCGGCAAGCCGCACTTGGGTCACGACCGGATCGAAAACGTCCTGTGCCTGTGCCCCAACTGCCACGCCCTGTTCGATCGGGGCGCCCTGCAGCTGACGGACGAGCTCGATGTGATCGACGGAATCACCGGCCGGTTCCGCGCGGCGCTTGCGCAGGCCAAGGGTCACAACATCGGCATCCAGTTTGCGCGCAAGCACCGCGAGCGGTGGGCGAACCGGCTCCCGTAGGGGCGGAGGCGTGGTGGCTACCGCCCCCCAGGGCCCTTCAGCCCCCGTGGCATTCCGCGTACGGCTTGCCCGATGTGCACCAGCAGGGGTTGGTGGGGGTGGGGGGCCAGGGGGTGGCTTTGCCGCGGGCGGCGAGGGTGGTGGCGTATTCGGCCAGGAGGGACGGGGAGGCCGGGGAGGTCTTCTCGGAGGCCGCGAAGGCCTCGTAGGAGGGGACGCTCGCGGTGACGATGCCGAGGTTCGTGGTGCCCGAGGCGGCCAGGGCGCGCAGGGACGTCTCGATCTCCCTCAGGTGGGCCTCGTGCGAGGCGTACTCCGTGGCGAGCGTGGGGTACGAGGTGAGGAGCTCGGCCAGTTCGCGTGCGGGCCAGTGGAGGATCGCCACCGGGAACGGGCGGGAGAGGGCCGCGCGGCGGTCGCCCAGTTCGGCGCGCAGGCGGGCGATCTCGGCGCGCAGTTCGGCGGGGTCGTCGGAGCCGAGCGCCCAGATGCGCTTCGGGTCGTGGAGCTCGTCCAGGGGGATCGGGCCGATGTGACGGGTGTCGGCGACCATGTCCCAGTCGTCGTGCGGGCGCCCGAGGAGGCGGCGTACCCGGTGGCGGCCCGTCAGGAGGGCGGTGGTGGCCTGGGTGAGCGGGTCGTCCTCCGTGATGAGGAGGGTCGCCGCTTCGGTGAAGCACTCGTGCGAGGCCTCCAACTCGTCGTGGGCCTCAAGGGCTTCCGCGATGACCTCCCACGGCGCCGGGTCCTTGGGCGAGGCGGCGCGGATCCCCGAGATGAGGGCGCGGGCCTCCGCCTCGTGGCCGTACTCCCACAGGTTCGCCGCCTGCAGGGCCTTGATCAGGTGGGGGTCGGAAGGCGAGGAGGACAGGAGTTGGTCGTAGAGGGCGCTCGCCCGGTCGCGTGCGTCGGCCAGTTCGAGGTGGGCCGCGGCCTGGAGGAGCAAGGGCTCCTGGTCCTCGGGGTAGCGGGTCGCCGTGCGGATGAGGCGCTCGGCTTCGGCGATGTGCTCGGCAGGCGTGTCGGGGCGCATGGTTCACACCGTACTGCCGCTGGTCAGTTGACGGGGGAGGACTTAGGGTGCCGCCCGTGCGGGATCACATACCTGTGGTGGTTCAGGGGAGCGGCCGGCGGGCGCGCCGGGCCGGTCTCGTGGGGGTGCTGTGGGCGGCCGCCGAGCTGACCGTCACCGTGGGCGTGGTGGTGTTGTTGCTGGTGGTGCACCAGGTGTGGTGGACCAACCGGCAGGCCGCGGCCGCCGCGCAGGACCGGGTCCAGGCCCTGGAGCGGGCCTGGGGGCAGGATCCCGCACCTGGTGGACCTGACGCACCTGACTCACCTGACGCACCCGGCGCACCCGGCGTACCCGGCGCACCTGATCTTCCGGAGCCGACCGCGACCGTTCCCGTACCCGTACCCGTACCGCCCGGGCCCGGCCCCGCCGAGAAGGCCGCCGCCGGGCCGGCGGCGCAGCGGGACCGGGCGTACGCCGTCCTGCGCATCCCGCGCCTCGGGCTCGTCGTGCCCGTCGCGCAGGGGATCGACAAGCGGGCCGTCCTGGACAAGGGCTACGTCGGGCAGTACCCCGGGACCGCCGGGCCCGGGGAGCGGGGGAACTTCGCGCTGGCCGGCCACCGGAACACCCACGGCGAGCCCTTCCGCTACATCAACCGGCTGCGGGCGGGCGACGAGCTGATCGTCGACATCCGGGGGCGCAGGTTCACGTACGTGGTCGGCAAGACCCTGAGCGAGACGACCGAGCGGGACACCGGGGTGATCGCGCCCGTGCCGCGGAGCGTCGTGAAGCCGGACCAGGGGTACGGCGAGCCCGGCGCGTACATCACCCTCACCACCTGCACGCCCGAGTACAGCTCCAAGTACCGGCTGGTGGTCTGGGGGACCCTCAAGCCATCGTGACCCCCAAGCCCTCCTGACCCTCGAGTCCTCCCGACCCCGTTCCGTTGTCAGCGGGGCCGGTTACCATCGAACGCGTACGTGAATGCGCGTGCCGGAGTACGGAGTGGAGAGGGGGAGGTCCGCATGGCCAACGTGTTCGCCCGGGCCTCGCGCGCCCTCGCCGTGCTGCTCCCGCTCGTGCTGCTCGGGGGAGTCCTCGGGCTGTTCGCCGGGGAGAGCGGGCTGGGCGCCGTCGTGGTCGCCCTCGCGGCCACCGTCGCCGTGGGCACCGAGGCCCTGGCCGCCGCCACGCGGCTCGTGCGGCCCGTGCCGCCGCACCGCATACGCACCGCGATACGTGATCGCGAGCAGCGCACGGCGTTCCTGCCGCAGCGTGATCCCGACGCCTCGGGCCGGTCGCGGCCCAGGGCACCCGGCCGTGCCCTCCTGACGGCCGCGTAGGGGCGCGCAGTACATCCTGTTGTCGTGCTTGTTCTCGCCTTCTGCTGACTGATCACTGTTGTCGCCCCTCGCGGGTCGTCACGCCGAAATGCATCTCTTTCGACGTTCGACGAGACCCTTCGGAGGGCCCACGTGTCCGTTTTCACCCACCTTGTTGCTGAGCTGGGCCGGCTTCTGGAGCCGGTACTGGCCCAGTCCGCGACCGCTGCCGCGATCGTGCTGTTCACCGTGCTCGTACGGCTCGCGCTGCACCCGCTGAGCCGGGCCGCCTTCCGCGGGGCGACCCCGGCGGCGGGGTGCCTGCCGCTGCTGCTCCAGCTGCCGGTGTTCTTCGTGATGTACCAGGCGTTCTCCTCGTCGAAGGTCGGCGGCGAGGCCAACGAGCTGCTCGGACACCGGCTCTTCGCCGCGCCGCTGGGCTCCCGGTGGACCGAGGCGCTGGGGGAGGGCGGCCCGTTCGGGGCACAGGGGCTGGTGTTCCTCGGCCTGTTCGGGGCGATCGCGGTGGTCGCCGCCTGGAGTGCGGTACGGGGCCGCAAGGCCGCGGCCGCGGCGGCGGCCTCCGCCTCCGCGGCGACATCGGCCGGCCGTGGCAAGGCCAAGCCGGGAGCGGCGAAAACCAAGCCGGGCGCCAAGCCGGGCACCAAGCCGGGCGTCAAGGCCGGGGTCGTGGCCGAGGTGACCGCCGAGCAGCAGGAGGTCATGCGCAAGCTGGGCGGCGTACTGCCCCTGCTGTCGTTCGGGACGCTGATCACGGCCGCCGTGGTGCCGCTGGCCGCCGGGCTGTACCTGCTGACCACCACCGCGTGGTCGGTGGCGGAGCGGATCTGGCTCCAGCACCGCAAGGAGCGGGCCGAGCGTGCGGAGAAGGCCGGCCGGACGGAACAGGTGGAGCAGATGGCGTAAGTGGCGCAAGTGGCGTAGGTGGAGTGGGTGGCGGGCGGTGGAGGGGCGCGTTCCAGTCCGTGAACAAGGTCTTGCGGATTGGGCGAACTTCTTGGAGGATCAACCAATCCTCCGATGGCCGCAACCCATCGGCCGGCCCGTGGCACGCCCATGGGCCGACCACCCACGACCACGGGAGAATGCCCATGAAGCTGCTGCGTGTCGGACCCGTCGGGTCGGAACGCCCCGCGCTGCTCGACCAGGACGGGACCCTGCGTGACCTGTCCGGCCTGATCACGGATGTGGACGGCGGCCTCCTGGCCGACGACTCCGTGCTGTCCCGGGTACGGGACGCGGCCGCGTCCGGTGAGCTTCCGGTCCTGGGCGCCGAAGGGCTCCGGATCGGTGCGCCGGTCGGCCGCATCGGCAAGGTCGTGGGCATCGGCCTGAACTACTTCGGGCACGCGGCCGAGATCGGCGCGGAGCCGCCGGCCGAGCCGATCCTGTTCCTGAAGGCCGCGGACACCGTGGTCGGCCCCGACGACACCGTGCTGATCCCGCGCGGCAGCGTGAAGACCGACTGGGAGGCCGAGCTCGGCGTCGTCATCGGCAGCACCGCCCGCTACCTGTCCTCCGCCGAGGAGGGTCTCGCGCACGTGGGCGGCTACGTGCTGGTCAACGACGTCTCGGAGCGCGAGTTCCAGATCGAGCGCGGCGGCACCTGGGACAAGGGCAAGAACTGCGAGACCTTCACCCCGCTCGGCCCCTGGCTGGTCACCGCCGACGAGGTCCCGGACCCGCAGGTCCTGGACGTGAAGCTGTGGGTCAACGGTGAGCTGAAGCAGGACGGCAGCACCTCGGACCAGATCTTCCCGGTCGGCGAGGTCGTCCGGTACCTGAGCCAGTTCATGACCCTCTACCCCGGTGACGTCATCGTCACGGGTACGCCGGCCGGCGTGGCCATGGGCCAGCCGGAGCCGAAGCCGTACCTGCGGGCCGGTGACGTCGTGGAGGTGGCGATCGAGGGCCTGGGCCGTCAGCGCCAGGAATTCAAGAGCACCTAGGGACACGCGCAAGGAGGGGGCGGGGCCGCCATCGCGGTCCCGCCCCCTCATTTCGTGCGCGCGCGGTACGTCACTCCGAACCGGACGGTGCGGCGGGAATCTCCACCACCACGCCCTCGAGGGACGACTTGCGCGCCGCCTCCAGTACGTCGAGGCAGTGCGCGGCCTCGTGTGCCGTGACCGGGGCCGGCCCGCCCGTGCGCAGGGCCGCCGCCACCGCCGCGTAGTACGCCGGGTAGTCGCCCGGCTCGGTCGGCAGCGGGGTCCCGCCGCCGGTCAGCGGGGACTCTCCGGAACCCACCCGCCCCCACAGGTGCGGGGGCTCCTCGCCCCAAGGCGTCTCGCCGTCCGGCCGCAGCCCCTCGCGCAGGGCGCCCTCCTGGGGGTCGAGTCCGTACTTCACGTACCCGGCCCGCGAACCCAGCACCCGGAACCGCGGTCCCAGCTGGGCGGTGGTCGCGCTGACGTAGAAGTGGGAGCGGACCCCGTTCGCGTGCGTGACGGCGATGAAGGTGTCGTCGTCGGTCTCGGCGCCCGGGCGGCGCGCGTCGGTCTCCGCGTAGACCCGTACGGCCGGACCGAAGAGCACGAGCGCCTGGTCCACGACGTGGCTGCCGAGGTCGTACAGCAGGCCGCCGATCTCCTCCGGGGCGCCCGACTCGCGCCAGCCGCCCTTCAGCTGCGGGCGCCAGCGCTCGAAACGGGACTCGAAGCGCTGGATCTCACCGAGTTCGCCCTCCACGAGGAGGCGCTGCAGGGTGAGGAAGTCGTTGTCCCAGCGGCGGTTCTGGAAGACGGAGAGGAAGGTTCCGCTGCGGTCCGCGAGGGCGGCCAGCGCGCGGGCCTCGGCGGCGGTGGCGGCGAGCGGCTTGTCCACGACCACCGGGATCCCGGTTTCGAGGGCGGTGGTGGCGAGCGGGACGTGCGTCCGGTTGGGGGAGGCGACCACGACGAGGTCGAGGTCCCGGTCCCACAGCTCGTCGGCGGTGGCGGCGATGCGGACGTCGGGGAACTCCGCGCGGGCCTGGGCCTGGCGGGCCGGGTCGGAGGTGACGACGGTGTCGAGGGCGAGTCCGTCCGTGGCTGCCACGAGGGGGGCGTGGAAGACGGAACCGGCGAGTCCGTAGCCGATGAGGCCGACGCGGAGTGGGGTGGTGGGGGCGGAAGAGGTGGGGGAGGTGGAGGAGGCGGAGGTGCTCATGCAACCACTTTGGCAACAGTGTTGCTGGAGTGCAAGGAAGGTGGACAATGGGCTCGTGAACAGGGGAAGCGGGGACAGGCGCGGCGGGGTGAACCTGCCGGCACTGCGCGGGTACAACGAGGCGCTGATGCTGGATCTGCTGCGCGGCGCGGGCCCGGCGGGCCTGGGGCGCGCCGAGCTCGCGGCCCGTACGGGGCTCACCCCGCAGGCCGTCAGCAAGATCACGGCCCGGCTCGGCGCGGACGGGCTGATCGCCGAGGCCGGGCGCGCCGCGTCCACCGGCGGCAAACCGCGCACCCTGCTCCGCCTGGTGCCGCAGGCGCGGCACGCGGTCGGGGTGCACGTGGACCGCGACGAGCTCCGGGCGGTACGGGTGGACCTGGCGGGCCGGGTCGTCGGCGAGTGCCGTGGCCCGCTGGACTTCGGGGCCGGCCCGGAAGCGGTGGTGGAGGCGGTCGTACGGGCGGTCGCGCGGGTCGCGGACCCGGTCGGGCTGCCGCTCCTGGGCGTCGGGGTGGTCGCACCGGGACCGCTCGACCACCGCGCCGGGACGATGGGGCGAGTCACCGGGTTCCCGAGCTGGAAGGGCTTTCCGCTGCGGGGGGTGCTCCAGGGGCGGCTGGGCCTGCCGGTACTGCTGGACAAGGACACGAACGCCGGTGCGGCGGCGGCCGCCGGGGCATGGCTGCGGGCCACGTGGCCGGATGCGGAGGGGGACGCGGGGGACGCCGGGTATGTGGCGGACGCCGGGTTCGGCGCGGGCGGCGCGGGCGGCGTTCCGGATACGTACGGGTATGCCGGCGGCGGGCCCCGCACCTGCGTGTACCTGCACGTCGGGACCGGGCTCGGCGCGGGGTTGTGGCTGGGCGGCGGGGTCTACCGGGGTGCGCGCTCGGCGGCCGGGGAGTTCGGGCACCAAGTGCTCCTGATGGACGGCCCACCCTGCCGGTGCGGGGCGCGCGGCTGCGTGGAGGTGCTGTGCCTGGGGGCGGTGGCTCGGGGCGATCTGCCCGAGGCGGCGCGGATCCTGGGCGAGGCCGCGGCGAACCTGGTCGCGCTGCTGGATGTGGACCGCGTGCTGCTCGGCGGGCGGGTGGTGGAGGCGGCGCCGGACGTCTTCGTGGCCGGGGTCGGGGCGGTTCTCGCGGCCCGCGCGCTGGATCCTGCCCGGCCGGTGGTCGCCCTCGCGGGGGCGGGCGTGGCGGAGGGGGCGGCGGAGCTGGCGCTCGGGCCGGTGTTCGGGCGGGCGGAGTGACGGTCCCCTGCCGGTCCCGTGCCGGGTGCGGTGCCGGGGGTTGTGCCGGGTGCGGCGCCGTTGCCGGGGGCGCTGCCCCCGGACCCCCGCGCCTCAAACGCCGGCGGGGCTGAGTTGGGGGTCGGTTCCGGCGGGGCCGGGCGCGCGCCGGGGCGTCTCCTCGGGCGCCGAACGTGTCGAGGGGTCGGAGAGTGCGGCGGCAGTGCGTTCGGCGCCCTGCGGGGATCACCCCGGCACACACCCGACCCCGCCGGACCCGACCCGGGCGGTCGGGCGGTTCGGGGGTTGACCCGTCAGGCGATCGGGCGTAAACCGGAACGGCTCAGGCGTGGCGCGTGGGGTGGGGGTCCGCGGGCGTGGCACGGTGCGGGCAGGGCCAGGGTGATTGTCACCTGGTCTGATCATCGTCCCGTCCGGCGAGCAGCGAAGGTCTTCCATGCGACTGCGCAAAGCCCTTGCCCTCACCGCCGTACTCGTAGCCACCACCGCCCCCACCGCGGCCGCGGACATCGGGACCGGCGGCGGGGCCCGCCCCGCACCCGCGCTGCCCTCCCGCGCACAGGCCACCTGTGGCGACGGGAAGAGCACCGCCTTCCCCATCGGGGCGCGCATCCGCGGCGGCCCGGCCGTGTACCGCACCGGCGGCGATCCGCAGACCTGGTACCTGGACCTGACCAACACCACGGACTCCGAGTGCACGGCCATCCACCCCGTCGTCGTCTTCACCGACAAGGCCCGCGCCCTGCGCCCCGCGCACCTGCGGATGGAGTTCGACGCGCCGGGCGGCACCTTCCCCGCCAGCCTGGAGCGCAGCGACCGCGACGAGATCATCGCGGTCTTCGACGGCGGCGACGCCTTCCCCGGTTTCACCGTCGGCCCCGGCGGCTCCCGGACCGTCAGGGTCGGCCTCGCCTTCGCCCCCGACGCCCCCACCGGCGAGGTCCTCGCCGACGCCGCCCTCGTCCAGCGCAAGGGCGACGACGGCGACTGGATCGGCGAGGCCGGCGGCTACCGCTTCTCCGTCGAGAGCCCGGAGGATCCCGTCGAGGCGGGCTCCCTCGCGCACACGGGCCCGCGGGAGTGGGCGTACGGAGCGGGCGCCGTGGCCGCGCTCGCCACCGGCGGCGGCCTCCTCTTGGGCGCCCGCCGCCTGCGTACCTCCGACGACCGCCCCTGATCCACCCCGAACTGTCCGACCGCCCGGGTCGGGTCCGGCGGGGTCGGGTGTGTGCCGGGGTGATCCCCGCAGGGCGTCGAACGCACTGCCGCCGAGCCCTCCGACCCCTCGACACGTTCGGCGTCCGAGGAGACGCCCCGGCGCGCGCCCGGCCCCGCCGGAACCGGCCCCCAATCCAGCCCCGCCGGCGATTGAGGCGCGGGGTCCGGGGCGGAGCCCCGATCCTTGACCCCGGCCACAACGGGCCGACCACAGCGGGCCGCGGCCGGGCCAACCCCCGCCCGCCCCCGTACGGCCCCCCGGGCCGCCCCGCATAGAGTCCCACCGTGGAAGAACAGACCCCGCGCCACCGCCCCGGCTCACCCGTGCGTTCCGGCATTCCGGAGCACGGCCGCATCCCCAAGTACTACGCCGTCAAGGCCCGCATCTCCGGGCTCATCGACGAGCTCGGCGAGGGCGGCGCGCTGCCCACCGAGCGGGATCTCGCCGAGCAGTACGAGGTGTCCCGCGAGACCGTCCGCCAGGCCCTGCGCGAGCTGCTGCTGGAGGGCCGGCTGCGCCGCCACGGCCGCGGGACGGTCGTCGCGGGCCCGAAGCTGGAGCAGCCGCTCTCCCTCGCCAGTTACACAGAGGGCGTGCGCCGCCAGGGCCGCCGCCCGGGCCGTCACCTCATCGGCCTGGAGCAGTTCCCCTGCCCGCCCGACCTCGCCCCCGGCATCGGCGCCGAGCCCGGCGAGCCCGTCTGGCACCTGGAGCGGGTCCTGCTGGCCGATGACGAGCGCGTCGGCCTGGAGAGCACGTACATCCGAGTGGCCCGCGCCCCCCGCCTCGACAGCGATTTCCAGCCGGACTCCTCCTTCTACGGATACCTCCGCGACAGCCTCGACATCGCCTTCGGGGAGGCCGATGAGAGGCTGGAGACGGTGCTCGCGACCCCCCGCGAAGCCCTGCTGATCGGTACCCCGCCCGCCCTGCCCATGCTGCTCATCCACCGCTTCTCGCGGGACCAGGACGGCCGGCCGCTGGAACGGGTCCGTTCGCTTTACCGTGGTGATCGGTTCAGCTTCACGACCCGCCTGCGAGCCGAATAGCCCCAGGTCGATCCACGCACACCCGACGGAAAGGGACATATGAACACCGCGCTCTGGTCACAAAAAGATAACGGGTCTAGTCCAAGTGTCGAGGGCCGTTCACCGACGCGTTGCCGGACGGATCCTTCCGGGTCACGGTCCGCGCCCACCGTTGGCGGCGTGAGAGTCATAGTCGTCGGAGGCGGCGTGGTCGGCACCATGCACGCCTGGCAAGCAGTCCAACGCGGCCACGAGGTCGTCCAGATCGAGCGAGAGGCGGAGGCCCGCGGCGCGTCACTGCGCAATTTCGGCCAGATCTGGGTCAGCGGACGGGCCGGGGGAGAGGAGCTCGACACCGCCCTGCGGGCCCGCGAGCTCTGGGAGCGCATCGGCGCGGAGGTGCCCGGCCTGGGCTTCCGCGCCAACGGCTCCCTCACCCCCGTCCGTACCGACCGCGAGTACGCCGTCGCCGAGGCGGCCCTGGCCCGCCCCGACGCCGCCGCCCGCGGCTACAAGCTGGTCACCGCCGAGGAGGCGCGGCAGATCAACCCGGCCCTGCGCGGCGACTTCGCGGCCGCCCTGTGGTGCGAACGCGACGCGGCCGTCGAGCCCCGCACCGCGCAGCTCCACCTGCGGGAGGCGCTCAAGGCCACCGGCCGGTACACCTTCCTGCCCGGCCGGGAGGTGCGCGAGGTGATCGCCCCCGGCGCCGTCCGCGACGACCACGGCGACGTGCACCGCGGCGACGCGGTCGTCCTCGCCACCGGCGCCTGGCTGTCCGGCCTGGTCCGCGAGCTGGTCCCCGACCTGCCCGTGCGCCGCGTCCGCCTCCAGATGATGCAGACCGCCCCGCTCGGCGAGACGCTCACCACCTCCGTCGCGGACGCCGACAGCTTCCGCTACTACCCCGCCTACACGTCCCCCGCGCTCGACGCCCTCAACGCGGGGCAGGACCAGGAACCCGTCGCCGCCGCGCACAAGATGCAGCTGCTGATGGTCCAGCGCCAGGACGGCGGACTGACCATCGGCGACACCCACGAGTACGAGCACCCCTTCGCCTTCGACACCCTCGAAGACCCCTACGAGCACCTCACCGGGGTGGTCGAGGGCTTCCTGGGCCGCCCGCTGCCGAGGATCCAGCGCCGCTGGGCGGGCGTGTACGCGCAGTGCACCGACACCACCCGCGTCGTCCACCGCCAGCAGGTGGCCGACGGCGTCTGGCTGGTGACCGGACCCGGCGGGCGCGGCATGACCTGCTCGCCCGCCATAGCCGAGACCACCGCGAACGAACTGGGCTGGTAAGTCAGATGACCGAGAACCGCACGCAGAACCTGATCGTCCTCGACATGGCCGGCACCACCGTCGCCGACGGCGGCCTCGTCGAGCGCGCCTTCGAGCGCGCCGCCGAACGCCTGGGCGTGGAACCCGGCACCCCCGACCACGCCGCCAAGCTCCAGTACGTCCGCGACACCATGGGCGAGTCCAAGATCACCGTCTTCCGTCACCTCTTCGGTACGGAGGACCTCGCCCGGCGCGCCAACTCCGCCTTCGAGGAGGCGTACGCGGAGCTCGTCGACGGCGGCCTGATCGCCCCGGTCCCCGGCGCCCGCGCCGCCGTCGAGAAACTCCGCGCCGACGGCCGCACCGTCGTCCTGACCACCGGCTTCGCCCGCGTCACCCAGGACGCCATCCTCGACGCGCTCGGCTGGCAGGACCTCGCCGACCTCACCCTCTGCCCGGCCGACGCGGGCGGCCGCGGCCGGCCCTTCCCGGACATGGTGCTGACCGCGTTCCTGCGCACCGGCGCCGTGACCGACGTACGCGACACCGTGGTCGCCGGCGACACCGCCTACGACATGCTCAGCGGCCGTCGTGCCGGCGCCGGGATCGTCGCGGGCGTCCTCACCGGCGCCCACGACCGCGCGGCGCTCACGGCGAACGGCGCGACCCACGTCCTCGGCTCCGTCGCCGAACTCCCGGACCTGCTACGGGAGTCGGCGTGAGCGGCATCCGCTTCGACGGGGTCAGCGTCGCCTACGGCGCCGCGACCGTCCTGGACTCCCTCGACCTCACCGTCGAACCGGGCGAGGTGATGGCGCTGCTCGGCCCCTCCGGTTCGGGCAAGACCACGGCGCTGCGCGCGGTCGCCGGTTTCGTACGGCCCGTCGCGGGCCGGGTGCTGATCGGCGGCAAGGACGTCACCGCGCTCCCGCCGCACAAGCGCGGCATCGGCATGGTCGTCCAGCAGTACGCGCTCTTCCCGCACATGCGGGTGGAGGACAACGTCGCCTTCGGCCTCCGGGCCCAGAAGGCGCCCAAGGCCGAGATACCCGGCCGGGTCGCCGAGGCCCTGGAACTGACCGGCATGGGCGCCTACGCGCGGCGCTACCCCCGCGAGCTCTCGGGCGGCCAGCAGCAGCGGGTCGCCATCGCCCGCGCCCTCGCCATCCGCCCCGGGGTGCTCCTGCTGGACGAGCCCCTCTCGGCGCTCGACGCGCAGCTGCGTTCCGGGATGCTCGCCGAACTGGCCCGTCTGCACCGCGAACTGCCCGACGTCTCCATCCTGTACGTCACGCACGACCAGGTCGAGGCGCTCACCCTGGCCGACCGGATCGCCGTCATGGACAAGGCCCGCCTCCAGGACTGCGGGACCCCGCAGCAGCTGTACCGGGCCCCGCGCACCGAATTCACCGCGTCCTTCGTCGGCAACGCGAACCTGCTGCCGGTGACGGTCGCCGAGGCCGGCGCGGTCTTCGAGGGCCGCACCCTGACCCTCGACCGCGGCCGCGCGGCGCCGGGCTCCACGGCGACGCTGTGCGTACGGCCGCACCTGCTCGGCCTCGGGGCCGGCCCCAACGCCCTGACGGGGACGATCGCCGAGGTCCAGTGGCGCGGCTCGACGCACCGGCTGTACGTCGACGTCGACGGCCACCGGGTCAAGGCGGACCTCCCTGAGCTGCGGGAGACTCCGGCGCTGGGGGACCGGGTCACGCTGAACTTCGAGCCGCGCGATGCGGTGCTGCTGGCCGCTGGGGGTCCCCCCAGCGGTAGCTGGGGGAGGGTGTCGGATGGCTGAGGTCGCTCGGCGCGGGGCGGCCGTGCCGGCTCAAGACCGGGGCCCCGCCCCGGACCCCGCGCCTCAAGCTCCCCCAGCTACCGCTGGGAGGGGCCCCCAGGCGGGGCTGGATTCGGCGAGGCCGAATGGCGCGCTGTGGGTGCTGCCGCCCGTCGCCGTGCTCGCGTTGGTGTTCCTGTATCCGCTCGCGCTGGTCGTCCAGCAGTCGCTCAGCCCCGAGAACGGGGGCGGCGCCTTCGACGCGTACGCCTCCGTCTTCGCCTCGCAGAGCTTCCGCGAGGCGCTCGGGACCACCGTCTGGCTGGCCGTCGGGGCCACCGCCGGCTGCCTCGTCCTCGGGTTCGTGCTCGCGCTGATCATCGCCTTCGTGCCCTTCCCCGGGGCACGGGCCGTCGCGAAGTTCATCGACGTGTTCCTCTCCTTCCCCTCCTTCCTCGTCACCCTCGCCCTCCTCTTCGTCTACGGGACGGTGGGCATGGCCAACGGGGCCTGGACCGGCCTCACCGGAGCCGCCGAGGGGCCCTTCCACTTCCTGACCACCCCCTGGGGCGTCCTCCTCGCGGAGATCACCTACTTCACGCCCTTCGTGATGCGCCCGCTGCTCGCGGCCTTCTCCCAGCTGGAGACCGCCCAGCTGGAGGTCGCCGCCGGCCTCGGCGCCCGGCCCGCCCGGATCGTCCGGCAGGTGATCCTCCCCGAGGCCCTTCCGGCGCTCGCCGCGGGCGGCAGCCTCGTCCTGGTCATGTGCCTCAACGAGTTCGGGATCGTCCTCTTCACCGGGGCCAAGGACGTCACGACCCTGCCGATGCTCATCTACGGCAAGGCCATCCTCGAATCCGACTACGCGGCCGCCTGCGTGGTCGCCGTCGTCAACATCGCGATCTCCGTCGGCCTGTTCGGCCTCTACCGGGTGGTGAGCAAGCGTGCTGGTGCATAGCAAGACCGGCCGCTGGGCGGCCTGGGGCCTCTTCGGCCTCCTCTTCCTGCCGCTGTTCGCCCTGCCGCTGCTCGTCGTGGTGGCCGCGTCCTTCTCCACCCACTGGTCCGGGGCCTTCCCTTCCGGGCCGACCACCGCGAACTACGCCTCCGCCGTGCGCGGCGAATCCCTCCAGGCCCTGACCACCAGCCTGGTCACCGCCCTCGCCGCCAGCCTCCTCGCCCTCACCGTCGGCACCTGGGCCGCGCTGGCCGCCGCCACGCTGAAGAAGCGCGGGAAGCGGTCCCTGGACGCGCTGTTCATGCTGCCCGTGGCCGTCCCGTCCGTGGTCGTCGGCCTCGCCGTGCTCGTCGCCTTCAGCCGGCCGCCGGTCCTGCTCAACGGCACCAGCTCGATCGTCATCCTGGCGCACACGATCCTTGTCACGGCGTTCGCCTACCAGTCGGTCTCGGCCGCCATCGTTCGGCTCGACCCTGCGTACGAGCAGGCGGCGGCCTCCCTCGGCGCCCGCCCCGCGTACGTCCTGTGGCGGGTCAAGCTCCCCCTCCTGCTGCCGTCCCTCACGGCCGCGGCCGGCCTCTGCTTCGCCCTGTCCATGGGCGAGCTGAGCGCCACGATGATGCTCTACCCGCCGGACTGGATGCCCCTCCCCGTCCGCATCTTCACCGCCACCGACCGCGGTTCGCTCTTCGGCGGCTCCGCCGTCGCCGTGGTCCTGATGGCCGCCACCCTGCTGGTCCTCCTGGCCGTCTCCCGGGTCCGCACCAAGGCCTCGTACCGCTGAATCCCGCTGAATCCCGCTGAATCCCCGCTGGTTCTCCGCCGAATTCCCCGAATCCCGCTGACTCCCTTTCCCCGTAAGGAAGTTCCATGCCCAGCAAGCTCCTGCTCCGCAGCGCCGCCGCCGTCGTCGGCAGCCTGGCCCTCACCGCCTCCCTCACCGCCTGCGGCGGCTCCTCCTCCGCCGACTCCCAGGGCGGCGAGAAGGTCGTCACCGTCTACAGCGCCGACGGCCTCAAGAGCGAGAAGGGCGACGGCTGGTACGACAAGGTCTTCGCCGACTTCACCAAGAAGACCGGCATCGAGGTCAAGTACGTCGAGGGCGGCTCGGGCGAGATGGTGCAGCGCGCCGTCCGCGAGAAGACCAACACCCAGGCCGACGTGCTGATCACCCTGCCGCCCTTCATCCAGCAGGCCGACGGCAAGGGCCTGCTCCAGCCCTACGAGCCGCAGGGCTCCGACAAGGTCAACGGCGCCGACAAGGCCGCCGACGGCAAGTGGACCTCGGTCGTCAAGAACTACTTCGGCTTCGTCTACAACAAGAAGGAGCTCCCCGAGGCCCCCAAGACCTGGGAGGAGCTGCTCGACGCCAAGTACAAGGGCAAGCTGCAGTACTCCACCCCGGGCGTCGCGGGCGACGGCACGGCCGTCCTCATCAAGTCGATGCACGACTTCGGCGGCAAGGAGCCGGCGATGGAGTACCTGAAGAAGCTCCAGGCCAACAACGTCGGCCCGTCCTCCTCCACCAGCAAGCTCGCGCCGAAGACGGACAAGGGCGAGCTGCTCGTGGCCAACGGCGACGTCCAGATGAACTTCGCGCAGTCCAAGTCCATGCCGAACCTGGGCATCTGGTTCCCGGCGAAGGAGGGCGGCAAGCCCACCAGCTTCGCCCTGCCCTACGCGGCCGGCCTCGTCGACAAGGCCCCGCACTCCGAGAACGGCAAGAAGCTCCTCGACTTCATGCTCGGCGAGGAGGCCCAGAAGCTGGTCAGCGAGGTCGGCGGCGGCTTCCCGGCGCGCACCGACGTCAAGCCGACCGACGCCAACGCCGTCGAGCTCACCAAGATCATGGCGGGTGTGGAGATCTTCGAGCCGGACTGGGCCGACATCGACAAGAACCTCACCGGCTACGTCGACGCGTGGAAGTCGGCGACCGGAAGCTGACCGGTTACTTCCTGGCCACCCACGGCCGGCAGAGTGACGCTTGCATAACGGGTCTGGACCGAGGACCGCACCTTCGGTCCGGACCCGGCGCATGCCGGCACGCCCGGCAGCGCGCCCGTACCCGTACGTGTCCCCGCACCTTTCGCCGCTCACTTGCTCCCAGGAGGAGTACGTGTCCCCTGTCCTGCCCGGACGCCGTCTCGTCGCCGCGACCGCCACCGCCACCGCCCTGATCGCCGCGACCGTCGCGGCCGCCCCCGCCGGCGCCGCAGCCGCGGCCGCCACCACCGACAAGGTCCTCGTCATCGGCATCGACGGCGCGGTCCTCGACCGCGTCAAGGCCGCCAACGCGCCCCACCTGAACGGCCTGATGGCCCAGGGCCTCACCGCCCGCAGCACCCTCTACGCGAACCCGATGGCCGCCACCTCCTCGGGCCCCGGCTGGTCCACCATCGCCACCGGGGTCTGGCCCGACAAGCACGGGGTGAAGGACAACTCCTTCACCGGCAAGAACTACACCGCGTACCCGGACTTCCTCACCCGCATCGAGAACGCCAAGCCGGCGCTCAACACGTACGCGGCCGCCGACTGGGAGCCCATCACCTCCACCGACCAGAACGGCCCGATCTTCTCCCCGAAGGTCGACAAGCGCCTCTCCCTCAAGGGCGACCGCGACGGCTACCGCAACGAGGACCCGAAGATCGCCGCAGCGGCCGCCGCCGAGCTGCGCGACCAGAACCCGGACGCCGCCTTCGTCTACCTCGGCGAGATCGACGCCGCCGGCCACTCCTACGGCGCCGCCAGCCAGCAGTACCTCGACACCATCGCCCGCGTCGACGCCCTGGTCGGCCAGCTCCTCACCGCCGTCCAGAACCGCCCCACGTACGCCCAGGAGAACTGGAAGGTCCTGGTCACCACCGACCACGGCCACACCAACTCCGGCGGCCACGGCGGCTCGACCATCCAGGAGCGAGGCACCTTCGTCATCGCCAAGGGCGCGGGCATCCCGGCCGGTTCGGTCCGCGACGACGTGAAGCTGGTCGACGTGGCCGCGACCGCGCTCGCCCAGGTCGGCGTGAGCGCCCCCGGCATCGACGGGGTCCCGCTGAACGCCCCGGACGACGACCCCTTCGACACCCTGCGCCCGAACCTCCAGGCGCGCGTGGACGAGACGGGCATCCCCGCGGGCGTGAAGGGCTTCACGCACACCCCGCCCGCCGGCTGGTCCGTGGACAACTCCAAGATGGGCACCGGCGGTGTCACCGAGTGGGCCGGCTGGGCCTTCGCCACCGACGAGTTCTGGAGCCAGTCGCAGCGCGACCAGTGGCGCGAGCTGAACGTCCGTTCCCGTGACGTCTTCGCCGTCGCCGACTCCGACGAGTGGGACGACAAGAGCCACACGGGCACCTTCGACTCCACCCTGATCACCCCCAAGTGGGCGGTCACCGGCGGCAGCACGCGCAATCTGACCTTCCAGACGCACTACCGCCAGGAGGCCGGCCAGAGCGCCCAGGTCCTGGTCTCCTACAACGGCGGCGCCCCGACCGTCGTGAAGTCCTACACCGCCGACGCCGTCGCCAAGGCCGAGTCCCTCGCGCTCCAGGTCCCGGCCGGCGCCACCGACGTCCAGGTCCGCTTCCGCTACAGCGGGAACAACAACTGGTACTGGACCGTCGACAACGTCCGCCTGAGCTGATCCAGGCCCCCGCGGTCCGGGCTGTGGACAGCCAGGACGTCCACAGCCCGGCCCCGATAGGGTGGTACAGACCAGAGGCCATAGGTCATGGGCCACCGAGAGCGGAGAACAGTCCAGTGGCAGAGCGCAAGCCGATCGAATCCTGGCTCACCGACATGGACGGGGTCCTCATCCACGAGGGCACCCCGATCCCCGGCGCCGATGCCTTCATCAAGCGGCTGCGCGAGTCCGGCAAGCCCTTCCTGGTCCTGACCAACAACTCGATCTACACCCCGCGCGACCTCCAGGCCCGGCTGTCCCGCATGGGCCTGGACGTTCCCGTCGAGAACATCTGGACCTCCGCGCTGGCCACCGCGAAGTTCCTCGACGACCAGCGCCCGGGCGGCACCGCGTACGTCATCGGCGAGGCCGGTCTGACCACCGCCCTGCACGACATCGGCTACATCCTGACCGACCACGAACCCGACTACGTGGTCCTCGGCGAGACCCGGACGTACAGCTTCGAGGCCATGACGAAGGCGGTCCGCCTGATCAACGCGGGCGCCCGCTTCATCTGCACCAACCCCGACGAGACCGGCCCCTCCACCGAGGGCCCGCTCCCGGCCACCGGCGCGGTCGCCGCGCTGATCACCAAGGCGACCGGCAAGCAGCCGTACTTCGCCGGCAAGCCCAATCCGCTGATGATGCGCACCGGCCTGAACGCGATCGGCGCGCACTCCGAGACCAGCGCGATGATCGGCGACCGGATGGACACCGACGTGCTGGCCGGCCTGGAGGCGGGCATGCAGACCTTCCTCGTCCTCACCGGCCTGACCTCGGTCGCGGACACCGAGAAGTTCCCGTACCGCCCGACCAAGACGGTCGACTCGATCGCGGATCTGGTCGACCTCGTCTGAGGCGTACCGCCGTACGGCCGTACGGCTGACACGTACGGCGCCGTTCCGGATGCGGAGCGGCGCGCCGCGCGTGAATCTCCTTGACGAGGAGGTTCACCATGCGCAGTGTCCCGATCGCTCTCCGTGCCGCCGCCGTGTCCGTCGCCCTTGCGGCGTTCTCCGCGGTGACCGCGCCCATCGCCCTGGCGGGCGAGGAGGACCGCGGCGACCGCGGCAGCATCACGGTCGACCCGGATCCGGCCCACCCCGGAGCGCAGGTCAAGCTGCGCGTCAACGGATGCGACGGCACCAGAGGGGCGGCCAAGTCCGCCGTCTTCGTCGCGGACGTCGACCTCTACGGCCGTGACGGCGGCCGCAGTCCGCTCTACGGCGAGGCGATGATCAGCTCGCACGCCTCGCCCGGCTGGCACTCCATCCGGGTGACGTGCGACGGCCACGACAAGGTCACCGGCTCCGTCCAGATCTCGCAGTACCGCCACCCCACCCACCACGCCTCGCCGGTCTGGCCGGTCCACGCGGGCGGCGGCGGCATGTCCGCCGAACTCGCGGAGGCGGCCGAGCCGGTCGCCGCCGCGGCCAAGAAGGAACACGGCGACGACGGCCCGAGCCTGCCGCACACGGTGATCGGCGCCATCCTGGCCGCCGTCGCCACCCTGGCCGTCGCGGGCCGGGCGCTGGCCCTGCGCCGCCGCCGCAGCGGCGAGTGAGGCGGGGGCCGGATGAGTGAGGCCAAGGCATCCGGGAGCGGCCGGCTGCTGACCTTCGCCGCCTGGTCCGTGCTGGTGCTCGGCCTGTGGCTGTGGGGCCGCCAGCTCACCGTGGCGCCCGCCCCGCCCACCGGCCAGGCCGGCGGGGCGGTGGGCCCGGGGCTGCCGGCCGCGCACGCCCCGCTCGCCGCGGCCCTGCCCCAGCGCGTCGACGTGCCCTCCATAGGCATCCAGGCCCCGGTGATCTCCCGGGGCCTGGACAAGGACGGCGCGCTCGAACCGCCCCCGTACGAGAGTCCGGGGACGGTGGGCTGGTGGGGGCGGGGCGCCCAGCCGGGGACGGCCGGGGCGGCGCTGATGGTGGGGCACGTGGACACGCGCTCCAAGCCGGCGGTGTTCTACGGCCTGAGCACGGTCCAGCCGGGTGACAAGGTGCGGGTGGTGCGGGCGGACGGATCGGTCGCCGAGTTCACGATCGAGGACGTACGGGTCTACGAGCGCGCGGACTTCGACGCGCACAAGGCGTACGGCCCGCGGGTCCGGGGCCGGGCGGAGCTGAGGCTGGTGACCTGCGGCGGCACCTACGACAAGGCGGCCAAGGAGTACACGGCGAACGTGGTGGTCTCCGCCTACCTGACGGGCGTGGGGGCCCGCCCCGGCACGGCGGCCTGACGGCGGCCCGCACGGCAGCCGGACCGGGGAACGAAGAAGCCCCTCGCAGCTTTCGCTGCGAGGGGCTTCCTCCGTCTGTGCGCCGCCAGGGACTCGAACCCCGGACCCGCTGATTAAGAGTCAGCTGCTCTAACCAACTGAGCTAGCGGCGCTTGCTGACAGGGAAAACTCTACCCCACCTCTGCGGGTGCTCGTGACCAGCCACGCCCGCCTTGTCCGATTAACCCATGTTTGAGGGGTTTATCGTGCACGATATGTCTGCGCCGTGCACATCTGATGCTTTATCAGATGTGGGCCCGGCCGACCAGTGGACGAGCAGGGGACGAGCAGGGGAGTGGACGGATCCGCATGACGACGCAGCCTCCGACGCATGTGCAGATGCCGATGCCCGCTTTCGAGGAGTACGAGCCCGCGGGCGACTGCGTGTGCCGGGGATGCGCCCAGCGCCGCCGCTCCCTCGCCCGCGCGCGGGCCATACCGCTGCGCGACGGGGGGCACCCCGCGGCCCGCGGGGCCCGGCGGGCACTGGTCCTGGCCACGGCCGCGGGAGTGGTCCTCGGCGGTGGGAGCGCGGCCGCGGTGACCGTGACCTCCCCGGTCACCGGCCCGGTGGCGCTGGACGACCCCGGCTCCCCGCAGGGCGGCCGGACCCCGCTGCACGGCCCGAAGGGCGGCCCGGTCGGGCAGCCCGGCGCGCCCGCCAAGCCCGGCGCGGTGAAGCGGATCGACCGCACGACGATCATCACCCGGGCGAAGCTGTGGCTGGACGCGCAGGTCCCGTACAGCATGTCCACGTACTTCACGGACGGCTACCGGCAGGACTGCTCGGGCTACGTCTCCATGGCCTGGAACCTCGGCTCGAACGAGTGGACCGGCAGCCTCGACAAATTCGCCACCAAGATCACCAAGGAGGAGCTGCTGCCGGGGGACATGCTGCTCTTCCACAACCCGGCGGACCCCAACAACGGCTCGCACGTGGTCCTCTTCGGCGGCTGGGTCGACGAGACGCGCACGCACTACGTCGCCTACGAGCAGACGCGCCCCAACACGCGGAAGCTGGCCACGCCCTACGGCTACTGGAGCAATGCGGCCAAGTACGTCCCGTACCGGTTCAACGGGGTGACGGGCGGGGTCGTTCCGGAGGTCCCGGGTGTCGTCCCCGAACCGCCGGCGGCGGGCCCGAAGCCGGGCGACGCCAAGGCCTTCCCGGGTGCGGACAAGTTCGCCCCCGGCGCCACGAACGACTTCGTGGCGCAGCTGGGCCGGATGCTGATCGAGCGCGGCGCGTACCGCTTCTACCCCAAGGGGGTGGCGGACCGGACGTGGAGCGATCACGACAAGCTCGCCACCCAGGCCTTCCAGCGCGCACAGGGCTGGTCGGGCGCGGACGCCGACGGCATCCCCGGCGCGCACACCTGGCGGCTGCTCGTCGAGAAGCAGGGCGCCGACATCGCCCCGTTGGTGGGGGCGGCGCCGGGACCGGGCGGGGTACGGGCCTACCCGGGGCCCGCGATGTTCCGCCCGGGCCAGTCGAACGCGGCCGTCGAGGCCCTCGGCCGGCAGCTGGTCAAGAAGGGCTTCGGCAAGTACTACACATCCGGCCCGGGCCCCCGCTGGGGTGAGGCCGACCGCCGCAACGTCGAGGCCTTCCAGCGCGCACAGGGCTGGCGCGGCGCCTCGGCCAACGGCTACCCGGGCCCGGAAACCTGGCGCCGGCTGTTCGCATGACGGAGGTAACGATGTTCCCCACGCGCACCACCTCGACGACGGGCACCCTCCGCGTACCGCCGACGGCGCCCCACGCCGTCCCGGCGCGGCCGGCAGAGCCGCAGCCCGCCACCGCCACCGCCCCCGGCCGGGACGCCCGCCCGGCGTGGGCGGCCGCGGAACCGGAGCCCGCACTCGCTCCCGGCGCCGTACCCACGCCCGGCCCGCACGCCCGCACGGCGTGGGCAGCCGCGCCGGAGCCCGCGCGTACGGCCCCGGAGCAGCCCGCCGCCGCCCAGGCCGGGCCTGGCCTGGGTGCACCGGCACCCGCGCCGGAAGGGCCGCGCTCCCACCCGGCGTGGGCGGCCGCGGAACCGGAGCCCGTACGTGCGGTGTCGGTCCCGGGGCGCGCGCACCCGGAGCCGGCCACCGCCCCGCAAGCCGGGTCCGGCCGGGGCACGCCGGCCGGGCCCGCGTCCCGCCCGGCGCCGGAAGGGCCGCGCTCCCACCCGGGATGGGCGGCCGAGCTGCGGCCCGCGCCGGCCTTCGGGTCCGCGACGGGGTCCGCGCCCGACGCTCAGGTCCGCGCGGCATGGGCGGCCGGGCCGGAGCCCGTGCCCGGCCCGGACCCCCGTACGGCGTCGGCGGTCCTCGCCCAAGGCGGGCCCGGCCAGGGCGCGCCGGCACCTGCCTCCCGGACGGCGCCGGAAGGGCCCCGCTCCCACCCGGCGTGGACGGCCGGGGAGCCGGAGCCCGTCCGTACGGCCGCGCCCGCACCCGCCGCCGCGTCCCGCCCGGCGTGGGCGGCCGGGCCGGAGCCCGTGCCCGGCGCGGACTTCGCTCGGGCCGCCGTCGCCCCGAGCGGGCCCGGCCGCGCCGCGCAGTCCGCGTGGGCGGCGGAGCCCGAGGTCGCGGCCTCGCACGGCTCGGCCGTGGCCGTCGCCGTGCCGCGCCCGGACTCCGGTGCGGCGGCGGAGGTGCCGCGCGAGCACCCGGCGTGGGAGGCGGAGGCCCTGGCCGTGGCCTCCGGCTCGTTCGGCCCGGCCGCAGCGGCGGCGGGGGCGGGGGCCGTGGCCGTGGCCGAGCCGCGCCCGGATGCCGCTCCGGCCCCGGCCGCCGCCGTGGGTGCGCCGCGCGAGGAGGCCGGGGCGAGTGCTCCCGCCGAGACCTCGTCCGGCTGGGCCGCGGCCCCGGTGGCCCGCTCGGCGCAGGCCGACGAACCGGTGCCACCGCACGGATGGGAGGTCCCGGCGGCTCGGGCGGAGCCCGAGTCCGAGTCCGAGTCCGGGCCCGAGCCGGTGGCCGCCGCGGGCCCGGAGATCCCGCACCCCCAGGACGCGCAGACCCCGGCTGCCGGGGTGGCCACCCTGAGCCTGCGCACCATCGGGTCAGCGCCCGAGCCCGCGCCCGAGCCCGCGCCCGACGCCGAGCCCGAGCTCGTGGCCGCGTACCCCGGGGTGCCCGGCCCCGGCGCGGCCGAGATCGTCGCCCAGGCCGTGGCGCGCGGCCTGGAGAAGCCGCCGGCGGAGGGCGACTCCGAGGACGCCCCCCGCTTCGGGCGGCAACGCGGTACCTCCGTCACCGAGGTGCCGGTGCACCTCCCCTTCCGCGGCGACCCCCGGCCGATGCCCGCGCCCGCCCCCCGGACCGGCCGGTCCCGGGCCACCCCCCGGCCCGCCCCCGGCCGCCGCGTCCCCCGCGGCGACGACCGGCTCCGGGAGCACCGCGGCCCGGTACTGCCCGGCTGGGTCGGCGTGGCCGTCGGCGGCATCGCCCTCGCCGGCTGCACGGCCGTGCTCTGGCGGGCCGGAGCCGTCCCCGCCCCCTTCGTGGCGGCCTTCGGCGCGGCCCCCCGCGCCTACCACGGCCTGCGCGCCACCCACTGGCCCCCGCTGGCCTTCCTCGGCGTCGTCGCCCTCGTCGCGCTCGGCGGACTCGGCCGGGCCCGCACCGGCCACGCCTGGGTGCTCACCCTCTTCGGCCGCTACCGCGGCACGGTCCGCCGTACCGGCCTGACCTGGGTCAGCCCCCTCCTCCTGCGCCGCCGGGTCGACGTACGGCTGCGGCACTGGCGCAGCGACCCCATGCCCGCCGTGGACTCCGGCGGCCTCGCCCTCCAGGTCGTCGTGCAGGTCGTCTGGCAGGTCAAGGACACGGCCCGGGCCACGCTCGCCGTCGAGGACCACACGGAGTACCTCGCCGAGCAGGTCGAATCGGCCATGGCCCGCGTCCTGTCCCAGCTCCCCGCCGACGCCTTCCACGAGGACGCCCCGACCCTGCGCGACGCCGAGGCCGTCGGTGACGCGCTGACCCGGATGCTGGCGGCCGAAACCGAGGCCGTCGGGATCGAGGTGTTCTCGGCCCAGCCGACCCGGATCGAGTACGCGGCCGAGGTCGCCGAGGCCATGCGCCGCCGCCGGGTCGCGGCGATCGACGCCAAGCACCGGGACACCGTGCTGACCTCGGTCGTGGACGCGGTGGACGACACCGTGCACCGGCTGACCTCGCGCGGGCTGGTCGAGCTCGACGACTACGAGCGCAAGGCCCTGGTGAAGGACCTCACGGTCGCCTTCTACACGGGACGCCCCGAGTAGGCCGGCAGTTCGGCAGTACGGCAGTACGGGAACGGGTGGCCGGAATTTACCGGACCACCCGTTCTCCCATTGGTATGGACATGGCCAACTCTCGTCAATAATCTGGGACTTGGTCTAGACCTAATCCCCACGCGCGCGCTCACCGAACTCCCCCCACGTTCAAGGAGCATCATGCGTAACGTCCGCATGCCCGGACGGGCCGGCGTCGCCGCGCTCGGCCTCGGCCTCGTCGCCGGCATCACCCTCATCGGCGCCCCCAGTGCCAGCAGCCACGGCTACACCGACACCCCCATCAGCCGCCAGAAGCTCTGCGCCAACAAGACCGTCTCCGACTGCGGCGCGATCCAGTGGGAGCCGCAGAGCGTCGAGGGCTTCAAGGGCTTCCCGGCCGCCGGCCCCGCCGACGGCAAGATATGTTCCGGCGGGCTCTCGCAGTTCGCCGAGCTCGACAACCCGCGCGGCGGCGCCTGGCCCACCACCAAGGTGACCAGCGGGCAGAGCTACGCCTTCCGGTGGCAGTTCACCGCCAACCACTCCACCACCGACTTCAAGTACTACGTCACCAAGGACGGCTGGACCGGCACCAAGGCCCTCACCCGCGCCGACCTCGAACCCCAGCCCTTCCTCACCGTCGCCTACAACGGTGCCCGCCCCGCCATGACCACCGTCCACCAGGGGGCCATGCCGGGCGGCAAGTCGGGCCGGCACCTGATCCTGGCCGTCTGGACCGTCAACGACACCCCGATGGCCTTCTACGCCTGCTCCGACGTTCAATTCTGACGGAACGTCAGCTACCCTCCGGCGGCATGCGGACGACGACTGCACCCGAAACCGTCGCGGAGCTCATAGCGCGCCAATGGGGCGACCACCGGCCCGGGCTGAAACACGAGGGCGGTGTCCTCACCCACCACCGGACCGCCCAGGAGGCCGCCGCGCGCGCCGCGCTCCTCGTCGACCTCATGCCTCCGGGGGCCGAGCCGCACCTCGGGGTGCTGCTCGACAACACCCCCGAGTTCCCGTTCTGGCTCGGCGCGGCGGCCCTGGCCGGGGCCGCCGTCGCCGGGATCAACCCCACCCGGCGCGGCCCCGAGCTGGCCCGCGACATCCTGCACACCGACTGCCGGATCCTGATCACCGAGCGCGCCCACCTGCCGCTGCTGCGCGGGCTGGACCTGCCGGGCGTACGCATCCTGGTCACCGGCACCGAGGAGTACGAGGCCCTGCTCGCGCCCTACGCCGCGGCCAAGCCCGGCGAGGCGGCCCTGCGGCTCCCCGGCCCCTCCTCCCGCCTCCTCCTCTACTTCACCTCCGGCTCCACCGGCGCCCCCAAGGCCGCCATCTGCACCCAGGGCCGGCTCGCCGCGGCCGGCTCGGCGCTGGCCCGCCAGTTCTCCGTCACCCCGCAGGACGTCCACTACGTCTGCATGCCGCTCTTCCACGGCAACGCCGTCATCGCCGACTGGCTCCCCGCCCTCGTCGGCGGAGCCGCGGTGGCGCTGCGCCGGCGCTTCTCGGCCTCGGCGTTCCTGGACGACGTACGGGCGTACGGCGCCACCTACTTCACCTACGTCGGGCGGGCGATCCAGTACCTCCTGGCCACCGAGCCCCGCCCCGACGACCGCGCGCACGACCTGCGGCTCGGCTTCGGCACCGAGGCCGGGGCGGTGGACGCGGCCCGCTTCGCCGAGCGGTTCGGGGTCCGGCTGGTGGAGGGCTACGGAGCCACCGAGGGCGGCGCCTCCGTCCAACGCAGCCCCGACACCCCGCCGGGTGCCCTGGGCCGGGCGGGCGCGGGGGACGACCTGGCGGTGATCGACCCGGAGACGGGCACGGAATGCCCGCCCGCGGTGCTGGACGGGGACGGCCGCCTGCTCAACGGCTCAGCGGCCATCGGCGAGCTGGTCAACCGGGGCCGCAGCCTGTTCGAGGGCTACTGGCGCAACCCGGCCGCGGAGGCCGACCGCACCCGGGACGGCTGGTACTGGACGGGAGACCTCTTCTTCCGCGACGCGGCGGGCTTCCTCTACTTCGCGGGCCGTACGGACGACAGGCTGCGGGTCGACAGCGAGAACCTCGCCGCGGCGGTGATCGAGAACATCCTGGCCCGCTGGGCCGACGCGGCGGCGGTCGCGGTCTACGCCGTCCCGGACGAGGTCGCAGGCGACCAGGTGATGGCCGCGATCTCCCTCCGGGAGGGCGCGGTCTTCGACCCGGCGGCCTTCGCCGCCTTCCTGTCCGCGCAGCCGGACCTGGGCACGAAGATGTCCCCGCGCTACGTCCGCATCCTCCCGGCCATGCCGGTCACGGCCACGAACAAGATCCACCGCGTCTCCCTCCGCCGAGCCGCGTTCCGCTGCCCCGACCCGGTCTGGCACCGATCCCCTGCCGGGGGCTACGCCTTGCTGACCGAGGCCGATGTGGCCGCCCTCCTCGCGACGTACGAATCCCACGGCCGAGCCGACCTCCTGCGCCGCTAGCCGTCCGCCCCGCCGCTGCTGGGGGCCAGCCCCCAGACCCCCGCGCCTCAAACGCCGGCGAGGCTGTACTTCAGCCCCTCCGGCGTTTGAGGAGCGGGGTCTGGGGCGGAGCCCCAGGTCTTGAGCGGGTCCGGGCGGAGCCCTGGGGGCACCTCCCAGCGGTAGCTGGGGGAGAGACGGTGAAAGGGCGGGGCGGGGAGAAGGCTCCGCGCAGCGGTGGGGTAGGGCCAGGCATACCCGGGCAGGCGGGCTGGGGCCATGGTCCAGGCGTGCGCCCCGCGGCTAGCGTGCCCGCATGGACGACGCCCCCCGCACCACCTGGCAGGCCCTTTCCCACGGCCGCCAGTACCTCCGCTCCGCATGGCCCTGGCGCGCCGCCGGCTACCTCGCCGGCAGCGCCCTCACCGGGATCCCGGTCCTCCTCGTCCTCGTCCTCCTCGCCACCGCCGGCGCCACGCTCAGCATCGCGCTCGTCGGCATCCCCCTCCTCGCCCTGCTCGGCCTCGCCGGCATCCCCGCCGCTGCCGTCGAGCGCCGCCGCCTGCGCCTGGTCGACGACGACCCAGCCCCCAGCCCCCACCGCGTCCCCGCCGAGCCCGGCCTCCTCGCCTGGGCCCGGCTGCGCTACCGCGAACAGGCCACCTGGCGCGAGTTCGGCCACGCCGTCCTGCACGGCTTCCTGCTCTGGTGGGTGGACCTCGCCGCCCTCGCCTTCTTCCTCGGCTTCCCCCTCGTCCTGCTCACCGCCCCCCTCCAGCTAGCCCTCGGCGGTGGAGAGGCCCGGATCGGCAAACTCTGGCTCGTCACCTCCTATCCCGAGGCCCTCGCCCTGGCCGTCGCCGGGGCCGTGCTCCTCCCCGCCCTCCTGTACCCGCTCGGATCCTTCGCCGGCGCCCGCGCCGCCCTCACCCGCGCCCTCCTCGCCCCCCGCGAGCGCGAGCTCCGGGGCCTGCTCGCCGAGGTCACCCGTTCCCGGGCCCGTCTCGTCGACGCCTTCGAGGCCGAGCGCCGCCGCATCGAGCGCGACCTCCACGACGGCGCCCAGCAGCGGCTCGTCGCCCTCACGATGACCCTCGGCATCGCCCGCCTCGACGTACCCCCGGGCCCGCTCGCCGACCAGCTCGCCGCCGCCCACGACGAGGCCGGCAAGGTCCTCGGCGAACTGCGCGAGCTGATCCACGGCATCCACCCCCAGGTGCTCACCGACTACGGCCTGACCGGCGCGCTCGCCGACGTGGCCGAGCGATCCGCCGTCCCCGTCGACACCGACCTGGCCGCCGGCCTTCCCCGGCTGCCGGAGTCCGTCGAGGCCGCCGCCTACTTCGGCGTCTGCGAGGCCCTCGCCAACATCGGCAAGCACAGCGGCGCCGCCCGCGCCGCCGTCACCGCCCGGCACACCGGTGCCGCGCTGCTGATCGGCGTACGGGACGACGGGCGGGGCGGAGCGGATCCGGCGGCCGGATCCGGGCTGACCGGACTGGCGGACCGGATCGCGGTCCTCGATGGCACACTGACGATCACCAGCCCGCCCGGCGGGCCGACCGTCCTGAGCCTGGAGATCCCGTGCCCGGTGAGCAACCCCTGAAGATCGTCCTCGCCGAGGACGGGGTCCTGCTCCGCGAGGGGCTCGTCGGTCTGCTGACGCGTTTCGGCCACGAGGTGGCGGCCGCCGTCGGGGACGCGCAGGAGCTGCGTACCGCGGTCGCCGCCCACGACCCGGACATCGTCGTCACCGACGTACGGATGCCCCCCGGCCACACCGATGACGGACTGCGCGCGGCCGTGGAGCTGCGGGCGGCCCGGCCCGGCCTGCCGGTGCTGGTGCTCAGCCAGTACGTGCAGCGCTCGTACGCCGCCGACCTGCTGGACTCCGGAGACGGCAGCGGCGTCGGCTACCTCCTCAAGGACCGGGTCGGGCAGGTGCGGCAGTTCCTCGACGCGGTGGTCACGGTGGCCGGCGGCGGCACGGTGGTGGACCCGGAGGTCGTGCGCCAGCTCCTGCGCCGGCGGCGCGATCCGCTCGCCGCGCTGACCCCGCGCGAGCGGGAGGTGCTGGGTCTGGTCGCGGAGGGGAAGTCCAACGGGGCCATCGCCCGTGAGCTGGTGGTCTCCGAGGCGGCCGTCGGCAAACACATCGGGAACATCCTGGGAAAGCTCGACCTGCCGCCCGGCGAGGGGACCCACCGCCGGGTCCTGGCGGTCCTCGCGTACCTCCGCGGCTAGGGCCCTCGCCCAGCCCTTCCTATTGGTTTTGAGCACCCCTGAGGAGCAGGTAGTATTTTCTCTGTCAGGCGCCGCTAGCTCAGTTGGTTAGAGCAGCTGACTCTTAATCAGCGGGTCCGGGGTTCGAGTCCCTGGCGGCGCACCTGTACTTCGGGCGGTTTCCGGTTCACCGGGAACCGCCCGAAGTGTTTTCTGGGCTACCGCGACCTCACAGCGTGAGCGACAGCAGCAGAGGTGCCGCCTTCCGGTTCAGGGTGTCCGCCGCGGCGCGCAGCCGGTGCGCGTGCTCGACCGGCATCGACAGGGCCAGGCAGCCCACCGAGGCCCCGGCCGTGATCGGGACCGCTGCGCAGACCGTGCCCACGGCGTACTCCTGCAGGTCCAGCATCGGCACGGTGGCCGGCTGGGCGTCCAGCTTGGAGAAGAGGATCCGCTCGTTCACGATCGTCTTCGACGTGAGCCGGGCGATCTTGTGCCGGGACAGGTGGTCGCGCCGCCCGTTCAGGTCCAGCTGCGTGAGCAGGCACTTTCCTACGGCGCTGGCGTGCGCGGCGGAGCGGAAGTCGACCCACTCGTGCACCTTCGGGGTGCGGGGGCTGTCCGCGAACTGCGTGATCCTGACCTCGCCGTCCACGTACCGGCTGATGTAGACGGCCGCGCCGACCGAGTCGCGCAGCCGGTCCAGGGTCTCCTGGAGCTTGTCAGTGAGCGCCTGCTGCCGGTCGATGCCCGAGCCGAGCAGGACGAGGGAGTCCCCTATGGCGTAGGCGCCGTCGGACACCTGCAGGACATACCCCTCCCGGCGCAGCATGAGCAGCATCGGAGCGAGATGGACGGCGGGCAGGCCGGTCTCACGCGCGATCTGCACGTCGGTCACACCGCCGGTGTGCCGTGCGATCGTTTCGAGTACGCGTAGTGCGTACTGCACCGAGTGGAACGGCGCGGTCGGCTCGGGCTTCAGCGCCACGGTTTCCCCCTAGCAGGTTGTTACCGCTTGCCCTACCACGATAGCCATCAAGAGGCCCATGTGGAGCGCCTGTTGAGGAGATTGATGGCTCAATCACGTCTCTCTGCCTGGATCTACTCCACTGGCATATGCCATGGTCACGCGCGCTGTCCCGGTGCGCCGGGAATGCCCGGCCGCCGTTCACGGTTCGAATTCTTCGTACGGACGACACGGCGAGGCGGGAGCGACGATGAGTGACACCGGTGGCGCACATGGACAGCACGGCGGGGACGGTGGCATCCGGGGTGCCGCGCAGGGCCGGGCCACCGTACCGCTCTCGGTCCTGGACCTCGTCACCGTCGGCGCAGGCAGCACCGCCCACGACTCCCTGCGCACCAGCGTGGCCATAGCCCGGCTCGCCGAATCCCGCGGCTACCACCGGCACTGGGTGGCCGAACACCACTCCATGCCCGGGGTCGCCAGCTCCTCTCCGGCCGTGATCCTGGCCCACCTCGCCGCGCACACCTCCCGCATCCGCCTCGGATCGGGCGGGGTCATGCTGCCCAACCACGCCCCGCTCGCCATCGCCGAACAGTTCGGCACCCTGGAGGCGCTCGCCCCCGGGCGGATCGACCTCGGCCTCGGCCGGGCCCCCGGCACCGACGGGCGCACGGCCGCCGCGCTGCGCGGGGCCGGGCGCCTCGACGAGTCCGCGGACGACTTCCCGCGCCAGCTCATGGAGCTCCGCCGCTTCCTCGACGACGACTTCCCCGACGGGCACCCGTACGCCCGCGTGCACGCCGTACCGGGCCCGGTCCAAGGCCCCGCCGGGCGGCCGCCGCTGTGGCTGCTCGGCTCCTCCGGCTTCAGCGCCCGCCTCGCCGGCGAACTCGGCCTGCCCTTCGCCTACGCCCACCACTTCTCGGCGGCCGGCACCCTGCCCGCCCTCGACCTCTACCGGCAGAGCTTCCGCCCCTCGGCCGTCCTGGACGCCCCGTACGCCGTCATCGGGGTCTCGGCGCTCGCAGCCGGCACCGACGCGGAGGCCCGCGCCCAGGTGCTCACGGGCGCGCTGTCGATGCTGCGGCTGCGCACCGGGCGGCCCGGACTGGTTCCGACGCCGCAGGAGGCGGCGGCGTACCCCTTCTCCCCGGCGGAGGGGGAGTTCGTGGACGGCTGGCTCGCGAACATCGTCCACGGCACCCCCGACGAGGTCCGCACCGGACTGGACGACCTCGCCAAGCGGACCGGCGCGGACGAGCTGATGCTGACCGCCAACGCCCACAGCGGGGCTGCCCGCTTGCGCTCGTACGAACTCGTCGCAGACGCGTACGCCATGCCCGCGCAGGCGCCGGCGGCCGACTGACCGTATGCAAACGGGGTTTGGCTGGTTTGTTGACGAAACCTTGCGGGGGGATGTCTGAAGGCAGCCTTAAACCGCTCGTCACCCGGGGTGGCGAGCGGTTTCTGATGTGCGCTCAAGTCTCTGACTTGGGGAAATAGCGCCAGAGTGGTCTAGTCCTTCTTTGGTCCGAACCATTGACGCGGGGCTGGAGTGATCGCTATCACTTCTCTCACCTGAACTTCTTGCTCTCTCCTCCCAGCCCCCCGGAGGCAGTTCATGCACATCCGTAAACCCCTCATCGCAGCCGCCGCCACGGCCGCGCTGGCAGCCGGAGCGCTTGCCTCCTTCGCGGGACTCGGCACGGCCCAGGCCGCCGACGCCGGCACCACCGCCGCGGCGGGCGGTGTCCGCATCGCCTACTACGACCAGTGGAGCGTGTACGGGAACGCCTTCTATCCCAAGCACCTCGACACCCGCGGCATAGCGGGCAAGCTGGACGTCATCAACTACTCGTTCGGCAACATCCACCCCACCGACCTCACCTGTTTCGAGGCGAACAAGGCGGCGGGTGATGACAACAACCCCAACGCCGGTGACGGCGCGGGCGACTCGTACGCCGACTACCAGAAGTCCTTCAGCGCCGCGGACAGCGTCAGCGGGGTCGCCGACAAGTGGGACCAGCCGATCGTCGGCGTCTTCAACCAGTTCAAGCAGCTGAAGGCCAAGTACCCGCACCTGAAGATCAACATCTCGCTGGGCGGCTGGACCTACTCGAAGTACTTCAGCGACGCGGCCAAGACCGACGCCTCCCGCAAGAAGCTCGTGTCCTCCTGCATCGACCAGTACATCAAGGGCAACCTGCCGGTCGAGGGCGGTTACGGCGGCCAGGGCGTCGCGGCCGGGATCTTCGACGGCATCGACATCGACTGGGAGTACCCGGGCTCGTCCGGCGGCCACCTCGGCAACCACTACGCCCCCGAGGACAAGCAGAACTTCACGCTCCTGCTCAAGGAGTTCCGCACCCAGCTCGACGCCTACGGCGCGGCCAACGGCGGCAAGAAGTACCTCCTGACCTCGGCCCTCCCGGCCGGTCAGGACAAGATCAAGTACATCGAGACGGACAAGATCGGCGCGTACCTCGACTACGCGAACATCATGACGTACGACATGCACGGCGCCTGGGACGGCGACGGGCCGACGTACCACCAGTCCCCGCTGTACTCCGGCGCCAACGACCCGACCGACCCGATCGCGCCGGGCACCCAGAAGTACAGCATCGACAACGCGATCGACTCCTGGATCGACGGCAACCCGGCCTACGGCATCACCGGCGGCTTCCCCGCCAACAAGCTGACCCTGGGCTACGAGTTCTACTACCGCGGCTGGAAGGGCGTCCCCGCCGGGACCACCAACGGCCTCGCCCAGTCGGCGACCGGCGCCTCGGCCGCCCGGCCCACCAGCCAGCAGGCCGGCATCGCCAACTACAAGGAGCTCGGCGGCCTCGTCGACAACCCGGCGACCACCTTCTGGGACGACCAGGCCAAGGCCTCGTACTTCTACAAGGACGGCGAGTTCTTCACCGGCCTGAACCAGAAGGCCATCCAGGCCCGGGTCGACTACGGCAAGCAGCGCGGCCTGGCCGGCGCGATGATGTACTCCCTGCTCGGCCTGGACAACAACACCACGCTGCTGAACCAGATCTCGGACGCGCTCGGCTCCGCCACGGTCCCGCCGACCACGCCTCCGACCACTCCGCCCACGACGCCGCCGACCACGCCTCCGACGACCCCGCCGACCACGCCCCCGACCACGGGCTGTGGCTCGACCCCGGCGTACGTCGCGGGCACCGTCTACACCGGCGGCAGCGAGGTCTCCCACAACGGCCGCAAGTACAAGGCCCAGTGGTGGACGCAGAACGAGACGCCGGGCACCACCGGTGAATGGGGTGTCTGGAAGGACCTCGGCGCCTGCTGATCTCCCCCCACCCCGCGCCGAGCGACACCCCGCCCTGTCCCCTCTCCGGGGGCGGGGCGGCGGTGTGTGACATGGTTGCCGGATTCGCGACACCGGTGTGTATCTGCGCCGCTACGCTCGGCGACAAGCTCGTTTCCGCTTGGGGGTGCCGTCGCATGGTTCAGGCCCGTGAAATCGATCCCAGTGCCTCGCCGCTGGACTACTACGGCTACGAACTGCGTCGCCTGAGGGAAGCGGCCGGGCTGAAGCAGTCTCAGCTGGGCGACATCATCTTCTGCACGGGCTCCCTGATCGGGCAGGTGGAGACGACGAAGCGGGTACCGACCCGCGACTTCTCCGAGCGGCTCGACGCGGCGCTGAACACGGACGGGCACTTCTCCCGCCTGGTGGGCCTGGTCCTGCGGAGCGTGCTGCCGACGTGGTTCCAGCCGTACGCGGAGATGGAGGCCCGGGCGACGTACATCTCCACGTTCCAGTCGCAGTTGGTCTACGGCCTGCTCCAGACGGAGGCGTACGCGAAGGCGCTGCTGGCCGTGGAGTATCCGGACAGGGTGAACGAGATCGTGGCGGCGCGCATGGAGCGTCAGCGGATACTGGCTCGGGAGGTCCCGCCGGTGCTCTTGGTGGTGCTGGATGAGGCTCTGCTGCATCGCAACGTCGGCGGCCGGGAGGTTATGCGGGATCAACTGGCGCATTTGCTGACGCTCGTTGGCCGCCCGTGGATCCAGATTCAGGTTCTCCCCTTCTCGACGGGCGAACACAGCGGGATGATGGGGTCGTTCACCCTCCTCCGCTTCGACAGCGACCCCGATCTCTTCTACACGGAGAGCTATGACTCGGGCCACATGACGGCCAATCCGCAAGTGATCCGGGAGCGTTCGGTCGGATACGCTCGGCTGCAGGCCGACGCTCTCTCGCCGGAGGAATCGGCTCTTCTGATCGCACGCGTAATGGAGGAACGCTATGGGGACCAGTGTGGAACTGACGAGCGTGCAATGGCGTAAGTCGTCCTACAGCGGTACCAACGGCGGCGAGTGCGTCGAGTGCGCCCCCCTCGGCACCCTCGCCTGGCACAAGGCTTCGTACAGCGGGACCACCGGAGGAGACGGCGTCGCCGTACGGGACTCCAAGAACCCCGGCGGGCCGGTCTTCACGGTCACGGCAGAGGCGTTCGCGGCCTTCGTGAAGAGCCTCTAGAGCCAGCCCTGCTGGGCCGCCTTGAGGCCGGCTTCGAAGCGGCTCGCCGCGTGGAGGCGTTCCATGAGGGCGGCCATCTGGCGCCTGACGGTCCGCAGGGACACCCCGAGGCGCTTGGCGGCGGCCTCGTCCGTCATGCCCGAGGCCAGGAGCTTCAGCAGTTCGAGCTCGGTCGCCGTGGGCCGGGTGTCGCTGGGGCGGGGGCGGTCCGCGCCGAGCGGCACGGCGGAGTTCCACGTCTGCTCGAACAGGGTGATGAGGGAGGCCACGATCCCGGGCGCGCTGGTGCACAGGGCGCCCAGACGGGAGTGGTCGGGGTCGATCGGGACCACCGCCACCGCGCGGTCGAATATCAGCAGGCGCGGCGGCAGGAGCGGACTCGTCCGCACGTGGCCGCCCCGTTCCGTCAGCCACCGCGCGTAGGCCAGCGTCGTCGGATCGTTGCGGGCGCTGTCCTGGTAGACCGAGCGCATCTCGATGCCTCCGTCCAGCGCGCGCCGGTCCAGCGGCCGGGAGGCCTCCAGGCTCGCCTCGGACAGTGCGCCGCCCGGCAGGATCGCCAGGCATTCCCGGGTCAGTCCGTGGGCCAGCTGTTCCAGGCGGCCCTGGATGGCGTCCATCCCCACGAGCCGCTCCGCGCCGTCGACCTCGGTGTTCGGGCTGAGTTCCGCGAACTCGGAGACCACCTGCGCCGCGGCCGCCTTGCTGCGGGCCAGTTCCTGCTGCTGCCGGGCCAGCTCCTCCTCCTGGCGGCGCAGGAGCAGCTCCAGGCCCAGTTCGGGTCGTACCGCGCGCAGCCCGCCCGGGCAGTCCCGTGACGGTCTGAGCAGGTCGAGGTCGACGAGCCGGTCCAGGCTCTCGCGGACCTGGGTCGCGGTGAGGCCGAGGCGGGCGCTGAGCTCGGCGATGCCTCCCGAAGGGTCGGCCAGCATGCCCCGGTACACGGCTTCCACATCGGCTCCGAGCCCCAGTGTCTGCAGCATCTCCCAGCCCCCCGGCTGTAGTTGGACCGCCCCCGCGAGCGTCGCCCCCGCGATCGTAGGCGAAGTCTGTCACCAAGGTGCCAGGCCTGTTGGTGACAGCCGGAACCTCTTCTTCGCAGGTCCCGCGCGCAGCAACATGGTGTTCACCGGGACGGCGGGGAGGGAACTCCCCGACTCAGGCCAGAGCCGCAAGGACGATCCCGATCAGCGCGCAGCACACCGCACCGAACGCCTTGCTTCCGAGCCTGTGACCTGGGGGAAACCATGTCCCGCACCGCCCGCTTCGCTGCTGTCGCCGCCGTCTTCACCGCCCTCTGCGCCGGCGCGGTCACCACCGCCTCGGTGACCGCCTCCACCGGGGACCACCGCGTCAGCGCCTCCGTCGACGGCAGCATCAACTGGGACACGGCGCCCGCGTCCGCCCGGGGCAGCATCAACTGGGACTAGCCGGCGTGCGCATCATCCGAGCCTCACTCTCAGGGCCTCGTGCCGATCCGGACCAGGAGGGCGTGCTCGCGCTCGTCTCCGATCTGATCTGGGCCCACACGCCCGCCGTCCACGGACTCGAACACCTGCGGACCAAAGCCGCGGCCGACGGCGTGGACGTCTACCTCTTCCTGCGGGCCGCCTCCGAAGCCGCGGCCCTCACCCAGGCCCACGCCATCCTCGACGGCGCCAGCGCCCCGCTGCGGGCGCACGGCTACCGGACGCCCGAGCCGCGCCGCTGACGGCGTCCCCGGCCGGGGCTCCGCCCGAGCCCCCGAGCCCACGCGCCCCCGAGCCGCACCAGGGCTCCCCCTCCCGCTCTCTCCCCTCTCGCCCTCGCCGCCCGGCCCGCCGCGCGTACGTCAGGGCTGCCCAGAATCCGGAGACACCCATGTTCTCGTCGTCCCTCAAGCGCCGCTTCGCCGCCACCCTGGCCGTCTCTGCCACCACCCTCGGCATGGTCACCCTCACCTCGGCGCCGGCCCAGGCCGCCGCCGTCTGCGGCGGCGACGTCTCGATCTACGGCACGCTCGCCGACGGCCGCCTCACCTACACGGCGATATCCCCCAACACCGGGGACCGGGTGAAGACCCTGATCGGCTCGAACCTCGGCTTCACGCCGAAGGCGATGGCCACCCTCAACTTCAACACCGTCCTCGTGACCTCGACGGCCGGCGACCTGTACCGCGTCGACATCCAGACCAACGACAACGCCCTGGCCCTGGCCGGAGTCACCAAGATCTGGGACGGCGGCTGGACCTTCGACAAGCTGACCTACGACGGCGCCGGCCACCTCTACGGCACGGTCGCCGGCGAGCTCCACCGCTACAACGTCTCCCAGGCCAAGCCCAGCGGCCCCGCCCACATCGCCAAGCACGCGGTCATCGACACGGGCTTCGTCCTCAAGACGCTCGCCGCGGCCGGCGACGACGTCCTGATCGCGAGCACGGCCGACGGTCGACTGCTCTCGTACCAGATCAACGGCGTCGGGGACTGGGAGAGTTCGGAGCTCAAGGGCTCCGGCTGGTCGGCGGTCGACAGCCTGGTCTCGCCCGGCGGCGGCCTCTACTACGGCCGGACGAACGGCGGGATGTACTGGTACCACGACGCCGATCCCACCGACGGCAAGGGCGACGACATCGCCTACCACCCCGCCGACCCGGTCGACGCGAGCGGCTGGACCCAGACCCTGCTGTCCGCCTTCGCCAACGACTGCACCTACCGGCCGCCGGCGCCCCCGACCCCCACCCCCTCCACCAAGGGCGGGCAGATCGCGCGCAGCGAGATCATGAGCCGCGCCGCGAACTGGCTGAGCCGCGACATCCCCTACAACCAGGGCGCGTACGCCTCCGACCCGGACGGCGACCACACCTATCGCACCGACTGCTCCGGCTTCGTCTCCATGGTCTGGCACGCCGGTACCAGCTACACGACCCAGAGCCTGCCGAGCGTCGCCGCCACCATCTCCAAGTCCGACCTCCAGCCCGGCGACGCGCTGAACACCCTGGACGGGCACGTGGTGCTCTTCGAGAAGTGGGTCGACAAGGCCGCCGGGAAGTTCTCGTACATCCACGAGGCCAACACCAACGACGACATGATGCGCGGTCAGGACTACCTCAACGGAGGCAGCGACGGACGGATCGCCGGCCACGCCGCCTCCGGCTACGTCGCCCTGCGCTACGACAAGGTCGTCAACGGATAGACCTCACGCGAACGAAGGCCGGACCGCCCCCCCGTCGGGCGTTCCGGCCTTCGCTCGTGGGTCCAGCAGGCGGTCAGACCTGGTACTGGCCGACCGTGAGGAAGTACCGCAGCTCCTCCGGGGTGCCGTTCAGCGCCTTCTCGGCCGCCGCGCGCAGCGCGTCGCTGATGCCGGGGCGGGCCAGGATCCGTACGACGTCCACGCGGTCGTCCTCGGCCTGGGCCAGGCGCAGGCCGGTCTTCAGGAAGGCGGTCCGGTCGGCCGGGGTGCCGTCCAGGGCCTTGTTCGCCTCGCGCTTCACGGCCTTGCCGGTGGCCGGATTGGCGTGGAGGACCTTGAGGATGGCGACCATGTTGTCCTCGTCCTGGGCCTTGGCGAGGCCGGTGGCGAGGAAGGCGACGCGGTCGGCCGGGGTGCCGTCGATGGCCTTGTTGGCCTCGCGCTTCACGCCCTTGCCGGTGGACGGGTCGCCGAGGATCCTGAAGATCGCGACCAGGTTGTCCTCGTCCTGCGCTTTCGCGAGGCCGGTGGTCAGGAAGGCCACGCGGTCCTCGGGGCTGCCGCTGAGGGCCTTGTCGGCCTCCCGCTTGACCGCCTTGCCGCTGGCCGGGTCGGCCAGGATCTTGGCGATGGCGACGGCGTTCTCCGTGTCCGAGCCCACGACCGTGGTCACGGCCGCGGGCGCGCCGGCAGGCGCGGCGGCGAAGGACGGGGTGGAGAGCAACAGGGCCGGCGCCAGGGCACCTGCGGCAACGGCCAGAGCGGCTCGGGTCAGTTTCATGGGTCCCCCTGAATCGAATGACTGTCCGGTCGCGACAGCCAGAAGATCATCACAAGGGGGCGCGCGGGGGACAACTACCCACGAGGCCAGGCCGTTCGGTTCCACACTCCGGCGAATCTCACAGTCCGGGGCCGGGCGGGTGCGGGGCGGGCCCGTCGGGCTGTGCGGCGGCCGCCTCCGAGGCCGCGGAGGCCGCCGTCTGGCGCCCGATCATGCCCGCGATCACGTCCGGGGCCACCGCGCGCGAGAACAGCCAGCCCTGCCCGGTGTCGCAGCCGACGCGCCGCAGCCGGGCCGCCTGCCCGGCGGTCTCCACGCACTCCGCGGTCACCGTCAGGCCCAGCCGGTGGGCGAGCTGGACCAGGGCCTCGACGATGGTCTCGTCGGCCGGGTTCGGGTGCGTGCCCTCCTCGTAGCGGAAGCCCCGTACGAAGGAGCCGTCCAGCTTCAGGACCGAGACCGGCAGCCGGCTGAGGTAGGCGAGGTTCGAGTACCCGGTGCCGAAGTCGTCGATCGCGATCCGCACGCCCATGTCGCTGAGCGCCTGGAGGGCCTGCAACGGCCGGCCCGCGGAGCCCATCACGGCCGACTCGGTCAGTTCCAGCTGGAGCAGCTGCGGCGCCAGGCCCGTCTCGGCCAGGATCTCCGCGACGTCTCCCACCAGGTCGGAGTCCCACACCTGGCGCACGGCCACGTTGACCGACACGAAGACCGGTGCGTCGCTGGGCTGCTCGATCTGCCAGCGCCGCGCCTGCCGGCAAGCCGTCCGCAGGACCCACTGCCCCAACTGCACGATGGATCCGTCCTCTTCCGCAATTCCGATGAACCGATTCGGCGTGAGCGTGCCGAATTGCGGGTGGTTCCAGCGCACCAGGGCCTCGACCCCGCGCACCACTCCGCTCTCCAGGTCGACCAGCGGCTGGTACTCCAGCGCGAACTCCCCGCGCTCCACCGCCGGGCGCAGCGTCGAGGAGAGCGCCTGGCGGGTCATGCGGTGCGCGTTGCGCTCGGGGTCGAAGAGGGTCCAGCGGGCCTTGCCGTCCGCCTTGGCCCAGTACAGGGTCGTGTCGGCGGCCTGCATCAGCCCGGTCGCCGAGGTGCCGGCCGTGGTCCGTTCCACCACACCGATCGACGCGGAGACCGACAGCCGCTGCCCGGCCAGGTCGAACGGCTCCTGTACGGCGGCCAGTACGCTCCGCGCCAGGTCCGCGAGCTGCTCGGTGCCGGTGGAGTCCTCGACGAGGAGGGCGAACTCGTCGCCGCCGAGCCGTGCGACCAGGTGTCCGCCGGTGCGCCCGTACCCGGACTGGTCCGCGCACTGGGTCAGCCGGGCCGCGACGGCCGTCAGCAGCCGGTCGCCGACGCGGTGGCCGAGGGTGTCGTTGACGGCCTTGAACCCGTCGAGGTCCAGGTAGCACAGGCCGATCCGGCCGGTGCCGCCGTGGTCGTACGAGGAGGCCTCCAGGGCGGCGGAGAGCCGCTCGAAGAACAGCGCCCGGTTGGGCAGCCGCGTGACCGGGTCGTGCATCTGCAAGTGCCGCAGCCGGGCCTGGAGGTCGCGGCGGTCGCTGATGTCGGAAACGGACAGCAGGACGTCCCCGGTCCCGGGGACGGGCCCCAGGGTGACCTCGGTCCACAGCGAGTGCCCGTCGGGGTGCTTGAGGCGACGGGTGCAGCGCAGCCGGGCCTGCCGGCCGCGGAGCACCTCCTGGTACGCGGCCCAGGTGCGGGCCTCCGCGGCCAGGTCCACCAGGTCGGCGGCGCACTGGTGGACGAGCGCGTCCGGCTCGCTGCCCAACAGCCCGGCGAAGGCCTCGTTGGCGGCGACCACGTAGCCGTCGCGGTCCACGACCGCCATGGCGAGGTGGGCCGCGTTGAAGGCCGCCCGGTAGTCGCGCCGCTCCGACTCGGCGCGCGACGGCGCCGCCGGCACGGCAGGCACCGCCGGGTGACGCTCCGTAATGGCCGATCGGATGCTGTCGGCCGCCGAACCGGTTCCCTCTGAGGTTCCGCTCACCGTTGGCTCCCGCAGTGTTCGTGAGTGTCCGTGCAGGAAAGTGTGCCGATCATAGAGGCTGCCGGGAGGCCCTATCCAGCGGCGTCGCCGTGTGAGCTCCGGGAGTTCGGCGTGATGACGGATTGCCGGACCAAGATCGCTTGATCGTTTCTGCGCGGCTGTGAACATGCGAAGGCCTTGGCTGATCTCGGGTGATCGGTCGTGACGTTCTGTAGGCAGGTGCGTGAAGTCCAGGGGTCACCGACTTGCCCCATTGCTCACTCGTGTGGGGCAGCGGAACAGGGCATTAGTAAGACAATCGCCTCAAGGTGGCTAAACAGGCACGAATCCACCACCGGAGGTCGATGTGGCGCGACAGCAGACACCCGGGGGAGTGGACCGTTCCCGCATCCGAAGTACCGCCGCGGCGCTCACCTCCCTCACCGCGCTCGCCGCCATGTCGCTCGTCGCGGGACCCGCGGTGGCCGATTCCGGCGCCGGCCCCTGCGCGCTGACCCGGACGGGCGCGCACCACTCGCTGGGCCTGGACAGCTGGAACGGCGCCTACCCCAAGCCCGAGCGCACGCTCGATGCGGTCATGGTCTTCCTCTCCTTCCCCGACCACCGCACCACCCTCACGACCGCGGAGCTCGCCCGCGACCACTTCCCCGCCACCAGCGAGTTCTTCGAGCAGGCCTCGTACGGCCGGTTCCGGTTGACCCCGCACCCGCAGAAGCAGTGGATCCGGATGCCCAAGCCGTCCACCGCGTACGGGATAAGGCGGGACTGGGCCCCCGGGGACCGGGCCGCCTACCTGCGGGACGCGGTCAAGGCGGCCGACGCCGAGGTGGACTTCGCCAAGTACGACATCGTCTACTTCGTCGCCGACCCGGACGCGCCCGGAGTGGACTCCGACGCCACCAAGGTCGTCAACTTCGACCGCCCGATCGTCGCGGACGGCACCGAACTGCGGCGGATCGTCACCGTCTTCGAGCGCCACCCGCCGGACCGCAACGTACTGGCGCACGAGACCGGCCACGTCTTCGACCTGCCCGACCTCTACCACCGGCCCACGGACGGCAAGGGCGACTGGGACACGTACGTGGGCGACTGGGACGTCATGGGCAGCCAGTTCGGGATGGCCCCGGACCTCTTCGCCTGGCACAAGTGGAAGCTGGGCTGGCTGGACGCCTCCCAGGTGGACTGCGTGCAGTCGGGCTCCTCCATGCACACGCTCCAGCCGCTGGCGCAGGCCCCGCCGAGCGGCGGCACGGGCGGGACCCGGCTCGCGGTGATCCGTACGGGACCCGGCAGCGCCGTCGCCGTCGAGGCGCGGGGCTCCGCCGGCAACGACGGGGACACCTGCACGGAGGGGGTGCTGGTCTACCGGGTGCGCAACGAGGCGGCGTCCGGGGGCGGTCCCATCGAGGTGATGGACGCGCATCCGGACACGGAGGCGTGCTGGGACCGTTCGGTGTACCCGCCGCTGGCGGACGCGCCGCTGGAGGTGGGCGAGACGTACACGGTGCCGGGCGAGCGGATCACCATCGAGGTGGCGGACCGGACCCGGTCGGGCGCGTACACGGTGAAGATCACGACGTGAGCGCGGTGCGGCCGCCGTGGCGCGGCCGTGGCACGACGAAGAAGGCCCCCACTCGCGTGGGGGCCTTCTTCTTGTCTGTGCGCCGCCAGGGACTCGAACCCCGGACCCGCTGATTAAGAGTCAGCTGCTCTAACCAACTGAGCTAGCGGCGCTTGCTGACGAGGAAGACATTAGCAGGAGGATCCGCGGAACGAAAAATCGATATCCCCAGGTCCGGTCGGTGCGGGGCTGCGGGCCGCCCGTACGAAGGCCCAGAGCAGCGCCTCGGGCCCGGGAAGCCACGGCTCCCGCGCGTCGGGGGCCACCAGCCACCGCGAGGGGCCGGGGGAGGCGGCCAGCGGCGGCACGGTGACGGCGTCGCCGGGGCCGTGGCACAGGGGTACCGGGGCGCTGCGGGAACCTCCCCGTTCCTCCCACGCCAGGAGGGCGGGAAGCCGGTGGGCGGTGCCGGGGGCGGTGAAGAGGAGCATCCGGCCGCGGTGCACGGCGACCGGACCGGAGCCGGGCCCCTCGGCCCAGAGCAGGTCCAGGACGCGACGGCCGAGGACGAGCGGGACGTTGACGACGTCGAAGGCGCTCCCGCAGGGCAACGTGGCGGGCAGGCCGGGCCGGGCCTCCCAGAGCGCGAGGGTGCTCCGGGGGCGGGCGCAGGCGGAGGCGAGCCAGGCGGCGCCCTGCGGGGTGACGTGGGTGGCGTGCGCGGACCGTGTGGTGCGGGTTTGGCAACCGGGAGCCGTCGTCAGCGTCGTCATATGCCAGGTGTACCCGCCGTAGCGATATGAATGCCCCGAGTTACCGAAAACCGGGACGCGGCGGGTGCACCTGGAGTATGTTGCGCCGACGCTGAGTCAGCCCGCCGGGATCTCCTTCATCCGGTCGACGACCGTGCGCGTCGTGATGGCGCTGGTGAAGATGACCGTGCCGGGCTTGATCAGGCCCTGTTCACCGGACTCGCCCTGCACCTGGACGCTGCGCTCGCCGAGGAACGTGAGGGTCTGCCGGTCGAAGATCCACTCCTCGCGCACGCCCGAGTGCTCGTCGAGCCGGGCGACCGCGATGCCGCTGCGGCCCGCGGCGTCGACCGCCTCGTCCACCGTCACCACGCCGGGGATCTTCGCCGCAGCCTTGTAGAGCGCGGCCGTGAGCTCGGCCGGCGGGTAGCTGGAGCGCAGCAGGTCGCCGATCGTGGTGAAGGCCTCCTGGTCGGGGCCGTGGCCCATGCCCTTGGTCTCCTCGTAGATCCGCCGGAGCAGCACGTCGGGGTCGGTGGGCAGCGCCGCGAGGTAGTCGTAGCTGGGTGCGTTGAGGTACGGCGCCATGGCCTGACCGTTGACGACGCGCCGGTCCAGGGACACGCCCTTCGGTCCGGTGTTGCCGGGCTCGATCAGCCAGCCCTTGGCGCCGTCGGGGGAGTTCCACTCGTGGCGCATGTGCAGCTGCTGGCTGACCAGGGTGCTCTTGTCGTCGACGGTCTTCACGTAGGTGGTGGCCGTCTTGCTGCCGATGTAGATGAACTGGTCCGGGCGCACCGCCGGGCCGGAGCCGGTGGCCGAGGACGCCAGGGAGATGCGGTCCAGGAGCTGCGTCGCGCCCTTGGGGTCGGCGGTGCCGATACGGGTGGTCAGCGCCGGGCCCGTGGCGATCGTCGAGCCGTACCCGTCCGCGGCGCCCCGGTCCACGTACGAGAAGAAGCCGACGGCGAGCGCGCCGGCCAGGGCGAAGCCCGCGGCGGGCACGAGGAACGAGCGGCGCAGGAACGGGTTGCGGGAGCTCCTGGCGCGGGAGCCGGTGCGGGCGGGTCGCGTGGCGGTGGTGTCGGCGGCGCGGAGGTCTTCGTGGATCTGGGCCATCAGTCGCTCCTTGTGGAACTGGTGGCGGCCCGCGGGCAGTTCCCGTTCGGCGAACGGCAGGAGCGGAGAGCTCTCCTCCTGGCCGGCCGGGCGGGGGCGGGAAAGGTCGGCGTTCATCGGGTTCCTTCCTGTGCGGACCGGACCGCTTTCGCGCGGTCGCCATGTGTCTGTCGGGGGCGAGCCGCGAGTTCCCGTCTGCTCTTCTTCATTTCCGCGTCGGCGAGTTTGCGCAGCTTCGTACGGGCCCGCGACAGCCGCGAGCGCACGGTCCCGACCGGGATGCCGAGGACCCGGGCGGCCTCGGTGTACTCCAGGCCCTCGCACAGGCACAGCAGGAGGACCTCGCGCTCGGGTCCGCGCAGGGCGCTCAACTGCGCCAGCGTGGCCGCGATCTGCTGCCGGTCGTCCAGCCGGCCCGCCACCTCGTCGGCGTGGTCGGGCGCGGACGCGGCGCCGGCCGCCGCCGTGGCGGCAGCGGCGGCCCGGTAGCGCCGGTTGCTGCGGCAGTGGTTGCGGGCGAGGTTGGTGGCGATGCCCAGGAGCCAGGGCCGCAGCGAACCGCCCTCGGCGTCGACCGTGGCGCGCAGCCGCCATGCCTCCAGGAAGACCGCCGACATGACGTCCTCGGCGGAGGCCCAGTCCCCGGTCATCCGGAAGGCGTGGTTGTAGACGGTGCGGGCGTAGCTGTCGAACAGCTCCGCATAGGCGTCCGGATCCCCGGACCGCACCCGGGTACGCATTTCTGTTGTCACTCCTGTCGGCTGTCCGGCACCCACGAGGGGGTTCCCGTGACCTGCGTCACGTCCGCCGTGGGGCGACTCCTCAGGTGAGGTCGGTGCCGGTGCCGCGCTGGAGGGTCTCGCCGAACTCGATCATCTTGAGGGCGTAGTCCTCGGTCCACTCCGCCTGCTCGGCGATGAGCGCCGGCGTCAGGCGGTCGAACCGCCTGGGGTCCGCCAGCTGGGCCGCCGCCAGGGCCTGGAACTCCACCGCCCGCTCCTGCGCGGCCCGGAAGGCCAGCGTCAGCTCGGTCGCACGGGTCAGCAGTTCACGCGGGTCCTCGATCGACTCCAGGTCGAAGAAGTGCTCCGGGTCCGCCACGGCCTCCGAGGGCTCGAAGAGCAGAGGCGCCGGCCGCAGCCGCCGCTCGGTCCGCTCGGGCTCTGCCATGCGTGTCCTCCTGCTGCGCGTGCGAAGTGATTCCGGGCCACCGTCCATTGTCCAACGCCACGCAAGACCCCTGCGCGACGGGCCGGAACACCTGTACGAGCGATGGGGCGGGGGGCAGGGCCGGAGGCCCGCGGGGCGCGGGAGTCGAGCGGACGATCGACCGGCGCCGGGATCCGCACCCGTGGGAGGCGCCCCGCCCGGCGCCGTGCGCCGGGGTGGTGCTCCGGGTGTCGCGCTACGCGCCGCGGGGGGCGGACATCCGGTCCACCATCCGCACGACCGTGCGGCGGCTCGCGAACCGTCCGGCGAAGGCCATGACCCGGTTCATGCCCCCGGAGATCACGCTCGGCGGCGGGTTCTTGCGGTCCAGTGCCTTCAGCGCGGTGCGCACGACCTCCTCGGAGGTCTGCATCCGGGTGCCACCGGTGGCGTCGTGCGTGCCGACCACGTCGAAGAACTCCGTCTTCGTCGCGCCGGGCGACAGGGCCAGGACGCGCAGCCCGGTACCCCGGTTCTCCTGCCAGAGGGCCTCGGTGAAGCTGAGGACGAAGGCCTTGGTGGCGGCGTACACGGCCATGTTCGGGACGGGCTGGTAGGCGGCCATGCTGGCGACGTTCACCAGTACGCCCTCGCCCTGGGCGCGCAGCCGTCCGATGAAGGCGCGGCTGATGTCGACGACGGCCATCACGTCGAGGCCCACTTCCTGACGGAGGCGCTGCGGGTCCTCCTCGTGGAAACGGCCGTAGGTGCCGAAGCCGGCGTTGTTGACGACGCCGGTCACCTTGATGCCGCGCCGGTCGACCTCGGCGGCCAGCAGCTCCCCCGACCCGTCGACGGCCAGGTCCATGGTGATCGTCTCCACCGCGACGCCGTGGGCCGCGGAGAGCTGCCCGGCGAGTTCCTTCAAGCGGTCCTCGCGGCGGGCGACGAGCACGAGGTCGGACCCCCGCGCGGCGATCTGACGGGCGAACTCGGCGCCCAGGCCCGAGCTGGCGCCGGTGATCAGGGTGGTCCTGCCTCGGTAGTCGACCGCGTTCACAGTGGCTCCTCGCTCATGGGATGACGGACACCTTCGAGCATCACTGTATGCCTGCCTGGCAGTCACTGCCAACTGGACAGTAAGGGACAGATAGGCGGTTCGCCTATATGCTGGCCGAATGGGGACCACCGCAACGCAGCCGAGCCTGTGGGACCGCTCCCGGCAGGCCGTGGTCGCGAGCATCTTCGACACGGCCATGCGGCTCTTCGCCGAACAGGGCTACGAGGTCACGACGATCGCGCAGATCGCCAAGGAAGCGGGCATCTCCCAGCGGTCGCTGTTCCGGTACTTCGGTACCAAGGAGGACATCGTCTGCGGCGAGCAGGAGGAACACGGCGAACTGCTCCGCGCGGCGGTGGAGGCCCAGCCCGCCGCCGCCACCCCGTGGGAGGCCCTGCGGGCCGGCTTCGAAGCGCTCATGGACGCCCACGGCAGCCCCGAACAGCTGCTGGAGATCACCTCGCTGATCTTCGGCACCCCGTCGCTGCGCGCCCGCTACACCCAAAAGCGGCTGCGCTGGCAGGAACTGGTCCTGCCCGCCGTCACGGCCCGCATGGCCGCGGAGGAGGGCCCGGTCTCCGAGGTCCGTGCCGCGGCGGTCGTCGCGACCGTCTTCGCCTGCGTGGACGCCGCCACCGAAGCCTGGGTCCGCAGCGGCGGCCGCACCGACCTGGCGTCCCTCTACGACGAGGCACTGGCCGCCGTACGGGGCTGAGCCAACGGCAAAGGGCGCCCGCGCAGTTCCCCGCGGACGCCCTCGAAGCGGAGGTCAGACCGTGACGGCCTGCGCGGCGCGCTGCGCCGCCAGCTCGGCCACGTCGTCCAGGACCCCGGCGAGTTGGCCCGCGAGCGTCTCGGGAGCCTCGAAGCCCTCGGCTCCGATCAGCTTCGGGATGCCCGGGATCGCGACGGACCGCTCGGCGGGCAGCATGCCGAGGCGGGTGAGCACCGGCAGCAGCATCTCGGCGGCGGGGACGCCGCCGGTGGGGCCGGCGCTGTAGCTGACGAGGCCGACCGGCTTGCCCTTCCACTCGTTGTAGAGGAAGTCGATGGCGTTCTTGAAGGGGGCGGAGAAGCCGCCGTTGTACATCGGCAGGACGAAGAGGAAGGCGTCGGCCGAGTCGACCAGGGCGCTCCAGTCGCGGGTGTGCTGGTGGGCGTAGTTCCCCGTCGAGGCGTATTCGGGTTCGTCGAGGAAGGGTAGCGCGATCTCGGCGAGGTCGACGGGGGTGACCTCGAAGCCGCCGCGGTCGCGGGCCTGCTCGGTGACCCAGCGGGCGAGGGGGCGGCCGGAGGACGTGGGGCGGGTGGCGGCGGAGATGACGTGCAGGCGGGTCATGGAAGGAGCTCCCTGTCGATGCGATTGTTGATGTGTCACCTATAAAACCCGCAAGGTGCGTGACGTGTCAACGAGATAGGTGATGTGTCACCGACCTGGCTAAAGTGGAAGACATGACCCCCGCATCCGAGCCGCCCCGCTGGCTCACGGAGCCCGAACAGGACGCCTGGTACGCGTGGCGGCGGATGTTCCCGCTGGTCGACGCGGAGATCGCGCGGGACCTCAGCCAGGACAGCGGGCTCTCCGAGGCCGACTACGACGTCCTGTCGGTCCTCGGCTCCACGGACGGCCACCGCATGCGGATCACGGCACTGGCCGAACTGATGCAGTGGTCGCGCAGCCGGCTGTCCCACCAGCTCACCCGCATGGAGAAGCGCGGCATCGTCCGCCGCGAGGAGGTGGCCACGGACGGCCGGGGCGCGGAGGTCGTCCTCACCGGAACGGGCGTGGCCACCATCACGGCGGCGGCCCCCCTCCACGTGGAGTCCGTCCGCCGCCACCTGATCGACATCCTGACCCCGGCCCAGCTCCACACCCTCGCCGAAGTCGGCGAACTCCTCCGCGACCGCCTGGGCGCCAAGCGCAAGACCTGAGTCGCAGGCCCGGCTGCCGCTAGGGGCGCCAGGGGACGCGGTGTTCCGCCAGGTGGGCCAGGACCGAGTGGTTGGCTTCCCAGCCGTCCGGGAACTTCACCGTCACGCCCAGTTGGACCGGTTCCGTAGAGGGGTGGTCGTCCAGGAGTTCCGCTATGCCCGCGCGGGCCACCACCACGCACGCGTGCCGGTGCCGGGAGGCCAGGACGCACAGGCGGCCCGTCTCCAGGTGGAAGGCCGTCGCGTCCGGGCGGCCCGACAGGGGGTGGAGGACCACCGTGAGGTCGTACTCGCGCCCCTGGAGGCGGTTCGCGGTGTCCACCGTGACCCCCGTGACCCCGAGCGCGGCCAGCGCCGCGCGGACCGCGGCCGCCTGGTCGCGGTGGGCGGTGCCGACCGCGATCCGGTCCGCCGTCAGCGGGGACGGGCCCCCGGACTGCTCGTCGGAGGTCACCGCCCCGCGGTCCAGGGCGCGGCGCACCACCCGCGCCACCGCCCCGACCGCCTCCGGGTCGGTGCGCGGGGTGTGCCGCGCCGGCAGCTCCAGCAGGCCCCAGCCCGCCTCGGCGGCCTCGTCCAGCACCCGGTCCGGGCCCGACCCGTCCGAGGGGACCCCGTACGACAGCCGCCGCTCGCCCGGGCCCGTACCGCTGCGGAACTGCGTGTACGGGTAGAACGCGCGGGAGACCAGCGGCGCCGCCGTCGCCGGGAGCCGCCAGGACACCGGCAGCCGGTGCTGCGGCAGCTGCGGATTGTGCGCGAGCAGGGTGCTCACCGCCGACGCGGAGGGGTCGTAGGACAGGCCCGCCCACTGCTCCGCGCCGACCACGCTGAAGGGGTCCAGCTGCCCCGGGTCGCCCACGAACAGCGCCCGTTCGAACAGCCCGGCCACGGCCAGCAGCGCGTCCGAGCGCATCTGGTAGGCCTCGTCGACGATGGCGTGCTGCCAGGGCTCGACGTCCTTGACGAACGCCCACTTCGCCGCCGTGGAGATGGTGATCGGCAGCTCCGCCAGGTCCTTCGGCTTGGCCGACAGGGTGACCGAGGGCAGCTCGCGCAGCGCCGGATCGTAGGCGTCGCCCTCGCTGCTGTGCAGCCGGCCCACCTTCAGCTCCGGGTCCTTGTCGGCGAGGCGCAGCACCAGGTCGTCGACCTGAGCGTTGGTCTGCGCGACCACCATCAGCCGGCGCCCGGCCGCGGCCAGCTCCCGGGCCGCCCGGACCACGAGCGTGGACTTGCCGGCCCCCGGCGGGGAGTCGACGACCACGCCCCGCTCGGCCCCGTGCAGGGTGTCGCGCAGGATCGCGGCGGTCGCCTCGGCGGCGGCGGCCCCCGGGTCGAAGGATGCGGTCGCGGTCACAGCAGGTCCTCGTCGGTCACGGCGTCGGGCAGGGGGACGGCGCTCAGGTGCCCCGGCGGGCCGCCGTGGGTCCACGGGGTCTGCTCCGGCTCCGGGAGCTTCGGGCCGCCGCGCGCGTCGTGCTCGAAGAGCGTCCAGCAGACCCGGTCACCCTTCTCCGGGACGGACCCCGGCTCCGGGTCCCGGCCGCGGCCCATCTTGTCGAGGAGCCGCAGCACCAGCCGCCCGTCCTCCTCGAAGCGTACGAACTGCGCGCTCTGCGGGCGACCGTCCAGCGAGCGGAAGACCTTCCCGCCGCCCCCGTCCGCGAGCTGCGGCCGGTCCTCCGTGGCCACCGTCACCAGCGGGCGCGGGCTCGGCCGCTTCGACTCCGTCCACTCCATCACCACCTCGGTGACCTCGCCCGCGAAGGCCTCGCCCGAGAGGCGCCGGCCCGCCATGACGAGGGGGTCGTCCAGCGCCTCCTGCGCGTCGAGCCGCACCTGCTCGGTCTCCCGCGTCGCCAGCTTCTGGGCGGCCGTCACCGCGTCGTCGCGGCGCGGCTGCGGCGGCTCGCCCGCCCGTACGCGGTCCCGGTGGCCGGTGTACGACCAGCGGTCGCGCGTCCAGCGCTCCTCCGCGCGCTCGCCCGGCGGCAGGGAGCGCAGCAGGTCGATCGCCTCCCACGTCGCCCACCAGGTGTTCGCCATCTGGTCCACGACCAGCCGGCGCACGGCCTCCTCGGCCTTGCGGAGCTCTTCGGTCCTGCGCGCCCTGGAGCCGTCGTCCCCGGGACCGGCCGCCAGGGCCGTGCGCGCCGCGTCGTACCGGGCGATGGCCGGGGCCAGCAGCTTGTTGTCGAAGGCCGGGTCGGTGGCCGGACCGGCCGGCGGGCACAGCAGCCGGCCCTCCGCGTCGCGGCCCAGCTCCGCCCGGAGCGCCGCCTCGGCCCCCGAGAGGCCCTCGGGCGGGTCGATCCAGCCCAGCAGCGCGCCCAGGTGCTGGTCCTCCAGATTGCTCTGGCCGGTCGCCCAGTGCCGGGACAGCAGATCCGTCGCCGACAGCAGCATCGAGGAGCCCGGCACCCGCGAGCGCTCGGCGAGGTGGGTGAACCAGCGGCCCAGCATCGGCACCTGCGAGGGCGCCGGATACGGGTTCTCCGGCTCCTCCTCGGCGGTGCGCCGGAACCGCATCGACCGCCCCAGCAGCCGTACGTACTCGATGCCCGCCCGGCTCGGCACGATCAGCTGCGGCGCGTCCACGCACAGCTCGGTCTCCACCTTGACCCGCTTGCCCGACTCCGGGTCGGTCTCGTTGCGCTCGGCCGGCTCCACGGCGTCCGCGTACGCGTCGATGTGGGCCAGCACGGGGACCGCCAGGTCCGCGAGGAACGCCCAGCGCAGGTCCCGGTCGCGCGGCTGGGGTATCACGAACACATGAGGCTCGTGCCGGTCAGTGCCGACCATCGCGCCCAGCGGAGCACCGGCCTCACCGGCCGTGGTCAGCGGCACGAAGACCATCGGGGTCTCGCTCAGGTGGCGGTGCCGTACGGTCGCGAGCGGCTGGGCGCGGCCCGCCCGTACGGCCTGCAGCCGGGCCAGCGTGTTCAGCAGGCTCATGCGCCGACCCCCGCCGCCGACTCCAGCGCCTCGGCGCGCAGCCGGGCCGCGCGGTGCAGGGCGGCGGCGGTCGGATCCTCGGCGCAGCCGGCGCCGGAGGCCGCCGCGAGGGCCTCCTCGACGGTGGTCAGCGCGCCCAGCTCGCCCCGTACGGAACGGCCGAGCGCGGTCACCGCGCCCGTGGTGCGGGCCCGGTCCCGGCAGTGGAAGGCCAGCTCGCAGGCGGCCAGGCACTCGGGGGCGTAGGCGGCGTCGACGGCGGACACCGCCTCGACGAGCTCCTCGGCGGTCCGGGTCGCCGGGTCGAAGCTGATCCCCTCGGGGAGCGTCGCGGCCAGCTCCTCGACCCGGGTCAGCCGGTCCAGCTGGCGCCGGGTCACCGAGCGCTCGCGGCGGATGTCGACGGGCGAGGCGGTGGGCAGGTTGGAGAAGTCCTTCGGGCAGACCAGCAGCACGGTGTGGCCGACCTCGGCGCCCGCCAGCTTCTCGGCGGTCTTCTCCAGCGCCAGCACGTACACGGCGGCCTGGCGGGCGGCGGCGCCCACCTTCGCGGCGTCGGCGGCCCCGTCGATCATCGGGAACGACTTGATCTCCACGACGGTCCAGCGGCCGTCGGGATGCACGACCACGGCGTCCGGCTCCAGGTAGGCCGGGGAGCCGGCCACCTCCAGGGCCAGCATCGGGTGGTCGAGCAGGGTCCACGCCTTCGCCGCCGTGGCCTCGCGCAGGGCGAGGGCGGTCCGGGCGGAGCGGCCCTCGGGCCCGGCGGCGGTCAGGTCGGGGACGTGGGCGCCCGCGCCGGGGGGCTCGGCGGCCGGGTCGAGGTGCGCGTGGACCAGGCGCAGCAGCTCGGCTCCGCCGTCGCCCTTGACCTTGGCCTCGAAGGAGTTCCCGCGGACTATGGCGAACTGCGACTGCCCGAAGGCGGCGGGCGAGCCGAGGGCCGTGGCGAGGGCGTTCTTGTCCACGCCGGCGCCGTCGAGCAGGGCCCGTCTGCCGCAGCCGGGATTGGCGGCGAGGGCCGCGAGCGCCCGGGCGTCGAGCGGACGGGGCGGCACGGCCGGGCCGCGCAGGCCGGCGAGCCGCTGCCGCAGCGTGGTCGGCTGCGCGGGGCTGCTGGGCGGGTAGGAGCTCACGGGCGGAAGTGTCCCATCCGCCACTGACAATCGTGGACTTAGCGCGGAAACCGGCGGTCGGGGGCAGGCGGAGTCCTCCACGTCCACGTGTTGTTGGATGATGGGCGGACGATCGAATGCCCGAAAAGCGCACGAACGCGCACACACGCGCACACGTGCGCACGTGCGCACGAATTTTGCATGAACGCGCATGAAGACGCATGAACACGCACTGACTCGCATGAAACGGGAGAACCCCATGGCCCCCCGCATCCTGCTGGCCCGCCACGGCCAGACGGCGTGGTCCCAGCTCGGCAAGCACACGGGACGCACGGACGTGCCCCTGCTGGAGGAGGGCAAGCAGGGGGCGAAGCTGCTCGGGGAGCGGCTGGCCCGCGAGCCGTGGAAGAACCTGCCCGGGGTCGAGGTCCGCACCAGTCCGCTGGTCCGCGCGAGCGAGAGCTGCGAGCTGGCGGGCTTCGGCGTCCGGGCGGAGCCGTGGGACGCCCTGCTGGAGTGGGACTACGGGGACTACGAGGGCATGACCCCGGCCGAGATCCAGGCGATCCGGCCCGGCTGGCTGATCTGGCGCGACGGGGTCCCGGGCGGCGAGTCCGTCGCCGATGTCGCGGCGCGCGCGGACGAGGTGGTCGCGTGGGCGCGCTCTGCGGAGCGCGACGTCCTGGTCTTCGCCCACGGCCACATCCTGCGCACGCTCGCCGCCCGCTGGCTCGGCTTCGAAGCCTCTTTCGGCGCCCGCATCCGCCTCGAACCCACCTCCCTCTCGGTCCTCGGCTGGGCCTACGGCGCCCCCGCCCTGGAACGCTGGAACGACACGGGTCACCTCGACGCGTAGCCCCCTTCGGGCCGGCCCGATCCGGCCGATCCGGCCGGGCTGGGCCGAGCCGGACCGGGGCTGAGCGGGCGGGCCCCGAGCCGGTTGGCTGCGCGGGTTGCCTCCGGCGGTTCGGCAGGGGTGGGGCGGGTTGTGCCGGGGCCCGGCGCCGGTTGGCTGCGCCGCTCGGGCGGGGTACGGAGGGGGCGGGTTGTGCCGGGGCCGGGCGCGCGCCGGGGTGTCTCCTCGGACGCCGAACGTGGCGGGGGGTCGGAGAGCGGAGCCCCGAGGCGTTCGGCGCCCTGCGGGGATCACCCCGACACACACCCGACCCCGCCCCAACCGGCCCGGTCCGATCCCAGCCCCTGCCACCATGCGGCTACGCCGCACCAACTCCAGCCCCCGCCGCACCACTCCATCCTTGGCGCACTACTCCGGCTTCGCCGCACCAAATCCAGCCCCGCCGCACTACTCCGGCCTCGGCGCACCAAATCCAGCCTCGCCGGCGTTTGAGGCGCGGGGTCCGGGGCGGAGCCCCGATCTTCGAGCCGCACCCATCCAACCCGCGCCCCATCCAGCCTCGCCGCGCCATATTTCAGCCCCTCCGGCGTTTGAGGAGCGGGGTGCGGGGCGGAGCCCCGATCCTTGAGCGGCACCATCCGGCTTCGCCCCACCATCCGGCTTCGCCGCCCTATTTCAGCCCCTCCGGCGTTTGAGGAGCGGGGTCTGGGGCGGAGCCCCGGGCTTTGAGCCGCACCCATCCAGCCCCGCCGCACCATCCAGCCCCTCCGGCGATTGAGGAGCGGGGTGCGGGGCGGAGACCCGGGCTTCGGCCTTGCCGCACTGCTCGGCCGCGCCGGCGATTGCGGCGCGGGTTCGGGCGGAGCCAGCGCGGCCGGGTCAGGCCGACGCGTGCCGGGTCAGGAAGGCGCCCACGCGCGGGGAGCGCTGGTGGGGGACAAGGGTGACGGCCGTCTCCGAGAGCATCGACCGCACCCGCGTGGACTGAACCTCGGCCAGCAGGTCCAGCACCCGCCCGCCCGCCCAGGCGGCCTCGTCGGGGGCGCCCGCGCGGGCCAGGTCACCGGCCAGCTCGGCGGTGTAGAGGGCGACGTTCCGGGCGAAGTGCGGGTCCTGGAGGTCGGCGGCGCGGCGGGCGTGCCGGGCCGCGCGGGCGTGCTCCCCGAGGGCCGCCCAGCACCGTGCCTCCAGGAACTCCAGCTCCGCTTCGCCGAAGAAGGACATCCACTCGGGGTCGGCGTCGGCCTCGCCCCGGGAGAACTCCGTGTGGGCCCGCGTCAGCGCCTCCTCGCAGGCCTTGCGGTCGGCCAGCCCCGCCCAGCCACCGGCCTCCCGCAGGGCGAGCAGCGACAGCAGCCGCGGGGAACCGAGGGAGCGCGCGGCCCGGCGGCCCGCCTGGGCCGCCCGTACGGCCTCGCGGGAGCGGCCGCAGTCCCGGGCCAGGAAGGCCATGTTGCTGAAGGCGTGCGCCTCCAGGCCCGAGTCCCGGGCGACCCGGGCCGTCGCGAGGGCCTCCGCGTAGTGCGAGCGGGCGTCGTCGAAGCGGCCGGAGTCGTGGGCCAGCCAGCCGACCGAGACGGCCAGTTCGCCGGCGCCCGCGTGCAGCCGGTCCTCGGTGGACTGCCGGGTGGCCCCCGCGTCGAGCAGGGCGTAGGCGGTGCGCAGGGGCTCGGCGGCCCTGCGGTACAGGGAGTCGGCCCCGTGCCGGTCGTCCAGCAGGCGGATCTGGCGTACGGCGTCCTCGACGGCGGCCGCCTCGGACTCGCCGGCGCGGGAGGGGAGCCGGCGGGTGTCGCCGAGCAGGGTGAGGCTGAGCGTCGCGGCCGCCACGGTCGCGGAGCCGCCCGCCATGAACGCGCGACGCAGCACGTCGCTCTCCTTGGCACTGGAAGGGGAACGGTGGATGGGGACGGGGGAGGGGTCGCGCCGGCCCGAACGGCCACGGACGCTCTCGCGGGGGGAGAAGCCAAGGTCGGCCAGGGCGCGGCCGGGGAACATGTGCAGGAAGACCCGCTCGTACGCGTAGTTGGGGCAGCGGATCTCGCCGGACTCGACCCGGCCGATGTAGCGCGCGTCGCAGGAAACCGTTTCTCCGATCTCCTTCGCCGCCCGGCGCACCAGGGCCGCGAACTCGGCCGGGGAGTGCTGCCCGCGCAGCCGCCGGAACGTGGAGTTGGGTGAGTGGGGGGACGCCGCCATGGACGTGACCTCTCTGGCAAGGAACGCAGCACCGGTGCTCTGACTGGGGGTCCGGCGCGCATGAACGTACCGCCAGCGAGGGGGTGTTCAAGCGATGTTTGGCTACAAAACGGATATCTCACCCGCGATCCGCCATGAACTGCCATCCTTTGCAGCGTCTTGCCGCCGCACCCGTTGACGTTCCCGTGCGTTGAACCCATGCGGATACGGATCGAGGAGGGGTTCCCTTGGTGGAGGGCGGCATGGAGAGCACTGGAACGAACACCGCGCCCGAGCCCGGCACGGCCCCGGACCTGGATCTGGATCTGGTGACCGTGCCCACGCGGCAGGGCCTCGAGGCGGTGGACATCATCCGCCGCGCCGCGAGCCAGGCCGGCGGGGTCGGACCCGTCCTGCACGACGGATCCGGCGACACCCTCGGCTTCCTCGTACCGCCCGGCACCGCCGACGCGTGGGACCTGCCGGGCAGCGCCTGTACGCAGACCAACGGGCGCGGGATGCGCTTCGGCGACGCCGCCTCGCCCGCCGCGGGCGTCACCGGCTGGCTGCTCCCGCCGGAGGCCGTCGGGCCGGTCACCGATCCGGAGGTGCTGCGCGCGGCGCTCGGCGAGGCGGCCCGGCTGATCGAGGCCGCGGACAACTGCCGCTGACCCCTCCCCGCCTGCCGCCCGGCACAATGGGGTGGTGGCAGGCAAGGACAGGAACAAGGGCAGGCAGCGCGGTCGCGGCACCGCCGAGGCGGTCACCGGGCAGGTGGACGGCGGCCGGGCGGAGCTGGAGCCGGACCGCGAGCGCGCCGGGGCCTGGACGCTGCTGATCGACGGGGCCCCGCAGTCGCACGTGGCCCTGGACGATCCCACGTACCTGGACTTCGCCTACCAGCGGCGGATCGGCCACCTCATCGACCTCGTCGCGCCCGCCCGGCAGCCCCTGAACGTGGTGCACCTGGGCGGCGGCGCCTTCACCCTCGCCCGCTACACGGCCGCCTCCCGCCCCCGCTCGACCCAGCAGATCGTGGAGATCGACGCCGCGCTGGTGGCCTTCGTACGGGAACACCTGCCGCTGGACCCGCAGGCGCGGGTCCGGGTCCGGGCGGTGGACGCGCGGGCCGGCCTGGCGAAGGTCCCGGACGGCTGGGCGGACCTGGTGATCGCGGACGTGTTCAGCGGGGCGCGCACCCCGGCGCACCTGACGAGCACCGAGTTCCTGGACGACGTACGGCGCGCCCTCGCGCCCACCGGGTGGTACGTGGCCAATCTCGCGGACGGTCCGCCGCTGACGCACCTGCGGAGCCAGATCGCGACGGCCGCGTCCCGGTTCACGGAGCTGGCACTGGCCGCGGACCCGGTGGTGTGGCGAGGGAAACGTTTCGGCAATGCGGTCCTGGTGGCGGCCGACCGCGAGCTGCCCGTCGCGGAATTCACCCGCCGGGTCGCGAGCGACCCGCACCCGGGCCGGGTCGAGCACGGCCGGGCGCTGGCGGACTTCGCGGGCGGCGCGGCCCCTGTCGCCGACGCCTCCGCGGTGGCCTCGCCGCAGCCGCCGCCCTCGGTCTTCCGGTAGCCGCGCGGGTCTCCCGGCGCGGGGTTCGCACACGGTGGCGGACCGGTGGCGCATGCGGATGGCGCAGTTCCATACAAAGATCCCCGGAGTACTCCCGGGGGACGGCCGCCCTGCGTAGCCTGTGAACCCCTGGGAGGGCTTGCCCTCCTACGACGCGTTCAGGAGACGGCAAGGCAATGTCTGATTTCCCCGCAACCCCTGGTGCCCCCACCCCCGGCACCCCGAGTACCCCGAGCACCGCCGGCTCCGACTACACCCAGCGGCTGGCGCGCCTCGAGCAGTCCGGAATCAAGCGGCTGCTGCCCACGCAGGCGCCGTACCGGTGGAACCTGCAGCGACTGCAGCTGGGCCGGGTCCTCGACATCGGCTGCGGGCTGGGGCGGAACCTGCTCAACTGCGGCCCGGACAGCGTCGGCGTCGACCACAACCCGCACTCGGTGCAGACCTGCCGCGAGCGCGGACTGAACGCCTACACCCCCGACGGGCTGGCCGCCGCGCCGGACTGCGGCCCCGGGTCCTTCGACAGCCTGCTGGTCGCGCACGTGCTGGAGCACGTGGAGGAGGGCACGGCGGCGACGCTGCTGGAGCAGTACCTTCCGCTGGTCAAGCCGGGCGGGGCGGTCGTCATGATCACCCCGCAGGAGGTCGGTTTCCGGTCCGACGCCACCCACATCCGCTGGGTCGGCTTCGAGGAGCTGCGCAGCCACGCCGCCAAGGCCGGGGTAGCGGTCCGACGGACCTACTCCTTCCCCTTCCCCCGCCCGATGGGCAAGGTCTTCCCGTACAACGAGTTCGTGCTGGTGGGCACGGTCCCGGCCTGAGGCCTCGAGGCCCGAGGCGTCGCGGCCTGAGGCGTTGCGGCCCGAGGCGTCCGGGCCGTCCGTGCCCGAGGCGTCCCGTCCGGGACGGTCCGGCTCAGGGGTCGACGATCTCCACCAGCGGCGGGTGGTCGTGCCAGGTGCAGAACACCGACACCTCGCGGCCGTCCCGGGTGAAGGTGACCCGGATCCAGAAGTCCTGCTTCCACACCTGCATCCGCCAGCCGGCCGCCGGCGTCGCCGAGACCAGCTCGGCGGAGGACGCGCCCAGGGAGAAGACGACCCGGCCGCCGGAGACCGGATAGGCCTTCACCTTGCCCTGCTCCTGCCCTTCCCCCTGCCCGTAGGGGGACGGGGTGGCCGCGGGCTTCTGGGACGGCTTGCCGGGGGAGGCTCCGGCGGACGACGGCGCGGCCGGGGTCGGTGAGGCGGAGGGCGACGGCGACGCGGACGCGGTCTCCGCCGGGGCCTGCGACGGCTGCGCGCGCTGCGTCGAGGAGGACAGCGGCTGGGTGGCGAGGGGCACCGCGAGCGGCGGATCGTAGGCCGTCCCCGACATGACGCTGTGCACGCCCCACCACGACAGCGTCACCGCCGCCCCGGTCGCCAGCGTCCAAGCCATGGCATGAAGAAGTCCTCGTCGCATCAGGGCACATACTGCACCACCCGTCACAAGAGCAGCCCGACACCCCGCTGGGTCCCTCGAATGGACTACGGTGCGGGCCATGGCAAGTGTGCTCGTGGTCGAGGACGACCAGTTCGTACGTTCCGCCCTCATCCGGCACCTGACCGAGGCCTCGCACACCGTGCGGAGCGTCGGCACGGCCCTGGAGGCCCTGCGCGAGGTCGCGCACCACCGCTTCGACGTGGTCATCCTCGACCTCGGACTGCCCGACCTGGACGGGTCGGAAGCGCTCAAGATGCTGCGCGGCATCACCGACGTGCCCGTGATCATCGCCACCGCGCGCGACGACGAGGCGGAGATCGTCCGGCTGCTCAACGACGGCGCCGACGACTACCTGATCAAACCGTTCTCCGTGGAGCACCTCTCCGCCCGCATGGCCGCCGTCCTGCGCCGCTCCCGGGCCGCCGCCGGGGCCGAACCGCCCTCGCGCGTCCTGCGCGTCGGAGGGCTCGCCATCGACCCGCTGCGCCGCCAGGCCGAGCTCGACGGGACCGTACTGGACCTCACCCGGCGGGAGTTCGACCTGCTGGCCTTCCTCGCCGGGCGGCCCGGGGTGGTCGTGGCCCGGCGCGAACTGCTCGCCGAGGTCTGGCAGCAGTCGTACGGGGACGACCAGACCATCGACGTCCACCTGTCCTGGCTGCGCCGCAAACTCGGCGAGACCGCCGCCCGCCCGCGGTACCTGCACACGCTGCGGGGTGTGGGCGTCAAGCTGGAGCCGCCGCAGTGATGCCGCGATGAGATGGGCGCTCGTCAAGGTGTGCCTCGCGGTCACGGCCATGGTGGTCGTGGCCTTCGCCGTGCCGCTCGGGCTCGTCGTCCAGGAGATGGCCAGCGACCGCGCCTTCTCCAACGCCGAACGGCAGGCCGCCACCATCGGGCCGACCCTGTCCATCACCACCGACCCGGTCCAGCTGCAGAAGGCCGTGGAGTCCACGCAGATGGGCGCCGCCCGGCGGATGGCCGTCCACGTGCCCGCCATCGGCGACAGCGCGCCGGTGGAGATCGGCCGGGGCCGGGCGGGCGAGCACGCCGTCGCCGAGACCCGGCGGATCGGGCGGGCCACGACGGCCTCGGTGGCCGGCGGGGGTTCCGCGCTGCTCCAGCCGACCGCGCTCGGCTCCGGGGACATCGCGGTGGTGGAGATCTTCGTACCGGAGAGCGAGGTCAGCAACGGCGTCGCGACGGCCTGGGTGGTGCTCGCGGGCGTCGGGCTCGCGCTGATCGTGGGCTCGGTGGGGGTCGCCGACCGGCTCGGCGCCCGGCTGGTACGGCCGGCCGAGCGGCTCGCGGACGCCGCGCACCAGCTGGGCGAGGGCCGGCTCGGGGCGCGGGTCCCGGAGGTGGGACCGAAAGAACTCCGCTCGGCCGCAGTCGCGTTCAACGCGATGGCGGACCAGGTGGTGGAACTCCTCGCCAACGAGCGGGAGCTGGCCGCCGACCTCTCGCACCGGCTGCGGACGCCGCTGACGGTGCTGCGCCTCAACACGGCCTCGCTCGGGGACGGCCCGGCCGCAGAACAGACCCGGGCCGCGGTGGAGCAGCTGGAGCGCGAGGTCGACACGATCATCCGTACGGCGCGGGAGCAGCGCCCGGCCACCGGCCTGGTCGGGGCGGGCGCCGGCTGCGACGCCTCCGAGGTGATCCGCGACCGGATGGACTTCTGGTCGGCGCTCGCGGAGGACGAGGGCCGTGAGGTGCGGCTCGCGGGGGTGGACCGTACGGTACGGATCCCCGTGGCCCGGCCCGAGCTCGCCGCAGCCCTCGACGCCATGCTCGGCAACGTCTTCCGGCACACCCCCGAGGGCACGCCCTTCTCCGTGGACGTCCACGACGCCGGTGACGCGGTCATCGTGCTCGTCTCGGACGCGGGACCCGGCATCGCCGACCCGGAGGCGGCCCTGCGCCGGGGCAACGACGGCGGCCGCGACGGATCGACCGGCCTGGGCCTGGACATCGTGCGCCGCGTCGCGGAGTCGACGGGCGGCGACGTACGGCTGGGGCGCTCGGTGCTCGGCGGGACCGAGGTGCGGGTGTGGATCGGCCTGGACGGCCGGAGCCTCGGCGGTCCCGGCGGCGGGCGGGCGGGCCGTGGCCGGCGCGGCAACCGACGTAACCGGGGGCGCGCCTAGCGGGCGGCCCGTGCCCGCCTCGGTACGGTCCGCGGCACGGACACCCTGCCGGACGACCCGAACCGGTACCGGTTCTTCTACGACGTGGGGATCCTGGACCAGCCGGGATTCCCCGGCCGAGCGGAAGGAATCAGGCATGCGCTACGCAGTCCTCGGAACCGGGATCGTCGGCCGCACCCTGGCCGCCCGGCTCGCCTCCCTGGGCCACGAGGTGGTCCTCGGCACCCGGGACCCCGGGGCGACCGCCGGACGCGCCGAGTACGCCGACTGGCAGGCGGGGCAGCCCGGGGTGCGGCTCGCCGGCTTCGCGGAGGCCGCGCGGGACGGCGACACCCTGGTCAACGCCACCGGCGGGCAGGTCAGCATCGCCGCGCTGACGGCGGCGGACGCCGCGCACCTGGACGGCAAGATCCTGATCGACGTCGCGAACCCGCTGGACTTCTCACGGGGCTTCCCGCCGAGGCTGGACCCGGTGGACACCGACAGCCTGGGCGAGCTGATCCAGCGCACCTTCCCGGGGCTGCGGGTGGTCAAGACGCTGAACACGATGAACTGCCTGGTCATGGTCGATCCGGGCCGGGTCGCCGGCGAGCACCACGTCTTCCTCTCGGGCGAGGACGCGGACGCGAAGAAGGCCGTACGGGAGCTGCTCCACTCCTTCGGCTGGCCGGAGCGGAGCATCCTCGACCTGGGCGGGATCGAGACGGCGCGGGGCGCCGAGATGCTCCTGCCCGTCTGGCTCCGGCTGATGGGCTCCCTCGGGCACACGGACTTCAACTTCCACATCCAGGGGGCGTCTTCCGACTGACGGCCGGGGAACCGTCAGGCAGGCCCCGCACGGACGGGGGCGCATATGTTGCCGCGCCCCCGGGCCGCGCCGAGGGTGGGCGTGACGGAAGGAGCCACGCATGAGAGTCATGCTCAGGGCGCACTTTGACACGGCTGCCACCAACGAGGGCGTCAAGACCGGCTCGCTGCCCCAGGCGGTCAAGAAGCTGATGGACACGGTGAAGCCGGAGGCGGCCTACTTCGGTCTGCACGAGGGCGTCCGCTCCTGCTGGATGGTGTTCGACCTGGACGACAGCTCGCGGATGCCGGCGCTGATGGAGGACATGTTCCTGCAGTTCAACGCCGAGCTGGAGGTGGCCCCCGTCATGAACGCCGAGGACCTGGCGAAGGGTCTGGCGGCGATGCAGTCCTCGCCCTGACGGGTTCCGGGCCGGTTGGGGCGGGGTCGGGTGTGTGTCGGGGTGATCCCCGCAGGGTGCCGAACGCAAGGTGCCCAGGCGCTCCGACCCCCCGATACGTTCGGCGCCCGAGGAGACACCCCCGCGCGCGCCCGGCCCCGTCACGACCGGCCCCCTCGCATCAGGCCCGAGCGGCGCAGCCAACCGACGTCCGGGCCGTGCAAGAGCGGGGCAGCCATCCGCACCTGGGCTGTGCAAGAGCGGCGCAGCTGACCGGCGCCCGGCCCCGTTACCGGCAGCCATCCGCACCCGGGCCCTGCGAGAGCGGCGCAGCCAACCGGCCCGGCCCCGTCACGACCGGCCCACCTCTGCCGAACCGCCGGAGGCAACCGGCGCCAGGGCCAGTACCGCGGAGGCGGCCACCGCGGCGCACGAGACGGCGAAGGCCGCCCGATGGCCGTACGCGCTCGCCAGCGGCCCCGCGGCCGCCGCGGCCAGCGCCTGGCCGAGGATCAGGCCACTGCCGACCACGGTCATGGCCTCGCCCATCCGCTCCGCCGGACCGGCCCGTTCCACCAGCCCGAACAGTGCGATCAGGTGGGGCGCGACGGCCAGTCCGATGCCCGCGACGGCGAAGGCCGCTCCCCACAGTCCGGAGACGGCCAGCAGCGGCAGGGTGAGCACCGCCTGGACGGCGATAGTCCACCGCAGCCGCACGGTCAGGTCCGCCGATCCGGGCCGGGCGACCGTGACGAAGCCGGCGAGGGAGCTGGTCACGGCCATGGCGGCCCACACCAGCCCGGCCGCACCTGCCTCGCCGACTGATGCGGCGAGCGCGTTGACCCCGGTGTTCGCCCCGCTCCAGGCGGCCCCCTGGAGCACCGCCAGCGCGAACAGCAGGACCAGCCCGGGCGACCACAGCCGTACGCCGGCCCGCGCGCCCGGGGTCGCGACGGCCGGGCCCGGAGCCGTCGGATGCACCGCGAACAGCGTGCCGGAGACCAGGATCAGCGCGGCCGCGAGGACGAGCGCCGCGGCGGGGTGCACGGTGACGGCCAGGACGCCGGCCAGCGCGGGGCCGACCATGAACCCGACCTCGTCCAGGGTGGTGTCGAAGGACAGGGCGGACCCGAGCAGCCTCTTGTCCGCGCCGGCCAGCCGCGCCCAACGGGCCCTGGACAGCGGGCCGATCTGCGGCACGGTGAGTCCGGCGGCCACGGCGAGCGCCATGCGGGCGGCCGGCGGCAGCCCGCCGAGGACGGCCGCGACGAGGGCGAGGAGGACGGCGGCGTTCGCGGCGCAGGCGACGAGCAGCACGGGGCGGTGGCCGCGCCGGTCGGCGAGCCGGCCGATGACGGGGCCGCCGAGGGCCTGGCCGAGCCAGAGCGCCGCGGCGACGGCGCCGGCTTCGCCGATGCCGTCGCGGGCGTTGATGAGCAGGAGCGTTCCGATGGGGCAGAGCGCGGCGGGGAGCCGGGCGAGGAACGCGTGGAGGGGGAGGGCGGTACCGCCGAGTGCGAACACCCGGCGGAAGCCGCCGGCCGCGGCCGCGGGCTTGGATGTAGCCGCGGACTCGGACTCGGGCGTGGACTCGGGCGTGGGCTCAGGTGCGGACGTGGCGGCGGGGACGGGCTGGGACACGGACAACCTCCGACCGCACGCCGACCCTCCCGTTTCTCCGGCGCGCGCCGTTGCCCGTTGAGCGGGACCGTAGCGGCGGAACGGGCCCCTCGGAAGACCGTCAGCCGGTTTCCCCCGAGTTGAGCCGCTTGGCCTGGGCCCGGCCGACCTCGGCGGCGCGGTGCAGGTAGTCGGCGATGACGGTGAGCTCGGTGTCGGAGTAGCTCTCCAGTACGGCGCCGAAGGCGCGGCCGGGGGTGTCCCATGCGGCGCCGATGCGCTCGCGGGCCTCGGGCGAGAGGGAGACGAGGGAGCGGCGGCGGTCGTTCGGGTCGGCGTGCCGCTCGACGACGCCCGCCTTGACCATGCGGTCGACGAGGCGGGTGGCGGAACCGGAGGTCAGGCCGGTGAGGCGGGCGATGTCACCGGTGCTGACGGGCTCGGGCTCCATGTCGAGGAGGGCGACGCACTGCATGTCGGTGGGGTGGAGGCCGACGTGGTCCGCCATGGCCTGGTTGAAGAGGGAGTAGTCGGCGTAGTGCCGCTGGCTTTCGGTGACGATGCGCGCGAGCAGCTCGGCGCGGCTCCACTGCGCACCACCCGTACGAGTGGGATCGGTTGACATCGGCTCCTCCGTGCTTCAAATTTAACTGTGTGACGCAGAGAATGTGTCGCACAGAATCTGCGTCACATGTGGATTCTATCCCCAACTCCAGATGAGGAACCAGTCAGCCATGTCGATTCTCGTCACCGGCGGCCGCGGCGCCGTCGCCCGCGGTCTCCGTGCCCTCCTCGATGCCCGCCGCGTCCCGTACCGTCTCGGCTCCCGGGAGCGGGGCACCCCCGATGCGGTCCACTGCGACCTCGGCGACCCGGCGACCTTCCCCGGCGCCCTCGCCGGCGTCCGCTCCGTCTTCCTCTACGCGGAGGCCTCCGGGATCGAGGCCTTCGTCAAGGAGGCCGTCGCCGCGGGGGTGGAGCACGTCGTGCTCCTGTCCTCCTCCTCGGTGCTCGCCCCCGACGCCGCCGACAGCCCGCTGTCCGCGTCCCACCTCGCCGTCGAACAGGCCCTGTCGGCCTCCCCGCTGCGCACCACCCTGCTGCGCCCGGGTTCCTTCGCGAGCAATGCCCAGGGCTGGGCCTGGTCGTTGAAGTCCGGCCGTCCGGTCCACCTGCCCTACCCCGGCGCCTACTGCGACCCCGTCCACGAGGCCGACCTGGCCGAGGCGGCCTTCGCCGTCCTCACCGACCCCGCCCTCGCCGGCCGCGCCTACACCCTCACCGGCCCGCAGTCGCTGACCTTCACGACCCAGCTCGCGATGCTCGGCGATGTGCTCGGACGGTCCATACCCTTTGAGGCCGTCTCCGCCGAGCAGTGGAAGTCCGAGGTCGAGGGCTACATACCCGGCCCCTACGCCGATGCCCTGCTCGACTTCTGGGCCTCCTCGGACGGCCTTCCGGTCGAGATCACCGACAGCGTCGAGCGGCTCACCGGCCACCCGGCACGCACCTTCGAGACCTGGGCGAAGGACCACGCCGACGCCTTCGCGGCCTGAGCGCCGCAGCGCACGGCCTCAGGTGAGGGAGTCGATCCAGCGCTCCAGGCGGCGGGCCTCGGTGGTCATGAGGTCCGGGTCGCGGAAGGTGTTGGTGAGCAGGGAGATGCCCTGGTAGGCGGCGATCAGGGCGACCGCGAGCTCGCGGGCGTCGGTGCGGCCCATCTCCCGGAACTGCCGCTCGGCCCAGTCGAGCAGGGCCTGCATGACGGCGGCGATCGACTGGTCCAGTCCGTCGGCGCGCTTGTCGAGTTCCGAGGCGAGGGTGCCGGTGGGGCAGCCGTACCGGGCGGTGAGCTCGCGCTGTTCGACCCAGCCGTTCAACAGGGCCTTCAGTCGGTCCTGGGGGGTGGGGAGTTCGTCGAGGGCGGCGATCAGCCCCCGCAGGGTCTGGGCGTGTGCGTCGATCGCGGCCTCGACGAGCTGGTCCTTGGTCTTGAAGTAGTAGTAGACGTTGCCCACCGGGACCTCCGCCGCCTCGGCGATGTCCGCGAGCGTGGTCTGGGCGATGCCCTGCGCGTGGAGCACCTGGGCCGCGGCGGACGCCAGCCGCTCGCGCTTGCCGGACGCCCGCGAAGCCTTCTTTGAGTCAGTCACCTGACTAACTGTAGACGAGTGGTCGGGGGAGGGGCTATGGTCGTAACTAAGTCAGCCAACTAACTCACATGGGGGATCGCCATGATCGTAGTGACGGGTGCGACGGGGAACGTCGGACGGGAACTCGTCCGGATCCTCGCCGAGGGCGGTGAGCAGGTGACCGCCGTCTCCCGGCGGTCGGCGCAGATGCCCGACGGGGTCCGCCACCACCAGGGCGACCTCGCCGATCCGGAGAGCCTGCGCCCCGCGCTGGAGGGGGCCGAGGCGCTGTTCCTGCTCGTCGCCGGCGAGGATCCGCAGGGCATCCTCGAACGGGCCGGGGCGGCCGGGGTGCGCCGGGTCGTACTGCTCTCGTCCCAGGGGGTCGGGACACGCCCGGAGGTCTACCGCCACCCCGCGCGGTTCGAGGAAGCCGTCCGCCGGAGCGGCCTGGAGTGGACGATCCTGCGCTCGGGCGGCCTGAACTCCAACGCCTTCGCCTGGGCCGAGACGATCCGTACGCGGCGCACGGCCGCCGCGCCGTTCGGCGACGTCGGGCTCCCGACCGTCGACCCGGCGGATGTCGCCGAGGTCGCCGCCGCGGTCCTGCGCGAGCCCGGCCACAGGGGCCGGACCCACGAGCTCAACGGGCCCGCCCTGGTGACCCCGAGGGAAAGGGCCGAGGCGATATCCGCGGCCTTGGGCGAGCCCGTTCGGTTCGTCGAGCAGACCCGGGAGGAGGCCCGCGCCCAGATGCTGACCTTCATGCCCGAGCCGGTCGTGGAGGGCACCCTGGGGATCCTCGGCGAACCGCTGCCCGCCGAGCTGATACCGAGCCCGGCCGTCGAGCGGATCCTCGGCCGCGCGCCCCGCCCCTTCGCCGACTGGGCGGTCCGCTCCGCCCCGGCCTTCCGCTGACGGTCGCGCCCGCCCCGACAGGCCCGGCCGGACTACTGCACGCTGAACTCGTGCGGGTGGGCGGGTTCCCGGGGGCAAGTGAAGATGTTGAGCTTGCCGTGGTTGCCGACGACGACTCCGGTCGGAGTGCGGGTGCGGTCGTCCGGCCGCTCCTCCAGCGGGATCCAGCTCGTACCGTCCGAGTGCCACTCCTGCGTCGCGATCGTCAGGAGCAGGTCCATCGCCGAGCCGCAGGCGCGGCAGTCCATCGACCCGGGCCCGGTGAGGTTCCACGCGGCGTGGCCGCCGGCCTTCCAGCCCGGAGCGATGGAGAGGTCGCCCTGATAGCTCGGCACGGGGTCGCCGTCGCCGTCGCCGTCCGCTTCGCTCTCGTCGGCCTCGTACGCGGCCTCCTCCTGGGCGTCCTCCCACTCCTCGACGCGGGCGCCGAGGGCTCCGGTGAGCAGCTCGATGTACGGGTACTCGGTGACCTGCTCCGGGTGCAGCACGCAGGGGTCCGGCACGTAGCCGTCGAAGCCGACAGGGCCGGGGGCCGGCGGCTCGGTCAGTACCTGACGCACCTCTGCGGCACGGCGCCAGCGCAGGTGCACGTACATGCCGGCGCCCGTGGGCCCGTGCGCGTCGAAGGGGCACCAGAACACCTGGAGCAGATCGCCGCCGTCAGGGCCGGCGGGCAGGTCCGGCACGTCCCGGCCGTAGAGCTGGGCCACGGCCAGCAGCGGCCGGGGAAGGGCCGCCGGTGCGCCGCGCCCGTGCGGGGCCTCGCACACCGGCCACGGCTCGTCGGCCGGCCACAGCATCGGCCCGCCGATGTGGCTGTCGCGCACCCCGGCCGCCCCGGCGCGCGGGTGCAACCGGGTCGCCGTGCGGCGGTGGGCGGCCAGTTCGGGGAAGAGGGACTCCACGCCCAGGGGACGCGGCGGCGTGGTGAGGCGCATGGGGGCGAATCTACAAGCCCGCGGGCATCACACCCTTGCGGGCCAGGCGGGCGTACCAGTGGGCGCTGGAGCGCGGGGTGCGGGCCTGGGTCTCGTAGTCCACGTGCACGATGCCGAAGCGCTTGCTGTAGCCGTAGGACCATTCGAAGTTGTCCAGCAGCGACCAGAGGAAGTAGCCCTCGACGGGGGCGCCGTCCGCCAAGGCGCGGTGGATGGTGGCGAGATGGGCCTCCAGGTAGGCGATGCGGAGCGGGTCGTGCACGTCCTCGGCGTACGCGGCACCGTTCTCGGTGACCAGCAGCGGCAGGCCGGGCGCCTCGCGGGTGAAGCGCATCAACAGGTCGTACAGGCCGCTCGGGTCGACCGACCAGCCCATGTCGGTGCGCTCGCCCGGCGGTTGGTGGAAGGCCACCGTGTCCGCCGCGGGCCAGGGGGAGTGGGCCGTACCGCCGTGGCCGTCGGCGCGCGGGCCGTCCCCGTCGGGGGCCGCCGACACCACCGCCGGGGTGTAGTAGTTCACGCCGAGGAAGTCCAGCGGCTGGTGGATCAGCGCCTCGTCGCCGGCGCGGACGAAGGACCAGTCGGTCACCGCGGCGGTGTCCGCCAGCAGGTCCTGCGGATAGGCGCCGTGCAGCAGCGGCCCGGTGAAGATCCGGTTGGCGAGGGCGTCGATGCGGCGCGCGGCGTCCGCGTCGGCCGCCGAGGGGGTCAGTGGACGCACCGCGCTGGGGTTGAGGGCGATGCCGACCCGGGACCGGGCGGGCAGCGCGGCGGCGGCCAGGCCGTGGGCCAGGTTCAGGTGGTGGGCGGCGCGCAGCGAGTCGGCGGGGGAGGTGCGGCCCGGGGCGTGCACCCCGGAGGCGTAGCCGAGGAAGGCGCTGCACCAGGGCTCGTTGAGCGTGGTCCAGAGCTCCACCCGGTCGGCCAGTACCTCCGCGACCTGCGCCGCGTACGAGGCGAAGGCGTAGGCCGTCTCCCGTTCGGGCCAGCCCCCCGCGGCCTCCAGCTCCTGCGGCAGGTCCCAGTGGTAGAGGGTCACGCAGGGGGTGATCCCGTGGGAGAGCAGCTCGTCGACGAGCGCGTCGTAGAAGCCGATCCCGCCGGCCAGCACCCGCGGCCAGGACACCGAGAACCGGTACGCCCCGAGCCCGAGTTCGGCCATCAGCCGGACGTCCTCGCGCCACAGCCGCAGGTGGTCGACCGCCACGTCGCCCGTGTGCCCGCCGTACACCTTCCCCGGCGTCGCGCAGAAGGTGTCCCAGATCGAGGGGCCGCGCGAGGCGGACCCGCCCTCGATCTGGAAGGCGGCCGTGGCCGTGCCCCAGAGGAACCCCTCGGGGAATCGCATGTCCGTCATCCCTTGACCGCTCCCTGCATGATGCCGCCGACGATCTGGCGGCCGAAGACGATGAACACCAGCAGCAGCGGGAGCGTGCCCAGCAGCGCGCCCGCCATGATGACCGACTGGTCCGGTATGTAGCCCCGGCCGAGCCCGGTGAGGGCCACCTGCACCGTCGGGCTGCCGTTCTGGGTCAGCGCGACGATCGGCCAGAAGAAGTCGTTCCAGGCCATGACGAAGGTCAGCATCCCCAGCACCGCCATCGCCGGCCGGGCCGCCGGGAACACCACGTGCCACATGACCCGCAGGGAACTCGCCCCGTCGGTGCGCGCCGCCTCGACCAGTTCGATCGGCAGCGCGTGCACCAGGTACTGGCGCATGAAGAACACCCCGAAGGCGCCCACCAGGGTCGGCAGGATCACCGCCTGGAGCTGGTCGGTCCACGACAGCTTCGCGATCAGCATGTAGAGCGGCACCACGCTCAGCTGCGGCGGGATCAGCATCGTCCCGACCACCAGCGTCATCAGCGTCCGGCGGCCGCGGAAGCGCAGTTTGGCGAAGGCGAAGCCCGCCAGGGTGGAGAAGAGCACGGTGCCCGCGGTGACCGTGCCCGCCACGATCACCGTGTTCAGCAGGGCGGTGCCCATGTTGGCGTCGGTCCAGGCGACCTGGAGGTTGCGCCCCAGGTTCCCGCCGAACCAGAACGGCGGCGGGGTCTGCGCGAGGCGCGTGCTGTTCCGGGAGGCCGCGATCGCCGTCCACACGAGCGGGAAGAGCGAGCCCGCCGTGAACAGGCCGAGCACCAGGTACGTGAGTCGGCCCGCGCGCAGTGATCTCATCGGGAGTCCTTCCGTCCGCGCAGCAGTCGCGCCGCCCCGGCGATCAGCAGCAGGATCAGGAACATCGCCCATGCGATCGCCGAGGCCCGGCCGAGGTGCAGGTTCACCCAGCCCTGCTCGTACAGGTACAGGCCGAGCGTCTGGAACTGGTGGTCGGAGCCGCCCGTCGCGGCCCCGCCGCCGTTGAACAGCAGCGGCTCCCCGAACAGCTGCGTCGCCCCGATCGTCGACACGACACAGGTGAAGAAGATCGTCGGGCGCAGCGAGGGCACCGTGACGTGCCGGAACTGCTGCCAGCGCGAGGCCCCGTCCAGCGCGGCGGACTCGTACAGCTCGCCCGGCACGGCCTGCATGGCGGCCAGGTAGATCAGCGCGTTGTAGCCGGTCCACCGCCAGATCACGATGGTGGACACCGCCAACTGTGAGGCGAAGGTGCCGTTCTGCCAGTCGACCGCTCCGAAACCGACCGCCGAGAGCGCCCAGTTGACCATCCCGTAGTCCCGGCCGAAGAGCAGCACGAACACGAGGGTCGCGGCCGCCACCGAGGTCGCGTACGGGGTGAGCAGCGCGACCCGGAAGAAGGCGGAGCCGCGCAGCTTGTAGTTGAGCAGATGGGCCAGGCCGAGCGCGATCGCCAGCTGCGGAACCGTGGACAGCAGCCCGATGGTGAAGGTGTTGCGCAGCGCGTTCCAGAAGAACTCGTCGTCCCACAGCCGGGTGAAGTTCTTCAGCCCCACCCACGTCATGCTGTTCGGATCGGTCAGCTCCACCTGGTGCAGCGCCGCCCAGCCCGTGTACAGCAGCGGGAACAGCCCGAAGGCGGCGAAGAAGAGGAAGAAGGGCGCCACGAAGACGTAGGGGCTGAAGCGCAGGTCCCAGCGGTAGCGGCGCGAGCGCCACACCTGGCCCGGCCGGCCCCGGCCGCCCCCCTCCGCCGCCGGCCGCTGCGGGCCGACGGCGGAGGGGGACAGGACAGCGGTCTCGTCCGTCACCGGGACCTCACTGGTCCAGGGCGTTGTCGATCGCCTTCACGGCGGCCTCCCAGCCCTCCTGCGGAGAACGGCCCTTCTGGTCGACCTGGAGCATGCCGATGTCCGCCAGGTTCTGGGAGATCACCAGGTCCTTCGGGCCGACCACCGTCACCGGCACGCCCTCCGCCGCCTTCGCGAAGATCTCGCCGATGGGGGCGCCGCCGAAGTACGCGTGCTGCGCGCCCGACACCGACGGCAGCTTGTACGAGGCGCTCGCGCTCGGGAAGCTGCCCCGCTTCTCGAAGAGCTTCGCCTGCTGCTCCGGGGACGTCAGCCAGGCCGCCAGCTTCGCCGCCTCCTGGGCGTGCTTGCCCGCCTTCGGCACCACGAGGAAGGAGCCGCCCCAGTTGCTGGGCTTCGGCGCCTGCGCCACGTCCCACTTGTCCTTGCCCGCCGGTCCCGCCTTGTCCTGGATGTAGCCGAGCATCCAGGCCGGGCAGGAGACCGTCGCGAAGGAGCCGTTGGCGAAGCCCTGGTCCCAGCCCGGGGTGAACTGCTGGAGCTTGGCGCTCAGCCCGTCGGTGGCGAAGGAGGCCGCCAGGTCGAAGGCCCCGCGCACCGCCGGGTTGGTCTTGTAGACGACCTTGCCCTGGTCGTCGTAGAACCGCTGGGCGCTGCTCCCGGTCACCGCCGCCATCACGCCCGACGCGGAGTCGACGAAGGCCTTCCCGTCGCCGGCCTTCGCCTTGTACGCCCGGCCCGTCTCCAGGTACTTGTTCCAGTCGCCGGCCCACAGCGCCCCGACCGCGGCCCGGTCCGTGGGCAGCCCGGCCGCCTCGAAGAGGTCCTTGCGGTAGCAGATGCCCTGCGGGCCTATGTCGGTGCCGAGGCCGACCGTGGCCCCGCCCTTCGCCGCGCTCGCCGTGCCCTGCGCCCACTTCCACGGCAGGTACGCGGCCTTGTCGACGCCCGGCGCCTTGCCGAGGTCGACGAGCTTGTCGGCCTGGGTGGCGGTGATCTCGGCGATGTTGTTGACCTCTACGGCCTGGATGTCCGCGAGCCCGCTGCCCGTGCCCAGGTGGGTGAGGAGCTGGGGGTAGTAGTTCTCGTTGCGCTCGATGGAGGTCTGCTCGATCCGGATCCCGGGATTCTGCGCCATGTACTCGTCGTAGAGCCCGGCCTCCTTGAGGCCGAAGGCCCCGAAGACCCCGACGGTGAGGGTGGTCTTCGCCTTGTCACCGGCCGGGGCGCCGGCGTCGGGCTTCTCGGCCGGGTCCTGCGCGCAACCCGCGAGCAGCAGGGCGGCCGCTCCCACCGTGGTGACCACCGTGACGAGGTTTCTTCGCACTCGGGCTTGGGCTCGCATGTGCATCCTCCCTGAAGGACGGAACGTGCCGGGTGTTCTGTGACACAGTGTGGGAGCGCTCCCATAGTCGTCAAGAGGTAGATTCACCACCGGGAGGAAGCCATGAACGGGCACGGGCGCAGCGGGGGACGGCCCACGCTGGAGGAGGTCGCGGCGCGCGCCAGGGTAGGGCGCGGCACGGTCTCCCGGGTGATCAACGGATCCCCCAAGGTCAGCGAGCATACCCGGGCCGCGGTCGAGGCCGCGGTGGCGGAGCTGGGGTACGTACCGAACCGCGCCGCGCGGGCACTGGCGGCCAACCGCAACGACGCCATCGCCCTCGTGATCCCCGAGCCCGAGGCCCGCTTCTTCGCCGAGCCCTACTTCTCCGAAGTGGTCCGCGGGGTCGGCGCAGCCCTCGCCGAGACCGACGTCCAGCTCGTCCTGACCCTGGCGGGCAGCGACCGCGAGCGCCGCCGCCTCGCCCAGTACCTGTCCGGGCACCGCGTGGACGGCGTCCTGCTCGTCTCCGTCCACGCCGGGGACCCGCTGCCGGAGCTGCTGGCCGAGCTCGGCATCCCGACGGTGATCAGCGGCCGCCGCTCCGCGGCCGAGACCCTCCCGAGCGTGGACTCCGACAACCTGGCCGGCGCGGCCGAGGCGGTGCGCCACCTCCTCGCGCGTGGTCGCCGCACGATCGCCACGATCACCGGACCGCTGGACGTGTACGGGGCCCAGTGCCGCCTCGACGGCTACCGGCAGGCCCTGGCCGCCGCCGGACGCCCCGTCGACGAGCTGCTGATCGCGGTCGGCGACTTCACCGAGGACGGCGGCCGCCGGGCCATGCGCGAGCTGCTGGAACACCGCCCCGGGCTCGACGCGGTCTTCGCCGCCTCGGACGTCATGGCGGCGGGCGCCCTGCGGGAGCTGCGCGCGGCCGGCCGCCGGACACCGCAGGACGTGGCGCTGGTCGGTTTCGACGACTCGGTGGTGGCCCGGCACATGGACCCGCCGCTGACCAGCGTCCGGCAGCCGATCGAGGAGATGGGCCGCACCATGGCGCAGGTGCTGCTGGCGAGGATCGCCGGGGAGACGGCCGAGGCGTCCGTCGTCCTGCAGAACCGGCTGGTGGTCCGCGAGTCCTCGTAGGAACGCAGGCCCCGATGGAACGCAGAAGGCCCCGATCGCCTTCGCGATCGGGGCCTTCCCGCAGGGTGAGTGACGGGACTTGAACCCGCGGCCACCTGGACCACAACCAGGTGCTCTACCAACTGAGCTACACCCACCATGTCCGGTCGGAAAACCGACCGGCCGAAGAAAAGGGTACAGGGTCCGGGAGGGTGCTCGCTCCACCCTTTCCCGCGCCCTCCTCCGGGAGGTACTAGGCGCCCGGCGCGGCGTGCTTGGCGGCGATGGTCCGGGCCGTGTCCGAGTCGGGCCCGGGCTGCGGCACGAAGACCGCCTCCCGGTAGTAGCGCAGCTCGGTGATGGAGTCCTTGATGTCCGCCAGCGCCCGGTGGTTGCCGTTCTTCGGCGGGCTGTTGAAGTACGCCCGCGGGTACCAGCGGCGTGCCAGCTCCTTGACCGAGGACACGTCCACGATCCGGTAGTGCATGTAGCTCTCCAGCGCGGCCATGTCGCGCAGCAGGAAGCCGCGGTCGGTGCCGACCGAGTTCCCGCAGAGCGGTGCCTTGCGGGGCTCCTTCACGTGCTCGCGCACGTACGCCAGGACCTGGGCCTCGGCATCCGCGAGGGTGGTCCCGCCGGCCAGCTCGTCGAGCAGCCCCGAGGCGGTGTGCATCTCGCGCACCACGTCGGGCATGGTCTCCAGGGCCGCGTCCGGCGGGCGGATCACGATGTCCACGCCTTCGCCGAGCACGTTGAGCTCCGAGTCGGTGACCAGTGCGGCCACCTCGATAAGTGCGTCGTCCGTCAACGAGAGCCCGGTCATCTCGCAGTCGATCCACACCATGCGATCGTTCATGTGTCCCACCTTATGCGGTCCCCTGCGGAGCGGACCGCATATGCGGAAGGTCCCCCGTCGGCGGTGACCGATGGGGGACCTTCCGTTCGTCGTACCCGTGGTGGGGTTACGCGTGTTCCCGCAGGACCCGGCCCGGGGCGTAGAGCTCCGTCACCGTCGGGCCCGCCGCGGCCAGGGCCGCCGCCGCCCGGTGGGGCTGCGGAGTGCGCTGGTGCGGAACCGGCCCCGAGATCTCGGCCACCTGCGCGACGTCGGCCTGCGGCCGGCGTGCCCGGTAGGCGGAGCGGTAGGCGGCCGGGGAGGACCCCAGCTGCCGCCGGAAGTGACCCCGCAGGGCGACCGGCGAGCGGAACCCGCAGCGTCCGGCGACCTCGTCGACCGAGTAGTCGGAGGTCTCCAGCAGCCGCTGTGCCTGGAGCACCCGCTGGGTGATCAGCCACTGCAGCGGCGCACTGCCGGTGAGCGAGCGGAACCGGCGGTCGAAGGTGCGCCTGCTCATGTAGGCGCGGGCCGCCAGGGTCTCCACGTCGAACTGCTCGTGGAGGTGCTCCAGCGCCCAGGCGACGACCTCGGCCAGCGGGTCGGCGCCGATCTCCTCCGGCAGCGACCGGTCGAGATAGCGCTCCTGTCCGCCCGTGCGGCGCGGCGGCACGACGAGCCTGCGGGCCAGGGCCCCGGCCGCCTCGCTGCCGTGGTCCGTGCGCACGATGTGCAGGCACAGGTCGATTCCGGCCGCGGTGCCCGCGGACGTGAGCACGTCGCCGTCGTCGACGAACAGTTCGCGCGGATCGACATGGACGGACGGGTAACGCTTGGCCAGCGTCGGCGCGTACATCCAGTGCGTCGTCGCGGGCCGGCCGTCCAGCAGACCGGCGGCGGCGAGCACGAAGGCTCCCGTGCACAGTCCGACGATCCGGGCCCCCTCCTCGTGCGCCAGACGCAGTGCGTCCAGCGCCTCGGGAGGCGGCGGTGAAGTGATGGAGCGCCAGGCGGGAACGACGACCGTGCCTGCCCGGGCGATCGCCTCCAACCCGTATGGCGCGGTCAGTTCGAGTCCGCCGGTGGTCCTGAGCGGACCGTCCTCACCGGCGCACACGAGCAGTCGATAGCGTGGAACTCCCGCGTCCTGCCGGTCAATGCCGAACACGGAAAGTGGAATGGAGCTCTCGAAGATCGGTCCGCCGCTGAAGAGCAGCACCGCGACGATCTCCCTGCGGCGACGCCCCGCGAGCTTCCGGCCGGCGTCTGTGACGACGGCGGTGGAATCCTGGCTCATGGCGCTAAGCCCCCCTTGGGTGTCGCGACTCCTTGGTCTGGTCGCACCTGCACGTTTCCCCTCGGCCTTGCACGTGGATCCCCCGCCGTAAATACATGATCGAATCTACTGCGTCCCGTGGTGTCGGCGTGACAAGTTCAGCACGCAGCGCTATGTCGACTTCTCAACTTGGCGAAAAGCATTCGATCAGTAAGCGTTCCGCTCCGCTACCCGAATGGGAAGCCCGCCCCCTGGCTGTGGCCAGTACCCGTAGGGCCTCTACGCCCCCCGGGCTCCGTCGTCGCTGGTGGTGAGGGGGTTGGGGGGACATTCCGGCAAGGAGGGCACCTTGCCGGGAAGTTGGCTGAAAACATGCGTGTGTGGGTGTGCGAATGAGTCAGTCGTGCGGGGACCCGGCGCCGGAGCCGTGGCAGCCGCGGCGGTTCCCGGCCCCGCCGCGCGAGTGCCGGCGGCGCCGGGACGGCGCGGGCCGCTCGTCCGCCAGGACCCGTGCCGCGGCCCGCTCCGCCTTCTCCGAGTGGCGCAGCAGGACCCTGCACGCGGCCGTCACGGCCAGCAGGCCGAGGGTCGCGACGGCCGCCCCGCCGAAGGAGGTTCCGTAGACGACGAGGACCACGGGGACGAGCAGGCAGCTGAAGGCGGCCCAGCGCACCACGTCACCCGCGGGGTCGTCATGGGCGCGCCCGGCGGACTGCACGGACGGGTGAAGGGACGAGCGGCGTCCCGCGCGCGGCGACGGGGTGAAGTGCGGGCCCGGGTCGGCGGGCTGGAGGGACCGGACGGACTGCGTCGGCTGAGCTGGCTGGACGGGGTGAACCGGATGACCGGGCACGGCGTGCTCCCTGCGGGCTCTTCCTGGACGGTCGGACTCGTGTCCAACGCCGCGCGGCGCGGCTCGGTCACTGCGCGCACGGGTGGCGGCGCCCCGACTCGTCACTGGCTGTAGGGGACAGTGGTCATTGCCAAGGAGCGCTCGCTCCGGCATGCTCCCTGGGACGCTCTCCAAGGGCGGCAAGCCCTGTGCAGGACAGGAGTGTCGCCGTACCCTGGTGGGTATGGGCTTGGGAAGATGCTTCCCGGACAGAGCTCCGTCACCCTGCGTCGCCGATTTCGCCCCTGTTCCTTCCTCCAAGGACCTCTTCGCCGAGACACCCATGGCCGGTCACGAATTCTCCGAACCCGCGGACCGCAAGCGCAAACGCCTCGCCGACCCCGCGTCGGCCGCCGATCTGCGCGCGGTGGAACAGACACGCCTGCCCTGCGATCCGGCCTTCCGGCACGGAGTCGTTGTGGGATTCGACGGATCCACGTCCAGTGAGCGTGCCCTCGCGTACGCGATCGGCATGGCGCGGCGCTCCGGATCGGGTCTGATCATCGTCCATGTCGCCAACCGGCTGCCCACCACCGTGTGGGCGGGGTGCGAGCCGCCCGTCTTCGTGGACGTGCCGGACCACCGCACCGAGGTGCTCGGGCTGGAGCTCGCCTGCGCGGACTATCTGGCCGAAGTGCCGTGGATCCTGGTCGAGCGGGGTGGTGACATCTGCCATGAGCTGGAGGAGGTCGGCCGGGAGTATTCGGCCGACGCCATCGTGGTGGGTTCCACGCACGGGATCGTGGGCCGGATCTTCGGGTCGGTGGCGGGTCGCCTCGCCAAGCGCGCACAGCGACCCGTTGTTGTCATTCCGTGACCCTCTGTTAAGCCGATTGTGCGGTTGTGCCCTCGTGTAAAGGGTAGATAAATGCTGCTGGGACGCAGCAAACAACTGCAGATCGAAGGGAGCCCGCCGTGGACAATGGTGTCTCTGCGGGAAGCACGGCCTCGACTTCGACCCTCGGGAACATCGCCCTGGGTCTCACCCTTCTCGCGTTCGGTATCGGCCACACCGGTGTCATCGACGGCGTGTCCGCTGCCAACTCCGTGTCGCTCGCGATGTACGTCGGCGGCGCGGCCCTGTTCCTCCTCGGGCTCCTGGAGTACCGCGGCGGCAACGGGTTCAACGGCACCGCGTTCGCGGGCCTCGGCATCTTCTGGTTCACGTGGGCCAAGGGCGCGGGGGCTTCGGTCTCCGACGAAGCCGCCGGAACGTTTCTTGTCCTGTTCGCGATGCTCGCGCTGACCCTCACGGTCGCCGCCGCGAGCGGTCTGTTCAGCCAGGGCGTCTACGGCCTGCTGACCCTGTCGCTCGTCCTGCTGGCGATAGGTTCCTTCATGGACGGCGGCGGGCTCGCCAAGGCGGGCGGCTGGGTCGCCGCCGTGTCCGGTCTGCTGGCCTGGTACGGGGCCACCGCGGCCCTGGCGCACTGGCCGATGGCCGTCGGCAAGTCCCGGCGCGGCGCGGTCGCCGCGAGCTGAGCGCCAAAGGGATCCGCAGGGCTCCAAGGAGATGCAAAGGGATCGACCCCCGTGCGCACCGCGCACGGGGGTCGATTCGTGTGACGGGGGGCCGTCGGCTACTCGACGGTGACCGACTTCGCCAGGTTGCGCGGCTTGTCGATGTCCCGGCCCATGGCCAGGGCCGTGTGGTACGCCAGCAGCTGGAGCGGGATGCCCATCAGGATCGGGTCCAGCTCGTCCTCGTTCTTCGGGACCACGATGGTGTGGTCCGCCTTCTCCTGCTCGCGGTGGGCCACCGCCAGGATCCGGCCGCTGCGGGCCTTGATCTCCTCCAGCGCCGCGCGGTTCTTCTCCAGCAGGTCGTCGTCCGGAACGATCGCGACCGTCGGCAGCGAGGGCTCGATCAGGGCGAGGGGACCGTGCTTGAGCTCGGAGGCCGGGTAGGCCTCGGCGTGGATGTAGGAGATCTCCTTCAGCTTGAGGGAGGCCTCCAGGGCCACCGGGTAGCCGCGCACCCGGCCGATGAACATCATCGACTTGGCCTCGGCGAACTCGGCCGCGAGCTTCTTGATGTCCTCTTCGCCGTCGAGGATCTCCTGGATCTGCGCGGGCAGCTTGCGCAGGCCCTCGATGATCCGCTTGCCGTCGGTGACCGAGAGGTCCCGGATGCGGCCCAGGTGCACGGCGAGCAGCGCGAAGGCCACGACCGTGTTGGTGAAGCACTTGGTGGAGACGACGCAGACCTCGGGGCCGGCGTGCACGTACACGCCGCCGTCGGCCTCGCGGGCGATCGCGGAGCCGACCACGTTGACCACGCCGAGGACGCGGGCGCCCTTGCGCTTGAGCTCCTGCACGGCCGCGAGCACGTCGTACGTCTCACCGGACTGCGACACCGCGATGTAGAGGGTGTCGGGGTCCACGACAGGGTTGCGGTAGCGGAACTCGGAGGCCGGCTCGGCGTCGGCGGGGATGCGGGCCATGCCCTCGATGAGGCCGGCGCCGATGAGGCCCGCGTGGTACGAGGTGCCGCAGCCGAGGATCTTGACCCGGCGGATGCCGCGCGCCTCGCGCGGGTCCAGGTTCAGGCCGCCCAGGTGCACGGTGTTGAAGCGGTCGTCGATCCGGCCGCGCAGCACGCGGTCGACCGCGTCGGGCTGCTCGGAGATCTCCTTGTGCATGTACGTGTCGTGGCCGCCCATGTCGTAGGAGGCGGCCTCCCACTCCACGGTCTCGGGCGTGGCGGTGGTGGTGGCACCGCTGGTGGTGTAGGTCCGGAAGTCGTCGGCCTTCAGGGTGGCCATCTCGCCGTCGTCGAGGGTGACGACCTGGCGGGTGTGCGCGACCAGGGCGGCGACGTCCGAGGCGACGAACATCTCCTTCTCGCCGATGCCCAGGACGACCGGGGAGCCGTTGCGGGCGACGACGATGCGGTCGGCGAAGTCGGCGTGCATGACGGCGATGCCGTAGGTGCCCTCGATCGCCTTGACGGCCTCGCGGACCTTGTCCTCCAGGGACTCGGCCTCGGAGCGGGCGATCAGGTGGACGATCACCTCGGTGTCGGTCTCCGACACGAAGACGACGCCCTCGGCCTCGAGCTTGGCGCGCAGCTCGGAGGCGTTGTCGACGATGCCGTTGTGGACGACGGCGACCTTGTTCTCGGCGTCCAGGTGCGGGTGCGAGTTGATGTCGCTCGGGGCGCCGTGCGTGGCCCAGCGGGTGTGGGCGATGCCGGTGGTGCCGGCGAAGCGCTTGGGGACGCGGGACTCCAGCTCGCGGACGCGGCCCTTGGCCTTGACCACCTTCAGGGTGGACGCCTTCGGGCTGTTCACGACGATGCCCGCGGAGTCGTATCCGCGGTACTCCAGTCGCTGCAGGCCCTCCAGCAGCAGCGGTGCCACGTCACGCTTGCCGATGTAACCGACGATTCCGCACATACGGTTTTGCCCCTCCTGAAGTTCGGTTCCTGTACCCGCCCGCAGCCGCGTCCGCGGCCGCCGGCTCAGCCGTAGACGATGCGGCGCAGCTGCCGGAGCGAGAGCTCCGGAGGCGCCACGGCGCGGTGCGGCAGCTCGGCCGCGATCCGCTCGAAGATCTCCGCGTTCACCGCTCCGCCGGACTGCAGTTCCCGGTGGCGGCGGCGGACGAACTCCTCGGTCGTCTCGTCGAAGTAGGCGAGCACGTCGAGTACCACCCGGGCGGCTTCGCCGCGCTGCAGCGCGGTGCTGCGCACCAGGTGGTCGACGAGGTCGTCATGCGACGGGCGGCGATCGAGCACTCGTAGATATTGGCGGCTAACGGCGCCGAACGCAAAGATCCTGCCCGAATCCGGGCAGGATCTCCCTGGTCTGGACCAGTGAACGGGTTACTCCGGTTAGAAACGCCGCAAAACTGCCTGTTTCGCCGCAGTGAACTCCTCGGCCGTCAGGACCCCGGCCTGGTGCAGATCGCCCAGCTCGCGCAGGCGCCGCAGCAGGGCGTCGTGGTCCTCGGCGGGGGCGCCCGCCGAGGAGAGCTCCGCGGGCGCGGCAACCGCGTCGGTCGGGCCCTCCTGCGGCGCCGCCGGATGGGGCATCCGTACGGCCACCGCCGCCGCGACCAAGGCCATCAGCGGGTCCTTCTTGAAGCCGAAGAGCTCCACGGTGTGCGGGTCGTACTTGGGGGCCGGGGCCGGCGGGGCGCCCGCCAGGGTGAAGCGCAGCCAGCCGTTCTCCAGCCCCTTCGACGGGGACCACTCCACCGTGCGCAGGTCGGCGATCCGGAATTCCCGCGGCCCGGCGGAGCGCTTGGCCTCTTCCGTCGTCCAGTTCCAGTCCAGGGCCACCCGGTCGCCGTCGAAGGCCGCCGCACCGTCGCCCGCGCCCACCGCGATCGGCACGGCCGGCCCCGGCAGCAGGTAGGTGTCCACGGGGCCGGTGTCCACCTGGTCCAGCAGCAGGGCGTTGCGCACCTCGTCCACGAAGTACTCCGCGACCCCGCTGCGGTCCGACTCCACGGTCAGCCGGTACGGGTCGGAGGCCTCCGGCAGGCGTCCGCCCGTCACCTGGAGCAGGGGGTCCGCGCCGTCACGCAGTCGCAGCCGCAGCCGGCCCGCCTTGCGGCTCGGCTCGTACGAGATCCCCGCCAGCGCGCGCAGCGGTACGACCACCTCGCCGAGGGTCTGGCGCAACAGCGCCACCCCCTTGTCGCGGCCCGGCACGATGCGCACCGCGTCCCCGTCGAAGCTCCAAGTGCCGTCCTTCTGGATGATTTCCGCCATCCGGCGATTCTCCCACCGTCACGGACGGGCCAGTTGGCCTATACCTGGGCCATGAGAGTCCTGCGACTGCGACGCACGCTCGGCGCCCTGCTGGCCCTCGGCCTCGTGGGCGGTTCCGTCTCCTGTACCGCCGCCCACGGGGACGACGCCAGACCCGGCGACGATCCGCCCGCGGCCCTCGCCCCCTTCGAGCGGCTGCTGCCCGCGCCGGTCTCCGCGCGCGCGGAGGGGCCCGGGTACTCCTTCGGGGCGGGCACGGTCATCCGTACCGGCCGGGGCGCGGGCGAGGAGGTCCGCCGGGTGGGTGAGCTCCTCGCGGAGCAGCTGCGCGGCCCGAGCGGGCTCCCGCTGCCGGTGGTCGACGGGGCGCAGGGGGACGGGATCCGGCTCAGGATCGACGAGGAGGCCGAAGGGCTGGGCGACGAGGGGTACCGGCTGGAGTCCGGCCCCGAAGGGATCACCCTCACCGCGCGGACCCCGGCCGGCCTCTTCCGCGCGGGGCAGACCCTGCGCCAGCTGGTGCCGGCGGCCGGGCCCGGGACGGTGCCGGGCGGGACGGTCACCGACCGGCCGCGCTTCGCGTACCGGGGGGCGATGGTCGACATCGCGCGGCACTTCTTCTCGGTGGAGCAGGTCAAGCGGTACGTGGACCAGCTCGCCCAGTACAAGGTCAACACGCTGCACCTGCACCTGACCGACGACCAGGGCTGGCGGCTCGCGGTCGACTCCTGGCCGCGGCTGGCGGAGTACGGGGGCGGCAGCGAGGTCGGCGGCGGGCCCGGCGGGCACTGGACGAAGGACGAGTACCGGGAGCTGGTGGCCTACGCGGGGGCGCGGTACGTGGACGTGGTCCCGGAGATCGACATGCCGGGGCACGTGAACGCGGCGCTCGCCTCCTACGCGGAGCTGAACTGCGACGGGAAGGCCCCGGCCCGGTACACCGGGACCAAGGTGGGCTTCAGCTCGCTGTGCGTGGCCAAGGAGCGGACGTACGAGTTCATCGACGAGGTGCTCGGCGAGCTGGCGGAGCTGACCCCCGGCCGCTACCTGCACATCGGCGGCGACGAGGCGCACGTGACGCCGGCGGCGGACTACGCGGCCTTCATGGACCGGGCGCAGGAAGTGGTGGGCCGGTACGGGAAGACGGTGATGGCCTGGCACCAGCTGGCGACGGCGCGGCCGGCGCAGGGGGCGGTGCTCCAGTACTGGGGCCACGACAAGACCTCGGCCGCGGACCGGGCGGCCGTGGCGGCGGCGGCGAAGGCGGGCCACCCGCTGGTGCTGTCGCCGGCGGACCGGCTGTATCTGGACATGAAGTACGAGGCGGCGACGAAGCCGGGGCTGGCGTGGGCCGGGTACGTACCGGTGCGGCGGTCGTACTCCTGGAACCCGGGGGCCTACCTGGCCGGGGTCCCGGAGTCCGCCGTCCTGGGGGTGGAGGCCCCGCTGTGGACGGAGAACGTCGCGACGCGCGCGGACTGGGAGCTGATGGCGTTCCCGCGGGTCCTGGGCCTGGCGGAGCTCGGCTGGTCCCCGGCGGCCTCGCTGGACTGGGCCTCGTACAGCCGCCGGCTGGCAGCCCAGCAGCCCCGCCTCGACGCACAGGGCATCGGCTTCTACCGGTCCCCGGACGTTCCATGGGCGAGGTAACTAGAAAACATTTCTAGAAATCGCCTCCACAACTGACGCCCTCCGACTCACACTTGGGCAGGACGGGTGGCGAGACGCGCACCCGCCGGCCGGGGCCGCGGGCATCGCCTGGTACGGGGGTACAGGCGACGCCCGCGGTGACACGCGAGGCGTGTCCGCGGAGAGGGCCGGTCTGGCTCCGCGGACACGCCTCGCGTGCCGAGGGGGAGGGTCAGGCGGTCGAGGGACCGTATCGACCGCCTGCCCGGCCCCCGGTCACCGCCGGGCGAAGGGCGCGACGGGGTTCTTGAGGGTGCCGATCAGCTGCAGCGCGGCGGACGGGTCGGAGAGGTCGACCATCTGCTTGTTGTTCCGCAGCTGGAGGCGGTTCAGGCAGGACAGCTGGAACTCCTCGGCGAACAGGTCGTACCGCGCGAAGCGTTCCGCGAGCTGCGGCATCGACTCCTGGTACGCGTGAGCGCAGTCGGCCACCGCCTGCCAGAAGGTGTCCTCCTCGCAGATGCCCTCCGTCGCCAGGATCGGACCCAGGAAGCGGAAGAAGCAGTCGAACACGTCCGTGAAGACGGACAGCAGCTTCATGTCCTCCGGGACGTCCGCGCGGATCCGCTCGACCGCGGGCGGCAGCACCGCGTCCGGGTCCATGATCACGATCTCCTCGGCGATGTCCTTGAAGATCGCCCGCTTCACCACGCCGCCCTCGATGACGAGGATCGTGTTCTCGCCGTGCGGCATGTACGCGAGGTCGTACTGGTAGAAGCAGTGCAGCAGCGGGACCAGGTAGGCCCGCAGGTAGTGGCGCAGCCACTCCGCCGGCGTCAGGCCCGACTCCTCGATCAGGGCGCCGACGAAGGACTTGCCCTCGGCGTCGACGTGCAGGAGCGAGGCCATGGTGGCGAGGCGCTCGTCGCCCTTGAGGGAGTTCACCGGGGACTCGCGCCACAGCGCGGCCAGCATCTTGCGGTACGGCGAGTAGCGGTCGGTGGCGCGCTCGTACTGGCGGTGGTGGTAGCCGATCGCCGCGCGCTCGCGGATGATCGAGAAGTCCACCGACTGCAGGACCTCGTCGCTCTCGATCAGCTGGTGCAGCCAGTCGTTGATGGCCGGCGTGGCCTCCATGTAGGCGGCCGAGAGACCGCGCATGAAGCCCATGTTGAGCACCGAGATGGCCGTCTTGACGTAGTGCTTCTCCGGCGCGCTCCGGTTGAAGAACGTACGGATCGACTGCTGCGCCAGGTACGCGTCCGAGCCCTCGCCCAGCAGCACGAGGCGGCGGTTGGCGATCTCGGCGGCGAAGGTGACCGTGGTCTTGTTCCACCACTGCCAGGGGTGGACCGGCAGCAGGTGGTAGTCGGCCGGGTCCAGGTCCAGGGCCTCCAGCTGCGCGGCGAACCGCGCGACCGTCTCCTCGCCCAGCTCGGCGCGGACGAAGGAGTCGTGGTCCAGGCCCGCGCCCGCCGTGAAGGTGGAGACGTCCTTGCGGGCAGCCACCCACACCAGGTGGACCGGGCTCGCCGTCTCCGGGGCGTACGAGAGGTACTCGTGCACGCCGAAGCCGAGGCGGCCGTTGTTCGCCACGAAGCAGGGGTGGCCCTCGGTCATGCCCGTCTCGATGTCCTGGAAGGAGGACTTCGCGAGGACGTCGGAGGAGACCTGCGGCTTCGTGTACTTGAAGCCCGTGCCGGCCAGGGTGGAGGAGATCTCCTCCAGGTAGACGGGCAGGACCTCCGGGCTCAGGCCCAGCGCCTCGCGCAGCTCGATGTGGAAGTCGAGCGCGTCCAGCGGGAGCTCGGCGCCGTCCTGCAGGCGGGTGACCGAGGACTCGTCCACCGACCAGTGTTCGAGGGCGTGCAGGACGGCCTTGAACCGGTACTCCACCGTGGAGTCGTCGCTCAGGACCGAGTACCAGGAGTCGCCCAGCGGCTTCGGCGTCAGGAGGCGTTCGTGGGAGAACTCCGCGAGGGCCTTGCGGACCAGCGCGCGGTTCGCGCGGGCCCACAGCTCGGGGGAGAGGTGGGAGACGGCGTCGGCCAGGCTCATATCGACACTTCCTGGGTGATGCCGGTGGCGGCCTCGAACTGGGCGCGGGTGCAGAAGCTGAGGAGGGCTTCCTTCTCCGGCTTGCGGACCTCGCGCTCGGGGACGAAACCGACCACCGCGTTGAGGGCGTGCACCGCCGTGTTGCGGACGTCGGGCTCGACGACGACGCGCTGCGTCTCCTCGTCGGCGAAGAGGGCGGCCATCACCGTGGTGATCACGGCGCGGGTGAAGCCGCTGAGGGGCTGGTCGCTCGGCGCGACGAGGAAGTGCATGCCGACGTCGCCGGGCTGGGCGTCGTACAGGCCGACCAGTTCCAGCTCGCTCGGGTCGTAGCTCTCCATCAGGAAGGCCGGGCGGCCCTCGTGGAGGCCGATGAAGGCGTGGTGGTGCTCGTGCGCGGTGATCCGCATGTACTCGCGCTCGACGTCCGGCAGCGAGGCGTCCTGCATCATCCAGAACGAGGCCTTGGGGTGCGTGACCCACCCGTGCAGCAGCTCGGCGTCGGCGAAGGGGTCCAGCGGACGGATGGAGAAGGTCCCGAGGGCCGCGTCCGTCCGGCTGAAGAGGGTGTCGGTGGTGCTCATGCGTGCATGCCTTCCGGGGCTGCGAACTGCTGGAACGCGATGGACTTCTCGACCTTGTAGTACTCGCGGCCGAGGAGCTCGCCCACGATGTAGGCGTTGCGGTACGCGGCCATGCCCAGGTCGGGCGAGGTCAGGGAGTGGTTGTGGGTGGTGCCGTTCTGCAGGTACACCCCGCGGCCCGTGGTGTCGACGCTGTAGTTGCGGCCGGCGTCGAGGCGGCCGTGGCCGTCGAAGTTCAGCCGCTCGCGCACCGGGGCGAGGAACTCGGGCACCTGGTACTTGTAGCCGGTGGCCAGGACCAGGCCCTCGGAGGCGAGGGTGAAGTCGCGCTCCTGCTCCTCCTGGCGCAGGCCCAGGGTGTAGGTGCCCGTGGTGGTGTCGTACGCCGTGCTGTTCAGGGAGGTGTTGGTCAGCAGGGTGGTCGGCACCTGCCCCGGCATGGTGATCCTCTTCTGGTAGAGCAGGTCGAAGATGGCGTTGATCAGGTCGCCGTCGATGCCCTTGAAGAGGTTCTTCTGCTGGGTCTCCAGCCGGTAGCGGGTGTCCTCGGGGAGGGCGTGGAAGTAGTCCACGTACTCGGGGGAGGTCATCTCCAGCGTCAGCTTCGTGTACTCCAGCGGGAAGAACCGCGGGGAGCGGGTCACCCAGTTGAGCTGGTAGCCGTACGTGTCGATCTCGGCGAGCAGGTCGTAGTAGATCTCGGCCGCGCTCTGGCCGGAGCCGATCAGCGTGATGGACTTCTTCTTCTGCAGCTCCGCCTTGTTCTGCATGTAGGCGGAGTTGTGCAGGAAGTCGCCGCCGAGGCCCTCGCAGGACCGGGGGACGTGCGGCGGGGTGCCGGTTCCCAGGACCAGGCGGCGGGCCCGGTGGGTCTCGCCCTTGTCCGTGCGGACCTCGTAGAGGCCGGCCTGCTCGTCGTAGGTGACCTCGGTGACGGAGGTGGACCACCGGACGTTGTCGAGCCGGTCGGCGGCCCAGCGGCAGTAGTCGTTGTACTCGGCGCGCAGCGGGTAGAAGTTCTCCCGGATGTAGAACGAGTACAGCCGGTCCTGGTCCTTCAGGTAGTTCAGGAAGGAGAAGGGCGAGGTCGGGTCGGCGAGGGTGACCAGGTCCGACATGAACGGCGTCTGCAGGTGCGCGCCGTCCAGGAACATCCCCGCGTGCCACTCGAAGTGCGGCTTCGACTCGATGAACAGGCCGTTCAGCTCGTCGATCGGCGCCGTGAGGCAGGCGAGTCCCAGGTTGAAGGGGCCGAGGCCGATACCGATGAAGTCGTGGGTCTCAGTGGTGGACGGCAAGGGATTCTCCCAGGAACTGCTCGGCGTGTGCGGCGAGGAGGTCGAGGACGGCAGCGATGTCGGCCGTCGTGGTCTGCGGGTTGAGGAGGGTGAACTTCAGGTACTGCTTCCCGTCCACCTTCGTCCCGGCGACGACGGCCTCGCCGGAGGCGAAGAGCGCCTTGCGGGCGTGGAGCTGGGCCTCGTCGAGGAGCTCGGCGGGGACCTCCCGGCCGGGCAGGAAGCGGAAGACGAGGGTGGAGATCTGCGGCTTGACGACGACCTCGAAGCGCGGGTCGGCGTCGATGAGGTCCCAGCCGGTCGCGGCCAGGTCGATGACCTCGTCGAAGAGCGAGCCGATGCCGTCGGCGCCCATGACGCGCAGGGTCATCCAGAGCTTGAGCGCGTCGAACCGGCGCGTGGTCTGGATGGACTTGTCGACCTGGTTGGGGATGCGCTCCTCGGCCATGCGGCGCGGGTTGAGGTAGTCCGCGTGGTACGTGGCGTGCTTGAGGGTGTCGCGGTCGCGGACCAGCATCGCGCTGGAGCTGACCGGCTGGAAGAACGACTTGTGGTAGTCGACCGTGACCGAGTCGGCGTGCTCGATGCCGTCGAGGAGGTGCCGGCGGGTGGGGGAGACCAGCAGTCCGCAGCCGTACGCGGCGTCCACGTGCATCCACGCGGAGTGCTCGGCGGTCAGGCGGGCGATCTCGGGGAGCGGGTCGATGGACCCGAAGTCGGTGGTGCCGGCGGTGGCGACGACGGCCATCGGGAAGAGGCCTTCGGCGGCGCACTCCTCCAGCTCCAGGGCGAGCACCGCGGTGTCCATCCGGCGGTTGCGGTCGACGGGCACGGAGATGACGGCCTCGTAGCCGAGGCCGAGCATGGCGGCCGACTTCTGCACGCTGAAGTGGCTGGCCTCGGAGGTGAAGATCCGCAGCTTGGGGAGGAGTTCGGCCTTGGTGAGCTCGGTGCCCTCGTCCAGGGCCCGCTTCATGACGATGCGGCAGGCCTCGTCACGGGCGAGGAGCAGCGCGTGGAAGTTGGACTGGCTGCCACCGGAGGTGAAGATGCCGTCCGCGGCGGGGCCGAGGCCGATGCGCTGGGCGGTCCAGTCGATGAGGCGGCGCTCGATCAGCGTGCCGCCGATGGACTGGTCCCAGGTGTCGAGGGAGGAGTTGACGGCCGAGAGGACCGCCTCGCCCAGCACCGCGGGGATCACGACGGGGCAGTTGAGGTGCCCGAGGTAGCGCGGGTGGTGGAAGTACACCGCGTCGCGCAGGTAGACGTCTTCCAGCTCGTCCAGGACGGCCGCCGCGTCCGCGAGCGGCGCGTCCAGGTCGATCCCGTTGATGACCGGGGCGAGTTCGTCGACGGATATACCGGTGTGAGGCCGTTCCGTGGTCGCGAGTTTGGCGGCGACGCGGTCGACGCCCTCGGTGACGGAACGCCGGTAGAGGTCCGCGGTCGTCTCATTCAGCAGATGCGAGCGCATCAACTTTCCTCCGGGCAGGGGGAGAAGGGGAGGGTGGGGTGTGTGATGTTTAGGTTAGCCTAACCTAAGCTAATAAGCCAAATGAAGATGGGCCCTGGCTCAAAGCCAGGGCCCATCTCAACGGTCCTGCGGGGTACGGCAGTCGGCTACAGCTCGGACGCCGGGTCCTCGCTCGGCGCCTTGCCGGCGTACGCCTCGGCGAGGAGCTGCTCCTCGCTCGCGCCGAGCCGCCAGTAGCCGGTGAAACGTACCGCGCGGCGGTCGACGGATCGTTCCTGCACGAAGTGGCGGCGCACCGCGCGAATGGTGCCGGCCTCGCCCGCGAGCCAGACGTACGGGGCCTGGGCGGCGGGCGGTTCGGCCGAGCGCAGCACGCTCAGCACCTGCTCGGTCCGCTCCCGGCCGTGGCCCTCGCGCACGATCCAGGTGATGTCCGCGTCGGCGAGGGTGTCCAGCGCGATCCGGTCGTCCTCGTGCGGGACCTCGAACCAGGCCCGGACCCGGGTCCCGGCGGCCAGCCGGTCCAGGATCGCGGCCGCGGCCGGCAGGGCGGTCTCGTCCGCGTACATCCAGATCGCGTCGGTGGCGGCCGACGGCCGGAAGCGCACGGACTTGTTCTCCGCTACGGCCGGGCCGATGGCCAGGATCCGGCGGCCGGTGACCGCGCGCCCGGCCCAGCGGGAGGCCGGCGACGCGTCGCCGTGCAGCACGAAGTCGATGTCGACCTCGACCGCCCCCTCGGGCGTACGGCGCTGCTCGCGCACCGTGTAGGAGCGCATCACCGGCCGCTCCTCGTCCGGCATCCCCCGCCAGGCGGCGAACCAGGTGGCCTCGTCCGTGGACGGGAGCACCGTGTGCTCCTGGTCGGACGCGGGCAGGAAGAGCGACAGGCTCTGGTCGAAGCCGCCCGAGCGGAAGTCCGCGAGGGACTCCCCGCCGAACGTGACCCGCAGGAACGAGTGGCCGAGGCGGCGCGTGCGGACCACTTCGAGCTCGAAGAACCGGAAGTGGGCGACGGCCGGAGCGGTGTCGCCGGACGCGGTGACGGTCATGCGGAGGATCCCCCTGGAAGTCGGAACGGCCTACGGGCGCCCGGGGTCACCGGGCGCCGCGGGTCGACCGGGTCAGCTGACCTTCTTGGCGTTCTGGATGGACTTCGCGAGGTCCTCGAGGATCTGGGCGCACTTGGCGTACGAGTAGATCGGCTCGGTGACGCGCGGGGTGATCTGGCCGGCCTTGACCGCCGGGAGCTCGGCCCAGGTGGCCTTCGCCTTCAGCTCCTCCGGCTGCAGGGTGCCGGTGCGGTTGTCGAGCAGGATGACGTCGGCCTTGTACTTGCCGGCGTTCTCCCAGCTCAGGCTCTCGAAGAAGCCGCCCTCGTCCAGCTTCTCCGGGGTGACGAACTCGACGCCGAGCTGCTTGAAGTACTTCAGGTCGGCCGAGGTGTCCGGGGTGGAGGCGTAGAACAGGTCGGCGGAGCCGGAGCCGACGAGCACCTTGACGCCCGGGTTGGCCTTGGTGGCCTCGCGCAGCTTCGCGGCGGCGGCCTCGAAGCGGGCCTTCGCGTCGACGGTGGTCTGGGCGTTCATGTCGGCGCCCAGGGACTTGGCGAGGTCCGCGGTGCGCTCCAGCGCCTTGTCCAGGGTGGCGTCGCCGCCCACGGAGATCGCGGCGGCCGGGGCCAGCTTCAGGATCTTGTCCTTGGAGGCCTCCGGGACGTACCAGTAGGTGCCGTCCCAGGTGTTGGTGACGAGCAGCTCGGGCTGGAGGGCCGCGTACTTCTCGACGTTGAACTCGTCGTAGACGTTGCCGAGGATCTCGACCTTGGAGATGTCCATCGAGCCGGCCTGGACGTCGGCCTTGCCGTCGGCGGTCTTGGTCGGGCCGAACACGCCCTTGACCGGGACGCCGTAGTCGTACAGCGCGGCGGCGGTGCCGGTGAAGGCGACGATGTTCTTCGGCTTCGACTTGGTGCTGACCTCCTTGCCGAGGTCGTCCTTGAAGGTCCAGGGGCCGGAGGCCGCAGCGCCGTTGTCCTTGCCGCCGTCGCCCTTCGCCGAGTCGGTGCCACCGCATGCGGCGAGCGCCGCGACGAGGCCGAGGGCGCCGCCTGCCGCGATGAATCCGCGGCGGGTGAAGGAGGAGGTTCGGGACTTGGGCATGTCGATGTCCGTTTTCGTGCGTATCCGGGCGGCCACTGAGCCGTTCGTGAGGAAGGTTAGCCTAACCTTGGCCGAAAACGATAAGGGGGCCCTAAGTTTTTTAGGGCCCCCTCGCTCCGCCCGCGCCCGGACGGACCCTTCGACTAGGCGGAGAAGCCCAGTTCACGGGCGATCAGCATGCGCTGGACCTCGCTGGTGCCCTCGCCGATCTCCAGGATCTTGGAATCCCGCCACATGCGGGCCACCGGGTACTCGTTCATGAACCCGTAGCCGCCGTGGATCTGGGTCGCCTCACGGGCGTTGTCGACGGCGACCGTCGAGGAGTACAGCTTCGCGATCGCCGCCTCCTTCTTGAAGGGCTCGCCGGCCACCAGCCGGGAGGCCGCGTCGCGCCAGCCGATGCGGGCCATGTGGGCGCGCATCTCCATGTCGGCCAGCTTGAACTGGATGGCCTGGTTGTCGCCGATCGCCTTGCCGAAGGCGTGCCGCTCCTTGGCGTACTTCACCGACTCGTCCACACAGCCCTGCGCCAGCCCGGTCGCGAGTGCCGAGATGGCGATCCGGCCCTCGTCGAGGATCCGCAGGAACTGGGCGTAGCCGCGGCCCTCCGCGCCCACCAGGTTGGCCAGGGGCACCCGTACGTTGTCGAAGGACAGCTCACGGGTGTCCGAGGAGTTCCAGCCCACCTTGGAGTAGGGCGCGGCCACCGTGAAGCCCGGAGTGCCGGACGGGACGATGATCGAGGAGATCTCCGGGCGGCCGTCCGCCTTGCGGCCCGTCACGGCGGTGACCGTGACCAGACCGGTGATGTCCGTACCGGAGTTGGTGATGAAGCACTTCGACCCGTTGATGACCCACTCGTCGCCGTCCTTGACGGCCGTGGTGCGGGTGCCGCCGGCGTCGGAGCCCGCGCCGGGCTCCGTCAGACCGAAGGCGCCCAGGATCTCGCCGGAGCACATCTTCGGCAGCCACTCCCGCTTCTGCTCCTCGGAGCCGAAGAGGTAGAGCGGCATGGCGCCGAGGGAGACGCCCGCCTCCAGGGTGATGGCGACCGAGGAGTCGACGCGGGCCAGCTCCTCCAGGGCGATGCCGAGGGCGAGGTAGTCCCCGCCCATGCCGCCGTACTCCTCCGGGAAGGGCAGGCCGAACAGGCCCATGCGGCCCATCTCGGCGACGATCTCGTACGGGAACTCGTGCCGCTCGTACAGGTCGCCGATCTTCGGGGCGACGACGTCGTGCGCGAACGCCTCGACGGTGCGGCGGAGTTCCTCGTGCTCAGGGGTGAGCCGGTGGTCGAGGGACATGGTGTGACTACTCCTTGTGGGAGAGGGCGCGGACGGTACGTGAGGGGCTGGGACGCCCCAGCTGTTCGGCCATCCACACGCTCGTGGCGGTGAGGGCGGCCAGGTCGACCCCGGTCTCGATGCCGAGGCCGTCGAGCATCCACACCAGGTCCTCGGTCGCGAGATTGCCGGTGGCGCTCTTCGCGTACGGGCATCCGCCGAGGCCGCCGGCGGAGGCGTCGACGGTGGTCACGCCGTGCTGGAGCGCGGCGAGGGTGTTGGAGAGGGCCTGGCCGTAGGTGTCGTGGAAGTGCACGCCGATGCGGTCGGTGCCGACGCCCGCCTCGTTCAGGCTGCTGAGCAGCTCCTGGACGTGGCCGGGGGTGGCGACGCCGATGGTGTCGCCGAGGCTCAGCTCGTCGCAGCCGAGGTCGAGCAGGGACTTCGCGACCCGTACGACCTGGTGGACCGGGACGGGGCCCTCCCAGGGGTCGCCGAAGCACATCGAGAGGTAGCCGCGGACGTGCGCCTTCTCCTGCTTCGCGCGGGCCACGACGGGCTCGAACATGGCGAGGGACTCGGCGACGGTCCGGTTCAGGTTGCGGGAGGCGAAGGTCTCGGTGGCCGAGCCGAAGACGGCGATGCGGGTGGCCCCGAGGGCGAGCGCGCGGTCCAGGCCGCGCTCGTTGGGCACGAGGACGGGCAGGGCGACCCCGTCGAGGTCCGCGAGCTGCGGGAACAGCGCCTCGGCATCGGCCAGCTGCGGAACCCACTTGGGGTGCACGAAGCTGGTGGCCTCGACGGTGCCGAGCCCGGCCGCGGCCAGGCGGTGGATGAACTCCGCCTTCACCTCGGTGGGTACGGCGCTCTTCTCGTTCTGGAGCCCGTCGCGCGCGCCGACCTCGTGGATCCGGACCCGGGCCGGGAGGCCGGGGGCCGGGACGGCCATGGGCAGCCCGTTCACGCGGCCCCCTCCTCGTCCTCGTCGGGGGTGACGACGGCCAGGACCTGGTCCATCGCGACCGTGCTGCCGGGGGTCACGTCCAGTTCGGTGACGGTGCCGGCGTGCGGGGCGGAGATGACGTGCTCCATCTTCATGGCCTCGACGACGAGCAGGCTCTGCCCGGCCGTCACCTTGTCGCCGACGGCCACCTTGACGACGGTGACGGTGCCGGGCATGGGGGCGGCGAGGGTCTCGGCGCCGCCGCGTCCGGCCCCGCTGAGGTTCGCCGCGACGGGGTCGTACGCCTGCACGTGCCAGCTGTCTCCGTCGCGGCCGAGCCAGGTCCCCTCCGGGGAGGCGGCGTGGCTGAAGCGGTGCGTGACGCCGTCGAGTTCGATGGTGACGGTGTCGGTGGTGCGGGTGAGGATCCGGCCGCGGGCCGGTGCGCCGGGGGCGCTGCCCCCGGACCCCCGCGCCTCAATCGCCGGCGGGGCTGGATTCGGCCCGGCCGAGTCCGAGACGAGCAGCTCGGAGTCCGCCCCCAGGGGGCGAGTACGAACCTGCACCGGATCCTGGCCGGGCAGGCGCAAGTGGTGGACCGTCCAGGCGGGCGTACCGCCCAGGCGCCAGCCGCTGGCGGCGTCGAACGGATCGACCCACCTACCCGGCCCGTCCGGCGTTTGAGGACCGGGGTCTGGGGCGGAGCCCGGGTTTCGGGAAGGGGCGGGGTGGGGGATGTTCAGCAGCGCGGCCGCTGCGTACACCTCATCCGGGACCCCCTCCGGCAGGAGGGACGGGAGGTCGCGCTCCACCAGCCCGGTGTCCAGGTCGCCCGAGACCACGTCCGGGTGCGCCAGCAGGCGGCGCAGGAACCCGGCGTTGGTCTGGACACCCAGGATCACGGTGTCCGCCAGAGCCGCCCGCAGCACCCGCAGGGCCGCCGCTCGGTCGGGCCCGTACGCGATGACCTTCGACAGCATCGGGTCGTACGTCGACCCCACCGGCACGCCCGCCGTCAGCCCGGAGTCCGTGCGCACGGCCCCGACGTCCGGCTCCGAGAGCGCCAGGACGGTACCGCCGGACGGCAGGAACCCGCGCGCCGGGTCCTCCGCGCAGACGCGGGCCTCGATCGCGTGCCCGGTCAGCGTCACCCCGGCCTGGTCGAAGCCCAGCGGGGCGCCGGCCGCCACCCGGAGCTGCTGCTCCACCAGGTCCAGCCCGGTGATCAGCTCCGTCACCGGGTGCTCGACCTGGAGGCGGGTGTTCATCTCCATGAAGTAGTAGGAGGAGGGGTCCCCGCCCGGGACGATGAACTCCACCGTGCCCGCGCCGACGTACCCGCAGGAGCGGGCCGCGTCGACCGCCGCCGCGCCCATCGCCGCCCGCGTCTTCTCGTCGAGCAGGACCGACGGCGCCTCCTCGATCACCTTCTGGTGCCGGCGCTGCAGCGAGCACTCGCGCTCGCCGAGGTGCACCACGTTCCCGTGGGCGTCGGCCAGCACCTGGATCTCGATGTGCCGCGGCCGGTCGATCCACCGCTCCACCAGCAGGGTGTCGTCGCCGAAGGAGGACTTCGCCTCGCGGCGGGCCGCCGCGATCTCCTCGGCCAGCACCGCCTCGTCGCGGACCAGCCGCATGCCCTTGCCGCCGCCGCCCGCCGAGGGCTTCAGCAACACCGGCATGCCGATCTCCTTGGAGGCGGTGACCAGTTCGGCGTCGGTCAGGCCGCTGCCGGAGGAGCCGGGGACCACGGGCACACCCGCCGCCTTCACCGTCTCCTTCGCGCGGATCTTGTCGCCCATCAGGGAGATGGCGGAGGCAGGCGGCCCGATGAAGGCCAGCCCGGCGTCCGCGCAGGCCTGGGCGAAGGCCGCGTTCTCGGCGAGGAAGCCGTAGCCCGGGTGGACGGCCTCGGCGCCCGTGCGCCGGGCGGCGTCGAGGAGCCGCTCCACCGACAGGTAACTCTCGGCGGCCGCCGCCGGGCCGATCCGGACGGCCGTGTCGGCCTCCCGTACGTGCCGGGCGTCCGCGTCGGCGTCGCTGAAGACGGCCACGGAGCGGATGCCGAGCTCCCGCAGCGTGCGGATGACCCGGACCGCGATCTCGCCGCGGTTCGCGACCAGAACAGTGCTGAACATCAGTGAGGTCCTCACGTCACATACGGAAGATGCCGAAGCCCGAGTCGCCCAGCGGGGCGTTCGCGCACGCGGTCAGGGCCAGTCCCAGCACCTGCCGGGTCTCCATCGGGTCGATGACCCCGTCGTCCCACAGCCGCGCGGTGGCGTAGTAGGCGTTGCCCTGCTCCTCGTACTGCGCGCGGACGGGGGCCTTGAAGGCCTCCTCGTCCTCGGCCGGCCACTCCTGGCCCGCGCCCTCGATCTGGTCGCGCTTGACCGTGGCGAGCACCGAGGCCGCCTGCTCCCCGCCCATCACGGAGATCTTGGCGTTGGGCCACATCCACAGGAAGCGGGGCGAGTACGCCCGGCCGCACATCGAGTAGTTGCCGGCGCCGTACGAGCCGCCGACCACCACCGTCAGCTTCGGCACCCGGGTACAGGCCACCGCCGTCACCATCTTGGCGCCGTGCTTGGCGATGCCGCCCGCCTCGTAGTCCTTGCCGACCATGAAGCCCGAGATGTTCTGGAGGAAGAGGAGCGGGATGCCGCGCTGGTCGCACAGTTCGATGAAGTGCGCGCCCTTCTGGGCGGATTCGGCGAACAGGATGCCGTTGTTGGCGATGATCCCGACCGGGTGTCCGTGGATCCGGGCGAAGCCGGTGACCAGGGTCTGTCCGAACTCGGACTTGAACTCCTGGAAGCGGGAGCCGTCCACGATCCGCGCGATGATCTCGCGGGCGTCGTACGGGGTGCGCGAGTCGACGGGGACCGCACCGTACAGGCCGTACGGGTCCACCTTGGGCTCCTCGGGAGCCTCGACCGACCAGGGCAGGGCCCCGCGCTCGGGCAGGGTCGCCACGATGTTCCGTACGATCCGCAGCGCGTGCGCGTCGTCCTCCGCGAGGTGGTCGGTCACGCCGGAGACGCGCGAGTGGACCTCGCCGCCGCCGAGCTCCTCGGCCGTGACCACCTCGCCGGTGGCGGCCTTCACCAGCGGCGGGCCGCCGAGGAAGATCGTGCCCTGGTTGCGGACGATGACGGCCTCGTCGCTCATGGCGGGCACGTACGCCCCGCCCGCCGTGCAGGAGCCGAGGACGGCGGCGATCTGCGGGATGCCGGCTCCCGACATGCGCGCCTGGTTGTAGAAGATGCGGCCGAAGTGCTCCCGGTCGGGGAAGACCTCGTCCTGCAGGGGGAGGAAGGCGCCGCCCGAGTCGACCAGGTAGAGGCAGGGGAGACGGTTCTCCAGGGCCACCTCCTGGGCGCGGAGGTGCTTCTTGACGGTCATCGGGTAGTACGTGCCGCCCTTGACGGTGGCGTCGTTCGCGACGATCACGCACTCGCGGCCGCTGACCCGGCCGATGCCCGCGATGACCCCGGCGGCGGGGGCGGCGCCCCCGTACATGCCCTCGGCGGCCAGCGGGGCCAGCTCCAGGAAGGGCGATCCGGGGTCGAGGAGGGTGTCCACGCGGTCGCGGGGGAGGAGCTTCCCGCGGGCGGTGTGGCGGGCGCGGGCCTTCTCGCCGCCGCCGAGCCGGGCCGCGTCGAGCCGGGCGCGCAGGCCCTCGGTCAGCTCGCGGTGGGCGGCCTCGTTGGTCCGCCAGGCCTCGGACGCCGGGTCCGCGGCGCTCGTCAGCACTGGTGCCTGCTGCATCGGTCGAGCTCCCTTGCTCGGTGCACGCTGTTAATAAGCGTTAACGCATGTACGGCCTAGGTTAACGAGCGCTAACGGCCCTGTCTAGAATGGTTTCCCATGAGCACCAGAGCGGCCGCCCCCACCCGTCGCGAGCAGATCCTCAGTGAGGCCGCGCGCCTCTTCGCCGCGCGCGGATTCCACGGTGTCGGCGTCGACGAGATAGGCGCCGCGGTGGGCATCAGCGGCCCCGGCCTCTACCGGCACTTCGCGGGCAAGGACGCCATGCTCGCCGAGCTGCTCGTCGGCATCAGCGAACGGCTGCTGACCGGCGGCCGGCACCGGGTGGCGGAGGCCGCGGGCGCCCCGGAGCGGGTCCTGTCCTCCCTCATCGACGGACACATCGACTTCGCGCTCGACGACCGGGCGCTGATCACCCTGCACGACCGGGAGCTCGACAGGCTGCGGGAGGCCGACCGCAAGCTCGTGCGGCAGCTGCAGCGCCAGTACGTGGAGCTGTGGGTGGAGGTCGTACGGGAACTGCACCCGGAGGTCGTCGAGGCCGAGGTGCGCGTCTCCGTGCACGCGGTCTTCGGCCTGCTGAACTCCACCCCCCACCTGGCGGCCCTGGGTCGGGAGGCGACGGAATCGCTGCTGCGCCGCCTCGCGCACGGGGCGTTCGGGGCGCTGTCGGCATGACCCCGGGCGTCCGCCGACCGGAATGGACGCGCCGCCTCCGCCCGGGCGGCGGCAGAATGGCCCGTATGCCGAAGCCGATAGAGACGCCGAGCCGTGCCGAACTCATCGACCATCTGGTCCGTACGCGGATCGCGGGGCAGGTGGCGACCCCGCGCGAGAACAACCTCTCCCACTACCGCAAGCTCGCCAACGGCGACCGGCACTACTGGCTCGGGCTGGAGCTGGGCGACCGGTGGACGGACGAGCAGGACGTCCTCGCGGTGATGGCGGAGCGGTGCGGGGTCGTGGACGACCCGGCCTTCCGGTACGGCCAGGACACCATCGACCCGGAGCTGACCGTGGCCGGTCTGGACCGGCTGGCGGCGCGGCTGCGCAAGGCGGCGCTGGACCGGCAGAGCGTGCTGTTCGCCACCGGCCACCCGGGCGGACTGCTGGACGTCCACCGGGCCACGGCGGCGGCCCTGCGCGCCGCGGGCTGCGAGATCGTCGTCATCCCCGCGGGCCTGGTGGCCGACGAGGGCTCGGTGTGGCAGTTCGCGGACGTCGCGGTCCTGGAGCGGGGCGCGACCCTGTGGCACACCCACTCCCCGGAGCCGATGGCCGCGATCCTGGACGGCCTGACGGCCGAGAACCGCCCGCAGCCGGACCTGGTCGTCGCCGACCACGGCTGGGCGGGCTGCGCGGCCCAGCGCGGCCTGGACGCGGTCGGCTACGCCGACTGCAACGACCCGGCCCTGTTCATCGGCGAGGCGGAAGGCACCGTTCAGGTGACGATCCCCCTGGACGACCACGTCCGCGACCCCCGCTTCTACGACCCGATGGTCGCGTACCTCCTGAACGCGGCGGACCTGCACGGCGCGTAGGGCCCGTTGTCAGTGGGGGTGGCTACCGTCGGTCGTATGTCGAAGACGCCGAAGACGCCGAAGACGCCGAAGACGCCGAAGACGCCGAAGTCGCCGAAGGTGCACCGTTCGTTGTCCGTGCTGGTCGGCGATCCTCAAGGGCGGGCCCTGGGGCTGGAGTTGCCGGCCGGTGGGGTGCTGAGCGTGCGGGGCGAGCCGCTGTTGTGGGTCTCCGACGGGCCCGTGGGGGTCGGGGCGCTCGGCGCGCACCGGAGCCCCGCGCTGGCCGCCGCCGGGTTGCAGGCGGTGCTGTTCCAGGGCCGGCGCGGCCTGGAGGAGTGGTGGCGGGACCGGGAGCTGCGGCCGCAGCGGATGTCCGACCCGGACGACCACCACGTCGAGCCGGTGCTGCGCGAGTTCTGGCACGGTGTGGTCCCCGACCCCGGGGAGGGGGAGGAGGGCGAGGAGCTCATCGCCCCCTTCGGCCGGGACTGGCCGGGGCTCGCGGAGTCCGGGCCGGCGGGTGGGCCGGCGGGTGGGCCGGACGTCGCGGACCCGGAGGCCGCGGCCTGTGAGCTGGCGGACGAGCTGATCGGGAGCGGGTCCCTGCCGAGCCCGCGGCTCGCGCTGGTCCCGGCGGCCCGCGGGGCCGACGTACCCACGGCGATGGGCTGGTGCGGGCCGACCAACCACGAGAACGACACCGCCCGCATCAGTGCCGTCCTGCGGTCCTGGGAGGACCGGTTCGGCGCCCGCGTCGTCGCCCTCGGCTTCGACGAGCTGTACGTGTCGGTCGCGGCCCCGCCGCGTACGGTCGCCGGGGCGCTGCCGGTGGCCGCGGAACACTTCGCCTTCGCGCCCGACAACATATGGCAGGGCTCCGGCACGATCCGGGCCTACGCCGACGAGGCGGTCACCGGCAGCAACCTCTGGGGGTTCTGGTGGGACTGAGCCCCGCCGCGGTGTCCGTCACGCCCGCGGGACGCGGACGACACCCTCCTGGATGACGGTCACGGCCAGCCGGCCGTCCTGGGTCCAGATGCGGGCCTGGCCGAGGCCCCGGCCGGCCGCCGCCGAGGGCGACTCCTGGTCGTACAGCAGCCACTCGTCCGCGCGGAACGGCCGGTGGAACCACATCGCGTGGTCCAGCGAGGCGCCGACCACGTCGCCCACCGCCCAGCCGCCCCGGCCGTGCGCGAGCAGCACCGAGTCCAGCAGGGTCATGTCGGAGACGTAGGTGGCCAGGCAGGTGTGCAGCAGGGGATCAGCGCTGTCCAGCTTGCCGGCGGTGCGGAACCACACCTGGGAGCGCGGCTCCACCGGTTCGCCGACGCTGCCCCAGGGCGGGGTCGTGGCGTACCGGAGGTCGACCGCCTCGCGGGTCTCGATCAGCCGCTCCACCGTGCCCGGGTCGCGGAAGATCTCCCGGTACGCGGGCAGCGACTCGGCCGCGGTGGGCAGGGACTCCGGGTCCGGGGCGGACGGCATCGCGACCTGGTGGTCGAGGCCGTCCTCGTACGTCTGGAACGACGCGGAGAGGTGGAAGATCGGCTGGCCGTGCTGGACGGCGACGACCCGGCGCGTGGTGAAGGAGCGGCCGTCACGGATCCGGTCCACCGAGTACACGATGGGCGCGCCCGTGTCCCCGGTGCGCAGGAAGTACGAGTGCAGCGAGTGCGCGGTGCGGTCCGCGGGGACGGTCCGCCCGGCCGCGACCAGCGCCTGGGCCGCGACCTGACCGCCGAACACGCGCGGTACCAGCGAAGGACGGCTGGTACCGCGGAAGATGTTCTCCTCGATCTGCTCGAGGTCGAGCAGATCGAGGAGCGTCGTCAGTGCCTCGTTCATGGGGGAAGGGTAAGTGCCCGGTTGCCCGGATTCCTTACAGGCCCATGGACTTGGCGATGATGGACTTCATGACCTCGCTGGTGCCGCCGTAGATGCGGTTCACGCGGTTGTCGGCGTACAGGCGGGCGATCGGGTACTCGTTCATGTAGCCGTAACCGCCGTGCAGCTGGAGGCACTTGTCGATGACGCGGTGCGCGACCTCGGTGCAGAACAGCTTCGCGGACGCGGCCTCGGCGGCGGTCAGCTCACCGGCGTCCAGGGCCTCCAGGGCGCGGTCGGCGACGGCCTCGGCGGCGTCCACCTCGGCCTGGCAGGCGGCCAGTTCGAACTTGGTGTTCTGGAAGTGCGCGACCGGCTTGCCGAAGACGGTGCGCTCCGTCACGTACTGCTGGGCGAACCGGATGGCGGCCTTGGCCTGCGCGTACGCACCGAAGGCGATGCCCCAGCGCTCGGACGGCAGGTTCGCGCCGAGGTAGTAGAAGCCCTTGTTCTCCTCGCCGAGCAGGTCCTCGACCGGGACCTTCACGTCGACGAAGGCCAGCTCGGCGGTGTCGGAGGTGCGCAGGCCCAGCTTGTCCAGCTTGCGGCCGATGGAGTAGCCCTCGGACTTGGTGTCCACGGCGAAGAGGGAGATGCCGAAGCGGCGGTCCTCCGCGCTCGGGGCGGAGGTGCGGGCGCAGACGATCACGCGGTCGGCGTGCACGCCACCGGTGATGAAGGTCTTGGCGCCGTTGAGGACGTAGTGGGTGCCGTCCTCGGAGAGCTTGGCGGTGGTCTTCATGCCCGCGACGTCGGAGCCGGTGCCCGGCTCGGTCATCGCCAGCGCCCACATCTCCTCACCGGAGACGAACTTCGGGAGGTAACGCTTCTTCTGCTCATCGTCGGCGAGCATCTTGATGTAGGGCAGGGCGAGCAGCACGTGCACGCCGGAGCCGCCGAAGTTGACGCCCGCGCGCGAGGTCTCCTCGTACAGGACGGCCTCGAACTTGTGGGTGTCCAGGCCCGCGCCGCCGAACTCCTCGGGCACGTTGATGCCGAACACGCCCAGCTCGCCGAGCTTGTAGTAGAAGTCGCGGGGCGCCTGTCCGGCGGCGAACCACTCGTCGTAGACGGGGACGACCTCGGCCTCGATGAAGGCGCGGATGGTCTCGCGGAACGCCTCGTGGTCCTCGTTGAACACCGTACGGCGCACGGCCGGCTCCCTTCGGTCGCGGCAGTCCGCCGCCTGAATCTAAGCGCTTGCTCAGATTAAGTTACCGGCGAGTTGTCCACCCTGTCCAGAGTGGGTGACCGACCTCATGCGGGGGCGGCGGCGCCGGTCGGGCGGGCTCAGCCCGGGGCCGGGTCGAGGTGCTCGGCCAGCGCCTCGTGGGTGAGGTGGAGCCCGGCCCGCAGGACCGCGTCACGGCGGCCGGGATGGGCGGCCCGGTGCCGCAGTTCCAGCTCCCGGGCCAGCCGCAGCCGGTCCGTGCAGTCCTCGCCGCGCAGGGCCGCGTCCAGGGCCGAGGCGGTCGCCCCGACCAGCGGCGCCATGGCGCGCACCGCCCCGTCGGCGCCGCCCCCCGGCGCGGCTTCCGTGGGCTCCCCGTCGGGGGAGGAGGAGCGGACCTCCAGCTCCCGTGCGAGGAACAGCAGGGCCGGCGCCGTCCGCGCGGCCAGCCGCAGCCGCGGGCGGAGCGTGTCGGCTGCTCCGGCCGGCGCCCGCCGGGGAGGCAGGAGCAGCAGGCGTCCCGTCCTGCGGTCCAGCGCGGCGGACAGTTCGTACGGCCGGCGCCACCGGGCGAAGCGGTCCGCCGGCGCCGGGCCGGTGGGCCGCCCGGCGCCGGCCCGCGCCGCGATCCGCTCCAGCAGGGCGCCGAGCCCGGTGCGGTACTCCTCCAGGCCGTTCACGGCCTCCCGGTACGGGTCGGGGGGCCACAGCAGCGGGCCGAGGAGCACCACGACGGCGATGCCGACCGCGCTCTCCTCCAGCCGGGCCAGCGGGTACCCCGGCACCGGCGTCGCGTAGATCACCAGGGCGGTGACCATGACCTGCTGGTTGGGGGAGCCTTCGTGGCTCAGCAGGAACATCGCGGCGCAGGCGCACACCACGAGGACCAGGAACGACAGCGAGCCCGACGGCAGCCAGCGCAGGACCAGCACGCTCAGCACCACGCCCACCACCACCCCCACCAGCCGCTCCAGGGCCAGCCGGGGCGCCGCGAACACGTCGTCGCGCAGGATGAGGACGGCGGGCAGGGCCGCGGGCACGGGGGCCGTGCTCGTGCCGAGCCACACGCACACGAACCAGGGGACCGTCGCGCACACCAGCAGCCGGGCGGCCGGCGCCAGGCGCTCACCGAAGGGGCGGGTCCGCGCCGGTACGGACGTGCTGCCGAGCATGCGGCACATCGTAGGGGCGGCCACCGTCCCCGGCGGGCCCGCGGGGCGGGCGGCGGGGAGCGTTCAGCCGCCCGGCCCCGGCGGCCCCGGCGGGGGCTCCTCCCAGCGCAGGGCGAACCACAGCTCCATCCGGGTGTCCGGGTCGTCCAGGTCCCGCCCCAGCAGCTCCGCGCAGCGGGCCACGCGCTGGCGGACCGTGTTGCGGTGCACCCCCAGGGCGGCGGCGGTGCGGTCCCATCCGCCGTGGTGCGCCAGCCAGCCCCGCAGCGTCTCCCGCAGGACGGGGGAGAGAGGTGCGAGCAGGGCCGCGGCGTGCGCGCGGGCCTCCGCCTCGCCGACCAGGCCCGAGAAGCCGGGGGCGGCGTGCCGGGCCAGGGGAGTGCGGGCCGCCTCGGCGCGCTCCAGGGCCCGCCGGGCCTGCGCGTCGGCGGCGGGCAGCGCGCCGGGTGCGGCCGGGGCGCTCACCCCGAGGCGCCAGCCGGCCCGCGCGCCCGGCTCCCGCTCGGTGAGCAGGCGTACGGGATCCCCGCGCGGGTCCACCAGTACGGTGCCCAGCGCGGCCGCCAGGGCCTGTGGGTCGCCCGTGCCGCGGGCGTGCACCACGTGCCAGGGCCCGGGGGGCAGGGCCGCGGCGGGGTCGCCGTCGAGGAGCAGCCGGGTGAGGGCCGCCGCCTCCGGTCCGGCCGGGCGGTGCGCGGTGAGCAGGGTCAGCAGCACCGCCGCGACCGAGGCGATCGTGTGGTCGCCGGGGGCGCGGGCCGGCGTGGCGGTCCCGAGCGCCCGCACGGCTTCCGTCCTCGGCTCGGACGCGGGCTCGGACGCGGGCTCCGCAGCGGATCCCGGGCCGCCCAGGGCGTGGGCCGTGAGGTGCCATCCGCCCGCCTGGTCGGTCGCCGTCGCGGGCCCGCCCGCCCGGCCGACGCGGGCCAGCAGCGCGCGCAGCGCCGCCGCGGCCTCGGCGGGCGGCGGGTTCCCCGCGGAGCGGTCGTCCGGCCGGAGCGTGACGTGGCCGCCCAGGCTCGCCGCCAGCCGCGACAGCACCGCCGGGACCGGATCGGGCCGGGCGGCCGCCGCCGCGAGGGACTGCTGGGCCTCGGTGACCCGGCGCAGCTCCCGCGTACGGGCCCCCGCCATCAGCCGCCAGACCGTACGGGCCACCGCGCTGAAGGGGGTCCCCGGCGGGACCTCCAGGAGCGGCAGCCCGTGGTGCGCGCAGGCCTCGGCCAGGCCGGCCGGCACCGCCTCGTGCACGGGCGCCACACCGAAGCCGAGGGCCGCCACCCCGGCCTCGGCCAGGCGGGCGACGTAGCCGTCGGGATCCGTGCCGAGCCCGGCCCCCGCCGTCAGCAGCAGCTCGCCGCCCAGCAGGTACGGGGACGGGTCCGCCATCTCGGAGGCGTGCACCCCGTGCACATCGGCCTCGGCCGGGCCCGCGAGGTGGCGCAGCCCCAGCTCGCGGTCGGGCAGCAGCACGCCGAGCGGGACCGGCGTGGTGGGCGGGGACGGGGCAGCGGGCGGGGCCTCCATGGATACTCCGTACAGATCAGGGGTCTCCTGTGGATGGTACGTACACTTCGCGCCGGGTGGGCGCCGCCTTACGCTCGAAGAACCGCACTTGTAGGACCTCCAGAAGGGCACCCCCCATGAGCACGCAGCCGCGCGGCCCCGTCGACTCCTCCCGCATCCCGCGCTACGCGGGCCCGGCGACCTTCGCCCGGCTGCCCCGCCTCGACGAGGTCGGCTCCGCCGACGTCGCCGTCGTCGGCGTGCCCTTCGACTCCGGCGTCTCCTACCGCCCCGGCGCCCGCTTCGGCGGCAACGCCATCCGCGAGGCCTCGCGCCTGCTGCGCCCGTACAACCCGGCGCAGGACGCCTCCCCCTTCGCCCTCGCGCAGGTCGCGGACGCCGGTGACATCGCCGTGAACCCCTTCAACATCAACGAGGCCGTGGAGACGGTCGAGGCCGCCGCCGACGAGCTGCTCGGCGCCGGCTCCCGCCTGATGACCCTCGGCGGCGACCACACCATCGCCCTCCCGCTGCTCCGCTCGGTCGCGAAGAAGCACGGCCCGGTGGCCCTGCTCCACTTCGACGCCCACCTGGACACCTGGGACACGTACTTCGGCGCCGAGTACACCCACGGCACGCCGTTCCGCCGGGCGGTGGAGGAGGGCATCCTCGACACCGAGGCGCTCTCGCACGTCGGCACCCGCGGCCCGTTGTACGGCAAGCAGGACCTCGACGACGACGCCAAGATGGGCTTCGGCATCGTCACCTCCGCGGACGTCTACCGCCGCGGCGCCGACGAGGTCGCCGACCAGCTGCGCCAGCGCATCGGCGACCGCCCGCTCTACATCTCCATCGACATCGACGTGCTGGACCCGGCGCACGCGCCCGGCACCGGCACCCCCGAGGCGGGCGGCATGACCTCCCGCGAGCTGCTGGAGATCATCCGCGGCCTGTCCTCCTGCAACCTGGTTTCGGCGGACGTCGTCGAGGTGGCCCCGGCGTACGATCACGCGGAGATCACCTCGGTCGCGGCCTCGCACACCGCGTACGAGCTGACCACGATCATGAGCCGTCAGATCGCTGCCGCCAGGCAGGGTCGATAAGCACAGCGCGACGGCGAAGGCGAACCCGAAGGGTGAGTAAGCGCACGTGACGCACGACCACGACCTGGTACTCCGTCCCACCGAGGCCCAGACGGCCGCCGCCCTGGCCCCACCGCCCGGGCGGACGGGCGGGGACCTGGTCGTGGAAACGCTGCGCTCGCTGGGCGCCACCACCGTCTTCGGGCTGCCGGGGCAGCACGCCCTCGGTCTCTTCGACGCGGTGGGGCGCTCCGACCTGCGCCTCGTCGGACTCCGTACGGAGAACAACGCGGGCTTCGCCGCCGACGCCTACGGCCGCATCACGGGCGAGGCGGTCCCCCTCCTCCTCTCCACCGGCCCGGGCGCGCTCATGGCGCTGCCCGCGCTCGCGGAGGCGGCCGCCGCCTCGGCCCCGGTGCTCGCCATCTCCTCCCAGGTCCCCGTCGCGGGCCTCGGCGGGGGCCGGCGCGGCCACCTGCACGAGCTGCGCGACCAGTCGGCGTCCTTCCGGGACGTGGTGAAGTCGGTCCACAGCGCCCGCACCCCGTCCCAGATCCCCTCCGTCATCGCGGAGGCCTGGGAATCGGCGCTGACCGCCCCGCACGGCCCGGTCTGGGTGGAGATCCCGGAGGACGTCCTGCGCGCAGAGACGTTCATTCCCCAGGTCACGGGCATGGACGCGACCCCGCACGAGCTCGCCCCCCGCCCGGAACTTACCGCCGTGGCCGCGCACTGGCTCTCCGCGGCCGAACGTCCGGTGATCATCGCGGGCGGCGGGGTCGTCCGCTCCGACGCCGCCGGCAAGCTCAAGCAGCTGGCGGAACGCCTGGGCGCCCCCGTGGTCACCACCTTCGGCGGCAAGGGCGCCTTCCCGTGGACCCATCCGCTCTCCCTCCAGTCCTGGCTGGAGGACCGCCACATGACGGACTTCCTGGAGGACGCGGACGTCCTGCTGGTCGTCGGCTCGGGCCTCGGGGAACTCTCCTCGAACTACCACACGTTCTTCCCCACGGGCCGGGTCGTCCAGATCGACGCCGACCTCGGCAAGCTGGAGTCCAACCACCCGGCCCTCGGCATCCACGCGGACGCCCGGCTGGCCCTCCAAGCCCTGCTGGAGACGGTGTCCGAGCGCGAGGACCCCGCCGCCCCGGAGCGGGTCCGCCTCCTCCTCGACGACATCGAGGCGCGCCTCGCCGGCCAGGACGTCTCCCTGGAGCGCTCGCTGCTGACCTCGATCCGCTCCGCCCTCCCCCCGCGCTCCCCGTCCTTCTGGGACATGACGATCCTGTCCTACTGGGCCTGGTCCGCCTTCGACGCGAAGCACCCCAACACCATGCACTCGGCGCAGGGCGCGGGCGGCCTCGGCTACGCCTTCCCGGCGGCCCTGGGCGCCTGCGTCGCCGAACCGGGCACACCGGTCCTGGCGGTGTCCGGCGACGGCGGCGCGATGTACTCGATCGCGGAACTGGCCACGGCCCGCCAGCACGACCTCGACGTCACCTGGCTGATCGTGGACGACGGCGGCTACGGCATCCTGCGCGAGTACATGACGCAGTCCTTCGGCAGCGCCACCGGCACGGAACTCACCCGCCCCGACTTCGCCGCCCTCGCGGCGTCCTTCGACGTCCCGGCGACCACGACCACCCCGGAATCCCTCGCCTCCGACCTCAAGAAGGCCCTCGCCACCCCCGGCCCCTCGGTGATCGTCCTCCCGGCCCTCCTGAAGATGTTCGCCCCGACCCACCCCTGACCGCGCCCCCTCACGGCCCGGCCCGTGCGGCCGTCCTGTGGGCGCGTTCCTTCAGGTGATGACGCTGTGTCATCGAGCCGGGTGGGGCGGGGGTGTGGGACGTTGGGCGCCGGATCGGAGCCGGAGCGGAGGTGGTGGTGCCGTGATGCGCGCAGTCGTCCGCGGTCTCGTCGTGGCGGTGGTGTCCGGGGTGCTGGCCGCGAGCGCGGGGTGCCAGGGCTCGGAGTCGGTCGGCGGGTCCAGAACGCCGCTCCCGACCCCGACGACAGGGATCCGGGAGAGCACCCCGGCCGCCTCGTCCTCCGTGTTCCTGGGCCAGGGGTCCGACACCTCCGCCTCGCAGGTCAGCGTGCCGACCGCGAAGGTCGGCGAGCCGGCCGACGGGGACGTCGCGGTGGTCAACCCGAGCGGCGACCCCGTCACCGTCCAGAACATCGCCGCCACCACCGACAGCGGCGAAACCTCGATCGTCGAGGACACCTGCACGGGCGTGGAACTGCCGCCGGGCGGCAGCTGCCGGATCCGGGTGCAGCACATCGCGACGGAGGCCGGCTCCTACACCGGTGAGCTGACCGCGACGACCTCCGACGGCAACGTCCTGACCGCCGCCATCTCCGGTGAGGCACTGGGCGAGGCCACCCCCAGCGACGAGGACACCGCGGGCACGGAGACACCGTCGCCGTCTCCCTCCCTTTCCCTTTCGCCTTCCCCCTCCCTCCCGCCCTCGCCGTCGTTGTCTCCGTCGCCGACCTCCGACGCCTACACCTCCGAGCCGACCCTCACGGACTGATCTCGATCCTGACCGTGTCGTCGTCGGGCAGGACCACCAGCGTGCGCTCCGGCTGCCCCGGCAGGTAGGAGACGAGGTAGAAGCGGGCCGGCGTCTTCGCGAGGACGCGGAAACCGCGGTACTGGTAGCGGTACGGGGCCCTGCCGCTGCCCAGGTCGTCGAAGACGATGCCCGGCGCGTGATGGGTCAGGGGCACCCGGGAGTAGACGACCAGCCTCGGGCTGGAGACGTAGCCTTCCGCGGCGTCGCTCATGGCCTCGGTGCGGCCGGCCATCGCCACGTACCGCGCCATGCCGAAGAACAGGCTCATCGTCAGCACCCCGAGGAGCAGCGCGCCGGCAGTCAGCCACAGTCGGTCGGCCGTACGGCTCTCACCGTGCTGCCCCTCCAGGCCGTCGGGGTCCCCGGCGCTCAGGCGCAACTGGACGGCGAAGAACGCCAGCGTGGCACCCAGGGCCACTGCCAGGCAGGGCACGAACTCGCGCGGCCAGCCCCGGGGGAGCCGCGGCAGCCGGTCCTCCCAGAAGAAGACCGGGAAGCCCGCCAGCACCAGGAACAGTCCGGCCGCGAGCAGCCAGCGGGTCACCGTCACGCGCCGGACCTTCTGCCGCGGCCCGGCCAGCAGCCGTCCCGCCCACCCCAGGGCCAGCAGCACGGCCAGCCCGCAGAACAGCAGGAACCAGAGCGGGAAGAAGATCGCGCCCGGGCTCCTGACCAGGTAGGCCTGGACAGAGAGCTGGAGGTCGGCCGCCGGCACGCCGAAGGTGGCGTAGTACGCCTCGGTGTACGTGCTGCCGAAGTAGTAGAGGAGGCCGAGGACGATGGTCCCCGGTGCCGCGATGTACGCGACCTTCTCCAGGAACGCCTTCGACGGGCTCCCCGCCCGCGCGCCGGGCGCCTGTGTGCCGGCCGCCTGCGTGTCCGGTACCGGCGGCTCCTGCGGCTCCGACATGCGCCCAGTCTGTGCGTCGGTCCCCGGACCCGCACCCGGGGCGGCGCCGGACGGCTGACCCCCGGGCGCGACCGGCGATTGAACCCTTCCGGCCCACGTCCGGGTGCTTCCCGCGTGCGCCGGAGGCGCCCGGCGTACACGTTCGAATTGTTGCGGCGGGATGAAATCCGCCGGTCGGGGCGTTGCCGACTCCGGCAGGACAAGACGAACGGGGAGGCACCACGTGACGGCGGCTGGGGAGAAACAGGGCTGGGGCAAGCGGCTGGCCGCCTACACCTGGCGGTACAGGCGCAACGTGCTGCTCGCGCTCGGCTCCTCGCTGGCCGGCATGGCCGTCATGGCGCTCGTACCGCTCGTCACCAGGGTGATCATCGACGACGTCATCGGGGACCGGAGCAAGCCCATGGGGCCCTGGGCCGGGCTCCTCATAGCCGCCGCCCTGCTCGTCTACGTGCTCACCTACATACGCCGGTACTACGGCGGGCGGCTCGCCCTCGACGTGCAGCACGACCTGCGCACCGACATGTACGCCACCATCGCCCGCCTCGACGGGCGCCGCCAGGACGAGCTGTCCACCGGGCAGGTCGTCGGGCGGGCCACCACCGACCTCCAGCTGATCCAGGGCCTGCTCTTCATGCTGCCCATGACCATCGGGAACTTCCTGCTCTTCGGGATATCCCTCGGGGTCATGCTGTGGCTGTCCCCGCTGCTGACCGTCGTCGCGCTGCTGATGGCCCCCGCCCTCTGGTTCATCGCCAAGCGCAGCCGCAAGAAGCTCTTCCCGGCCACCTGGTGGGCCCAGGGCCAGGCCGCCGCCGTCGCCACCGTCGTCGACGGGGCCGTGACCGGCGTCCGCGTCGTCAAGGGCTTCGGCCAGGAGGAGCAGGAGACCGGCAAGCTGCGCACGGCGAGCCGCCGGCTGTTCGCCGGACGGATGCGGACCATCCGCCTCAACTCCCGCTACACCCCCGCCCTCCAGGCCGTACCCGCCCTCGCCCAGGTCGCCATGCTGGCCCTCGGCGGCTGGATGGCCACCGAGGGACAGGTCACCCTCGGCACCTTCGTCGCCTTCTCCACCTACCTGGCCCAGCTCGTCGGCCCGGTCCGCATGCTCGCCATGGTCCTCACCGTCGGCCAGCAGGCCCGCGCCGGCGTCGAGCGGGTCTTCGAGCTCATCGACACCGAGCCCGCCATCCAGGAGGGCACCCACGAGCTGCCCGCCGACTCGCCGGCCACAGTCGAGTTCGACGACGTCCGCTTCGGCTACGACCCCGAGCGGCCCGTCCTCGACGGGTTCTCGCTCTCCGTCGAGGAAGGCGAGACCGTCGCCGTCGTCGGTGCCTCGGGAAGCGGGAAGTCCACCGTCTCGCTGCTGCTGCCCCGCTTCTACGACGTCGACGGCGGAGTGGTCCGCGTCGGCGGGCACGACGTCCGCGAGCTGACCTACGGCTCCCTGCGCTCCGCGATCGGGCTCGTCCCGGAGGACTCCTTCCTCTTCTCCGACACCATCCGCTCCAACATCGCCTACGGGCACCCCGGCGCCACCGACGCGCAGATCGAGGCCGCCGCCCGCGCCGCCCAGGCCGAAGGCTTCATCCAGGCCCTGCCCGCCGGGTACGACACCAAGGTCGGCGAGCAGGGGCTCACCCTCTCCGGCGGCCAGCGCCAGCGCATCGCCCTCGCCCGGGCCATCCTCACCGACCCCCGGCTGCTCCTCCTCGACGACGCCACCTCCGCCGTGGACGCCCGCGTCGAGCACGAGATCCACGAGGCCCTGCGCGCCGTCATGGCCGGCCGGACCACCCTGCTCATCGCCCACCGCCGCTCCACGCTCGCGCTGGCCGACCGGATCGCCGTACTCGACCGCGGGCGGCTCGCCGACATCGGGACGCACGAGGAGCTGGAGCGCCGCTCGGCGTTCTACCGCCGGCTGCTCACCGACCCCGACGCGCTCGGCGCCGGCTCGCCGCGCACTCCGGACGCCCCGGCGATGACGGAGTTCGAGCGCGAGCTCGACCGCAAGCTCGAACGGGACATCGAGCTCGAAGCCGAGATCGACTCCGAGCCGGTCAACGCCAAGCGCCGGGTCGCGGCCGGGATCACCCCCGAGCTCTGGCGGCGCCGCGACGGGCAGGGCGGCCAGGCGCCCGCCGCCGCGAGCGGCGCGCCCGGAGCCGGCCACACCATGGCCGGGGCCGTCGCCGGCATGCCGGCGACGCCCGAACTCCTGGCACAGGTGGCCGCACTGCCGCCCGCCGAGGACGAACCCGAAGTGGACGAGACCCGCGCCGCGGCCGCCGAGGAGAGCTACGGCCTGCGCCGCCTGCTCCGCGGCTTCTGGGCGCCGCTCGCCATCAGCCTCGGCCTCGTCGCCGTGGACGCCGGCGCCGGACTGCTGCTGCCGATCCTGATCCGGCACGGCATCGACAAGGGCGTCGAGCAGGCCGCGCTCGGCGCCGTCTGGGTGGCCGCCGGGCTCGCCCTCGCCATCGTCGTCGCGCAGTGGGCCGCGCAGTTCGCCGAGACCCGCATGACGGGCTGTACCGGCGAGCGCGTCCTGTACGCCCTCCGCGTCAAGATCTTCGCCCAGCTCCAGCGCCTCGGCCTCGACTACTACGAGCGCGAGCTGACCGGCAAGATCATGACCCGGATGACCACCGACGTCGACTCGCTGAGCTCGTTCCTGCAGACCGGGCTCGTCACCGCCGTCGTCTCCGTCTTCACCTTCTTCGGGATCCTCGTCGCCCTGCTCGTCCTCGACGTCGAGCTCGCGCTGATCGTCTTCGCGACCCTCCCCGTCCTGGTCGTCGGCACGATCATCTTCCGCCGCAGGTCCGTCGCCGCCTACGAGCTCGCCCGCGACCGCGTCAGCCTGGTCAACGCCGACCTCCAGGAGTCCGTCTCGGGCCTGCGCATCGTCCAGGCCTTCCGTCGCGAGGGCTCCGGCGCCGCCCGCTTCGCCGAGCGCAGCGACTCGTACCGCGAGGCCCGGGTCCGCGGCCAGTGGCTGATATCCGTCTACTTCCCGTTCGTCCAGCTGCTGTCCTCGGGCGCCGCGGCCGCCGTGCTGATCGTCGGCGCGGGCCGGGTGGAGGCCGGGACCCTGACCACCGGCGCGCTCGTCGCGTACCTGCTCTACATCGACCTGTTCTTCGCGCCCGTCCAGCAGCTCTCCCAGGTCTTCGACGGCTACCAGCAGGCCACCGTCTCCCTGGGCCGCATCCAGGGGCTGCTGCGCGAGCCCACCACCACCCCGCTCCCCGACGCGCCCCGTCAGGTGCCGCAGCTGCGCGGGGAGATCGCCTTCGAGGACGTCCGCTTCCAGTACGGGACGGCGGAGGAGCGGGGCGAGAAGGGGGAGGCGCTGGCCGGAATCAGCCTGCGCATACCCGCCGGGCAGACCGTCGCCTTCGTCGGCGAGACCGGAGCCGGCAAGTCCACGCTGGTCAAGATGGTGGCCCGGTTCTACGACCCGACCTCCGGCCGGATCACCGCCGACGGCGCCGATCTGCGGCAGCTCGACCTGACGGCGTACCGGCACCGCCTGGGCGTCGTCCCCCAGGAGTCCTACCTCTTCCCGGGGACCGTCCGCGACGCCATCGCCTACGGGCGGCCCGAGGCGAGCGACGCCGAGGTCGAGGCAGCCGCCCGCGCGGTCGGCGCCCACGACATGGTCGCCACCCTCGACGGCGGCTACCTGCACACCGTCGCCGAACGCGGCCGCAACCTCTCCGCCGGGCAGCGCCAGCTGATCGCACTGGCCCGGGCCGAGCTCGTCGACCCGGACGTGCTGCTGCTCGACGAGGCCACCGCCGCCCTGGACCTGGCCACCGAGGCCCAGGTCAACCAGGCGACGGACCGGCTCGCCGGCAAGCGCACCACCCTGGTGGTCGCGCACCGGCTGACCACCGCCGCGCGCGCCGACCGCGTCGTGCTCATGGACCGCGGCCGGGTCGTGGAGGACGGCACCCACGCCGAACTCCTGGCACGCGGCGGCCGGTACGCCGAGCTGTGGCGCACCTTCGTCGGGGAGGACGAGCGCGCCGCGGCCTGAGGCGGCGCGAAGGGTTCAGAGTTCGCCGAAGAGCAGGTTGCCCGGGGCGTCCTCGTCGGTGCCGGTGTAGTACTCGCGCACCGCGTGGAGGAGTTCGTCCACCGTCAGGGTGCCGTCCCCGTCCGCGTCGATCCGCTGGAACAGCGCCTCGGTGTCGGCGGGGCTCAGCCCCGTGTCGAAGGCGCCCTGCGCCTTGTGGAACTCCTCCGGGCTGATGACTCCGTCGCCGTCGGCGTCGACGATCGTGAGGATCGCCCGCATCATCGGCCGGAACGACCTGTCGTAGGCGGGCCCGCCCTGCGCGTACAGGCGCGTCATGCCCAGCTTGTACTCCTCGGGCGTGACCTTGCCGTCCCGGTCCATGTCCAGTTCGGTGAAGAGGTCCTGCCAGAAGTCGGCCAGACCGGCCATCACCAGCTCGGCCTTGGACGAGCCGGCCGGCTCGTCGAGGGCCGACAGCAGCCGGGATCCGAGGGCGAAGATGTCGGCCGAGTCGATCACCCCGCTGCGGTCGGCGTCCAGGTGCGTGAAGGCGCGCTCCAGCTTGCGGTCGAGCAGGTCGTCGATCATGTCAGCGCCTTTCGCGGCTACGTTGAGCGTGTTTTCGATCACCTAGCGTAATGTCCGCCTCGAGTGTGAACTCCCGTTCTCCCGCTGGGAAGTTGTGAATGCACTCGTACGAGGGATCCTTGCGTGCTGCAACCTTCCGCGGGGTTCGGGCGTCGTACGTGCGTGCGCATGCAGTGCGTACGACCGATCGGGGGACAGGTTGTTGCAGGGGTGGAGGAGACGGGTCCGTCGGGCCGCGTCCCTGGGGGTCTTCGCGGCGGCACTGTGGCTCTGTGTCGGCGGACTGTTCACGGCGGCGCCGCCCGCGCAGGCGGCGGCCCACGGCTGCGGGGGCCGGCTGGCGAGGACCATGCCCTTCGAGACGGGTGAGGTGCGCGTCTACAAGAGCCGCAACCGGGCCTGCGCGGTGACCGTGGCGCGCGTCCCCGGTGAGCGGCGGCGGATGGCGGTGAGCATCCAGCCGCGCGGTGGGGTCCCTGTCCGCGAAGAGGGGCGATTCACCCGATATGCCGGGCCTGTCACCGTCGGCGCGATCAGCCGCTGCGTGTATGTAAAGGGCAGTGTGGGTGCCGGATCGGCCACTTCCGGCTGGATCCTGTGCTGAGGTACCGGCCCAACTAGGTCTGTTCAGCGGCGCGTTGCCCCCGCTAGGTTCACGGCGACCGAAGTGAACTCAAGGGGAGGGTGAATGCGCAAGACGCTCGGATGGCTGCTGTCGCTCGTGGTGCTCATCGGCACCATGGGCGCGGCCGGCTCCACGGCGCAAGCGGCCACAGCCGCGGAACCGCCGGCCGCCACGGACATCAAGGACCAGATCCTCGGCATTCCCGGGATGAGCCTGATCGAGGAGAAGCCGTACCCCGGCTACCGCTTCTTCGTTCTGAACTACGAGCAGCCGGTGGACCACCGGCAGCCGTGGAAGGGCACCTTCAAGCAGCGCCTGACCCTTCTGCACAAGGACGTCTCGCGGCCGTCGGTGTTCTTCACCTCCGGCTACAACGTCAACACCAGCCCGCGCCGCAGCGAGCCGACGACCATCGTCGACGGCAACCAGGTGTCCCTGGAGTATCGATTCTTCACACCCTCCCGGCCCGACCCGGCCAACTGGGCGAACCTGGACATCTGGCAGGCCGCCAGTGACCAGCACCGCCTCTTCACCGCCCTGAAGAAGATCTACAAGAAGAACTGGCTGGCCACGGGCGGCAGCAAGGGCGGGATGACGGCGACGTACTACGAGCGGTTCTACCCGCGCGACATGGACGGCGTCGTCGCGTACGTCGCGCCCAACGACGTCGTCAACAAGGAGGACTCGGCCTACGACCGGTTCTTCGCCAAGGTCGGCACCAAGGAGTGCCGCGACAAGCTGAACGCGGTCCAGCGCGAGGCGCTCGTGCGCCGCGAGCCGCTGGAGGCCAAGTACGCCGTGGCCGCAGCCGAGAACGGCTGGACCTTCACCACCGTCGGCAACCTCGACAAGGCCTACGAGGCCGTCGTGCTCGACTACGTGTGGGCCTTCTGGCAGTACAGCCTGCTCGCCGACTGCGGCTCCATCCCGGCTGCCGCGACCGCGAGCGACCAGGAGATCTGGGACACGATCGACGCGATCTCCGGCTTCTCGGCCTATGCCGACCAGGGTCTGGAGACGTACACGCCGTACTACTACCAGGCGGGTACGCAGCTGGGCTCCCCGGACATCAAGCAGCCGCACCTGAAGGGCCTGAGCCGCTACGGCTACCAGCCGCCGCGCAACTTCGTGCCCCGGGACATCCCCATGACCTTCCAGCAGGGGGTCATGGCGGACGTGGACAAGTGGGTCCGCAACAACGCCGACCAGATGCTCTTCGTGTACGGGCAGAACGACCCGTGGGGCGCCGAGCCCTTCCACCTCGGGTACGGGGTCCGCGACAGCTACGTCATGATCGCGCCGGGCGCCAACCACGGGGCCAACGTCGCGAAGCTCCTGGACGGCGAGAAGACCCTCGCCACCGCGAAGATCCTGCAGTGGGCCGGGGTGGCCCCGGCCGCCACGATCGCCGACGAGTCGAAGGCGGCGCCGCTGGCCGCCGCGGACGCGCAGCTCGACCAGCAGGACCTGGAGCGCGAGCCGCAGCTGCGCCCGTAACGCACCGGGCCGGGGCCGATCTTGGTCCCGGCCCGGGGTCCGGGCCGGGGCCCGGGGTCCGTGGGCCGCGGGCTGACGCCGGGAACTACCGGCTCAGCCCGTGGCCCAGCGGGTAGCGGCCCGGCACCGGGACCGGGAGGCGGCCCGCGGGCCGTGCGACCCCGGTGAGCACCCGGGCCGCCGCCCGCATCTCCACGTCCGTCCAGGAGTACGTCGCCAGTTCCGCAGCGCAGGCCGGCAGCCGGGCTGGGTCGTACGGATTGCGGACCGCCAGCAGGATCACCGGGACGCCGGACGCGACCAGGTCCGTCACCAGCCGGTGTTGTGGATCGTCCCCTTGCGACTCCGGGACGTTGTACGTGCACACCAGTACGGCCGCGTGGCCGGGCACCGCGGCCGCCGCACGGGCGGGCGGCACCGCCGTGGCCCGGCAGCCCAAGGCCGTCAGCTCCCGCGCCAGTACGGCCGTGGGAGGCCCCGTGGTGCCCGTGGGGGAGGCCGGATCCGTCCCCGTGACCAGCAGCCGGGGGCCGGCCGTCGCATCGATCGGCACCAGCCCGCGGGGATTGGCCAGCAGGGTCGTCGTGCCCGCCGCGATCTGGTCGGCGGCGTCCCGGTGCCCGCGGATGCCGACGGTGGCGTCCACCGCATCGGTCGTGGTGTAGGCCTCGTCGAACAGCCCCCGGCGCGACTTCAGTTCCAGGATCCGCAGCACCGACTCCTCGATCCGCGCCTCCGTCAGCTCGCCGGCTTCGACAGCCGCCAGCACACTGCGGTACGCGAGCCCCAGGTCCGGCGGGTTCAGCAGCTGGTCGCAGCCCGCCAGCAGGGCCAGGACGGGGACGCGGTCGTCCCCGTACTTCTGGCGGACCCCGGCCATGTCGAGGGCGTCGGTGACCACCACCCCCTGGAAGCCGAGCCGTTCGCGCAGGATGCCCGTGACGATCGGCCGGGAGAGGGTCGCGGGATCCCCCGAGGGGTCGAGCGCGGGGAAGACGATGTGCGCCGTCATGACCGCGTCCACGCCCGCCTCCACCGCGGCGCGGAACGGCGGCTCGTCCAGCTCCTCCCAGACGGCGCGGGTGTGCCGCATCACCGGCAGGCCCACGTGGCTGTCGGTCTCGGTGTCCCCGTGGCCCGGGAAGTGCTTCGCGGTGGCGGCCACGCCCGCACCCTGGTAGCCGCGCACCTGGGCGGCCACCAGGGCCGCCACGGCGTGCGGGTCGGAGCCGAAGGACCGTACGCCGATCACGGGGTTGGCCGGGTTGACGTTGACGTCCGCCACCGGTGCGTAGTCCTGCCGGATGCCCAGGGCGGCCAGCTCGGCGCCCGCGATGCGGGCGGCCCGCTGGGCGTCGGCCGTGGAGCCGCCGGCGCCCAGCGCCATCGCCCCCGGGAGCAGGGTGGCCGGGGCGCCGATGCGGGCGACGGCGCCGTGCTCCTGGTCGGTCGAGAGCAGCAGCGGGATCCGGGAGCCGGAGGTGAGGGCGGCCTGCTGGAGGCCGACCGAGAGGGCGGCGATCTGGTGCGGGGTGCGGGTGTTGTGGGCCCAGGCGAAGTAGACGATCCCGCCGAGGTGGTAGCGCGAGACCAGTTCGGCGGCGGTGCGCACGCCGAACAGGGTCTGGTTCTGCTCGGCGTCGGCCGGCTCGGGATCGGTCGCCGAATGCCCGTACGCCCGCGAGACGAAGAGCTGCCCGACCTTCTCGGCCAGGCTCATCCCGTCCACGAAGCGGCGCAGGCTCGCCCGGTCGGGGTGGTGGCCCGGTGGGCCGTCGGGGGACTTCGGGTCGTCGGGGGCGCCGTGCGTGCCGAACGCGGCGGAGGCGGCCCCCGCGGCGGTGGCGGCGACCATGGCGGCTGCGGTGAGCAGGGTCCGGCGGGAGGCGTGTGGCGGCACGGGGCGGACCCTACCGGGTGCCCTCCGGGCGGGTCGGCTGTGTCGGGGTGTGTTGGCGAAGTACCGCCGGTTGCGCTGCGTTGCGTTGCCGTGTCGTGTCGTGCCGGGCGGGGTGGGGCCGCCGGTGGGGGCGGTTTCGGCGGGGCCGGGCGCGCGCCGGGGTGTCTCCTCGGACGCCGAACGTGTCGAGGGGTCGGAGAGCTCGGCGGCAGTGCGTTCGGCGCCCTGCGGGGATCACCCCGACACACACCCGGCCCCGCCGAAACCGCCCGGGGGTCGGAGGGTCGAAGCCTCGCACCCGGCCGCGCCGCAGTCGCCCCGGCGGGGGTTAGGCGGGCCAGTGGGATTGGAGGGTTTTTACGGCTTCTGTGATGGCGGGGCGGCGGGCGGCGCCGGTGCGCCAGAGGGCGTACAGGCGGCGTACGGGGCCCGGTTCCAGGGGGACCGCCACCGCGCCCGGCGGGAGGGTTCCGGTGCCCAGGCGGGGGACGACGGCGACGCCGAGGCCGGCCGCGACCAGGGCGACGATGGTGTGGTTCTCCTCGGCCACGTGCGCGATGTCGGGTTCGAAGCCGGCCGTGCGCAGGGTCCGTACCAGCCAGTCGTGGCAGACGCGGCCGGGCGGCTGGCAGACCCAGCGCTCGCCGCCGAGGTCGCCGCGCTGGATGGTCCGGCGCGTGGTGAAGGGGTGGCCGGCCGGGACGACCAGGTCGCAGAGGTCGTCGCCGATCACCGCCTGCTCGATCCCCTCGGGCGCGGGCAGCGGGGCGATGTCCCAGTCGTGGGCCACCGCCAGGTCGGTCACCCCCCGTGCCACCAGGTCGACGGACAGGTGCGGGTCCACCTCCGTCAGGCGTACCTCGAGGGCGGGGTGGCGGACGGCCAGATCGGCGAGGACGCCCGGCAGCAGCCCGCGCGCCGCCGAGGCGAACGCGGCCACCGTCAGCAGCCCGCTCGGCTGCCCGCGCCGCTCCTCCAGGGTCGTCTCGGCGTGTTCCACGATCGCCAGCAACTGCTGGGCGGTGTCGGCCAGATGGCGGGCCTCCTCGGTGAGCGCGACCCCGCGCCCGCGCCGCTCCAGCAGGGTGGTGCGGGTCTCCCGCTCCAGCTTGGAGATCTGCTGCGAGACCGCGGAGGGGGTGTAGCCGAGGGCGGCCGCCGCGCCCGCGACCGAGCCGTGGACGGAGACGGCGTGCAGGGCGCGCAGCCGGGCGAGATCGAGCATGTCTCTATCGTAAGCACTGCTTCATTGAGTGCGGAAGGGATTCGCGCTGGTGCTACATGGTCGGGGCGACGATGGTTGAACCATGCGTCCCGTACACACCGCACTCGCCGTGCTCGTCGCCGCCGTTTGGGGCTTCAATTTCGTCGTCATCGAGATCGGGCTCGACCATTTCCCGCCGCTGTTGCTGTCCGCCTTGCGGTTCCTGGTCGCAGCGCTGCCCGCCGTGTTCTTCGTGGGGCGGCCCAAGACCCCGTGGAAGTGGATCGTCGGGGTCGGGGTCGCCCTCGGCGTCGCCAAGTTCGGCCTGCTCTTCACGGGCATGGACGCCGGGATGCCCGCCGGGCTGTCCTCGCTGGTGCTGCAGATCCAGGCCGTCTTCACCGCCGCGCTGGCCGCGGTGGTGCTGCGCGAACGGCCAGGCCGGGTCCGGGTGTTCGGGATGGGGATCGCGTTCGCCGGGATCACGGTGGCCGCGGTGGACGGGGGCGCCGGCGGGCCGGTGCTCGGCTTCACGCTGGTCGTGGCGGCCGCCGCCTGCTGGGGCGTGTCCAACGTGCTGACCCGCAAGGCCTCGCCGCCCGACGCCCTGAACTTCATGGTGTGGGTGTGCACGGTCCCGGTACTGCCGCTGTTCGCACTGTCCCTGGTGCTGGAGGGGCCCGAGCGGGACCTGGCCGCGCTGCGGTCCCTGGACTGGTCCGGGGTGGCGGTCATCGGCTACGTCGCCTGGGTGTCCACCGTCTTCGGCTTCGTCGCCTGGAGTTACCTGCTGCGCCGCTACCCGGCGTCGGCCGTGGCACCGTTCTCGCTGCTGGTGCCGGTGTTCGGGATGTCCTCGGCGGCCCTGGTACTGGGGGAGTCCGTCTCGGGGCTGCGCTGGCTGGCGGCCGTGCTCCTGGTCGGCGGTGTCGCCCTCACCTCGCTGGCCCCCGCGCGCGCCTCGAACCGTACGGGGGTCGGTTCGGGCGTCAGCGCGGGGAGCCCTCCTGCAGGGGCAGCCGCCAGTCCTGCCCCGTCAGGCTCACTCCGTACGAGCGGTGCGGCCGCTCCGCGATCAGGGTGAACCCGGCCTTCAGGTAGAGGTCCCGGGCGTCGGTGAGCACGTCGTTGGTCCACAGGACCAGCTCGCGGTAGCCGACGGAGCGGGCGAAGGTGACGACGGTCTCGACGAGCAGGGTGCCGATGCCGCGGCCGCGGCCCTCCGGGTCGACCAGGAGCAGACGGAGCCGGGCGGTGCCGGGGGCGCCGTCCTCGCGCACGCACATCACCGAGCCGACCGGGCGGCCGGCCAGCTCCGCGATCCACACCCGTTCCAGGTAGGGGTCGTGGTCCTGGGCGAAGTCCGCGACGATCCGGGCGACCAGCCCCTCGAAGTCGCTGTTCCAGCCGTACTCGGCGGCGTACAGCGCGCCGTGGCGCTGCACGATCCACCCCAGTTCGCCCGGTTCCGGGTCCCGCAGCCGCACGCTCTCAGCCATGGCCCAACTCTAGGGGGGCGAGCCTCCGAACGGGCTACTTCTTGCCGCCGCCGAGGATCTGGCCCAGGAGGTCGCCCAGGCCGCCGCCGTCCGGCGTGGCCGGGGCGGCGCCGGGGGACGACGTGCCCGGGGCGGGGGTGCCCGTGGCCTTGCCGGCGGCCGCGCGCTTGGCGAAGACGGCCAGGAGGACCGGGATCAGCAGCTCGATGACCCGGGCGATGGTGGGGGCGGGGACGCCGGTCTTCTTCGAAACGGCGTTGGCCACGGGCTTGCTCACCTTGGCCAGCACCCCGGCCATCATTCCGCCGCCGAGCATGCCGCCGAGGCCGCCGCCGAGCGTGGCCACGCCCTGCAGCGGCGGCTCGGCCACCTCCGCGAAGGCCTGGCGCACCTCCGCGCCGTCGTCGTCATCGGCGCCGGCCTTCTGCTGGAGGTCGCCGGTCAGCGCGCCGACCGTCTGCGCGACCGTGTCCCGGGCGCCGTTGGTGTCGGTGCCGAGGAGTCCGGCGATCTCGGTCAGCCTGTCGTCGTCGAGCTCGTGGAGCACGTCGTCCTGGAATGAGGATTCGCTCATGCCGGAAACGCTACTTGTGTGATGATTTGGCGGCACCTTGAGTAGGCGTCCGGTAACGGAAAAGTAAAGCTGTGGCTCCGGATGCAACCCTGCGGGGGTATCGCGGGTCGTATGTTGCGTCGGTGCTTCCGGGGAGGGATCTGGGGGGATCGGGAAGTCCGACACGGGAGGGGTAACCGTGAGGGGGTCCGGCCGCGAGGCGGGACCCCCTTCGCGCTGTCCACAGGCCTGACGCGTTGTCGGCGCGGCCCGGTAGCTTCGGGGCATGGCAACAGACGGGGCACGGGTGGTTCCGGTGCAACTGGCGGTCGTCGAAGGGGTGCTCGAGCGCATCACCTACGCCAACGAGGAGAGCGGGTACACGGTCGCCCGCGTCGACACCGGCCGCGGCAGCGGTGACCTGCTCACCGTGGTCGGCTCGCTGCTGGGCGCGCAGCCCGGCGAATCGCTGCGCATGGAGGGCCGCTGGGGCTCCCACCCGCAGTACGGCAGGCAGTTCACCGTGGAGAACTACAAGACCGTGCTCCCGGCGACCATCCAGGGCATCCGCCGCTACCTCGGCTCCGGCCTGATCAAGGGCATCGGCCCGAAGATCGCCGACCGGATCGTGGAGCACTTCGGCACCGGCACCCTCGACGTCATCGAGGCCGAGCCGAAGCGGCTGATCGAGGTGCCCGGGCTCGGGCCCAAGCGGACGAAGCTGATCGGCGCCGCCTGGGAGGAACAGAAGGCCATCAAGGAGGTCATGGTCTTCCTCCAGGGCGTCGGCGTCTCCACCTCCATCGCGGTCCGCATCTACAAGAAGTACGGGGACGCCTCCATCTCGGTGGTGAAGAACCAGCCGTACCGGCTCGCCGCCGACGTCTGGGGCATCGGGTTCCTCACCGCCGACCGGATCGCCCAGGCCGTCGGCATCCCGCACGACAGCCCCGAGCGGGTGAAGGCCGGCCTCCAGTACGCCCTGTCCCAGTCCACCGACCAGGGGCACTGCTTCCTGCCCGAGGACCGGCTCATCGCCGACGGGGTCAAACTGCTCCAGGTGGACACCGGGCTGGTGATCGACTGCCTGGCCGAGCTCGCCGCCGACCCGGAAGGGGTCGTACGGGAGTCCGTACCGGATCCGCAGGGCGGGCCGGATCCGCTGACCGCCGTGTACCTGGTGCCCTTCCACCGGGCCGAGCTGTCGCTGGTGGGGCAGGTGCGCCGGCTCCTGAACGCCGAGGACGACCGGATGCCGGCGTTCCGGGACGTGGACTGGGACAAGGCGCTGGGCTGGCTCGCCGGGCGGACCGGGGCCACCCTCGCCCCCGAGCAGCGGGACGCGGTCCGGCTCGCGCTGACCCGCAAGGTCGCCGTCATGACCGGCGGTCCCGGCTGCGGAAAGTCCTTCACGGTGCGCTCGATCGTCGAGCTGGCCCGGGCCAAGAAGGCCAAGGTGGTGCTGGCCGCGCCCACCGGCCGGGCGGCGAAGCGGCTGTCCGAGCTGACCGGGGCCGAGGCCTCCACGGTGCACCGGCTGCTGGAGCTCAAACCGGGCGGGGACGCGGCGTACGACAGGGAACGGCCGCTGGACGCGGACCTGGTCGTGGTCGACGAGGCCTCCATGCTGGACCTGCTGCTGGCCAACAAGCTGGTCAAGGCGGTGGCGCCGGGGGCGCACCTGCTGCTGGTCGGCGACGTGGACCAGCTGCCCTCGGTCGGCGCCGGGGAGGTGCTGCGGGACCTGCTGGCCGAGGGCGGCCCGGTGCCCGCGGTCCGCCTCACCCGGATCTTCCGGCAGGCCCAGCAGTCGGGGGTGGTCACCAACGCCCACCGGATCAACACCGGGCTGCCGCCGATCACGGACGGGCTCCCGGACTTCTTCCTCTTCGCGGAGGAGGACACCGAGGCCGCCGGGGTGCTCGCCGTGGACGTGGCGGCGCGCAGGATTCCGGCCAGGTTCGGGCTCGACCCGCGGCGGGACGTCCAGGTGCTCGCGCCCATGCACCGAGGCCCGGCCGGCGCCGGGAACCTCAACGGGCTGCTCCAGCAGGCGATGACACCGGCCCGGCCGAACCTGCCGGAGAAGCGGTTCGGCGGCCGGGTCTTCCGGGTGGGCGACAAGGTGACCCAGGTCCGCAACAACTACGAGAAGGGCGCGAACGGCGTCTTCAACGGCACGGTCGGCGTGGTCACCGGGCTCGACGTGGACGAACAGCGCCTGACGGTGCGTACGGAGGAGGACGAGGAGATCGGGTACGAGTTCGCGGAGCTCGACGAGCTGGCCCACGCGTACGCCGTCACCATCCACCGTTCACAGGGGAGTGAATATCCCGCGGTGGTGATCCCGGTCACCACCGGAGCTTGGATGATGCTCCAGCGCAACTTGCTCTACACGGCGGTGACCAGGGCGAAGAAACTGGTCGTCCTCGTCGGGTCCCGCAAGGCCCTCGGTCAGGCGGTGCGTACCGTTTCCGCAGGCAGGAGGTACACGGCGGTCGCACCGAGGCTGTCCGGCCGGATACCGGTGGGAAACATCACCTAGATGATCGATCATTTGGGGTTCCACCACCGGTGCGGAGGGGGCAGGATGAGCAGCTTGACGGCACTCAGTGCCGTCAAAAGCACCAAAGGCCGACCCCGAGTGCACTCTCCTGCGCCAAATGGGGGAAGGTAGAGGCAGTCAGGGCACCTCGAAGAAGAGGCACTACGTCGGTGAGGGATGACGTGAGCGACAACTCTGTAGTACTCCGGTACGCGGACGGTGAATACACCTACCCGGTGGTCGAGAGCACCGTCGGTGACCAGGGCTTCGACATCTCGAAGCTGCGGGCCCAGACCGGGCTCGTCACCTTGGACAGTGGCTACGGCAACACCGCGGCCTACAAGTCCGCGATCACCTACCTCGACGGTGAGCAGGGCATCCTGCGTTACCGCGGCTACCCGATCGAGCAGCTGGCCGAGCGTTCGACCTTCATCGAGGTCGCGTACCTGCTGATCAACGGTGAGCTGCCGACCGTCGACCAGCTCGCGTCGTTCCGCAACGAGATCACCCAGCACACGCTGCTCCACGAGGACGTGAAGCGCTTCTACGACGGCTTCCCGCGGGACGCGCACCCGATGGCGATGCTGTCCTCCGTGGTCAGCGCGCTGTCGACGTTCTACCAGGACAGCCACAACCCGTTCGACGAGAAGCAGCGCCACCTCTCGACGATCCGGCTGCTGGCCAAGCTCCCGACGATCGCGGCCTACGCGTACAAGAAGTCGGTCGGCCACCCGGTGGTCTACCCGCGCAACGACCTCGGCTACGTCGAGAACTTCCTGCGCATGACCTTCTCCGTGCCGGCCCAGGAGTACGACCTGGACCCGGTCGTGGTCTCGGCGCTCGACAAGCTGCTGATCCTGCACGCGGACCACGAGCAGAACTGTTCGACCTCCACCGTGCGCCTGGTCGGCTCCTCGCAGGCGAACATGTTCGCCTCGATCTCCGCCGGCATCTCGGCCCTGTGGGGTCCGCTGCACGGTGGCGCCAACCAGTCCGTTCTGGAGATGCTCGAGGGCATCAAGAACGACGGCGGCGACGTCGACGCCTTCATCCGCAAGGTGAAGAACAAGGAAGACGGCGTCCGCCTCATGGGCTTCGGGCACCGCGTCTACAAGAGCTTCGACCCCCGGGCGAAGATCATCAAGGCGGCGGCCCACGATGTCCTCTCGGCGCTCGGCAAGAGCGACGAGCTGCTCGACATCGCGCTCAAGCTGGAAGAGCACGCGCTGGCCGACGAGTACTTCGTCTCGCGCAACCTCTACCCGAACGTGGACTTCTACACCGGTCTGATCTACCGGGCCATGGGCTTCCCGACCGAGATGTTCACCGTGCTCTTCGCGATCGGCCGGCTCCCCGGCTGGATCGCCCAGTGGCACGAGATGATCAAGGAGCCGGGTTCCCGCATCGGCCGCCCGCGCCAGATCTACACGGGCGAGGTCCTGCGCGACTTCGTGCCCGTCGAATCCCGCTGAACCGAGGCTCGCTGACCGAGGCCCGCTGACCCGAGGCTCTCCACCGCGCGGCGTGCGGCCGCGCGGGCAGCACCGCAGGTAACCCCCAGGCGTACGAAAAGCGCCCCGCCGTCGATCCCCCCACGGGTCGGCGGTCGGGGCGCTTTCCTTTTCCCCGAAACGGATTCCCCCCACGGGACCCGAGTCGGGGCGTCGGTGTGCCGGGACCCGTTCTTGTCGGGAGGGCCGCTCAAAGCCTCCCGCGGGCACGTGTCCCGGCCGGCTGATGCCACAGAAGTCCCCCAGGGCTTCCGTCAAACGTCCCCCAAGACGTTCTTGGCATCGCCCCATTAGACCCATGACGACCCCGGATGGTTACGTTGCGGTCACTGTGATCTGCGTCTCCCGTGAAGGAAGTGTGTGCGTGGTGGGGAGGAGATCCACTAGCGGAAGGAGCGCAACCGGAGGCTGTTGGTCACCACGAAGACCGAGGAGAAGGCCATCGCGGCCCCCGCGATCATCGGGTTGAGCAGGCCGGCGGCGGCCAGCGGCAGGGCCGCCACGTTGTATCCGAACGCCCAGAACAGGTTGCCCTTGATGGTGGCCAGGGTCCGGCGGGAGAGCCGGATCGCATCCGCCGCCACCCGCAGGTCGCCCCGTACGAGGGTCAGGTCCGCGGCCTCGATGGCCGCGTCGGTGCCGGTGCCCATGGCCAGCCCCAGGTCCGCCTGGGCCAGCGCCGCCGCGTCGTTGACCCCGTCGCCGACCATGGCGACCGTACGGCCCTGCGCCTGCAGGCGGCGTACGACGTCCACCTTGTCCTGCGGGAGCACCTCGGCGATCACCTCGTCGATGCCCACCTCGCGGGCCACCGTCTCGGCGACGGCCCTGTTGTCGCCGGTCAGCAGGACGGGGGTGAGGCCGAGCGCCCGCAGTCGGGCGACCGCCTCGGCGCTGGTCTCCTTGACCGCGTCGGTCACGGTCAGCACCCCGCGCGCCGCTCCGTCCCAGGCCACCAGGACCGCGGTGCCGCCCTCGGCCTCGGCGGCCGCCCGGGCCTCGGCGAGCCCGGCCGGCAGCGCGATCGACCAGTTGGCGAGCAGCTGTGCGCGGCCCACCAGCACGGCGTGTCCGTCGACGACGCCCTGGACGCCGAGGCCGGCGAGGTTCTCGAAGCCCTCCGGGACCGGCAGGGCGCCGGCCCTCTCGGCCGCCGCGGTGGCGATGGCCCGGGCGATCGGGTGCTCCGAGGCGTTCTCCAGGGACCCGGCCAGGCGCAGGAGTTCGCGCTCGTCGACGCCCTCGGCGGGGTGGACGCCGGTGAGGGTCATCCGGCCGGTGGTGACGGTTCCGGTCTTGTCCAGGACGACGGTGTCCACGCGGCGGGTGGACTCCAGCACCTCGGGTCCCTTGATCAGGATGCCGAGCTGCGCGCCCCGCCCGGTGCCGACCATCAGCGCGGTCGGGGTGGCCAGGCCCAGGGCGCAGGGGCAGGCGATGATCAGGACGGCGACGGCGGCGGTGAAGGCGGCGGTGGGGTCGTCGGTGATCAGCAGCCAGCTGACCCAGGTGCCGAGCGCGAGGACCAGTACGACGGGAACGAAGACCCCGGAGATCCGGTCGGCGAGCCGCTGCACCTCGGCCTTGCCGTTCTGGGCCTCCTCCACCATCCGGGCCATACGGGCCAGTTGGGTGTCGGCGCCGACGCGGGTGGCCTCGACGACCAGTCGCCCGGAGGCGTTCACGGTGGCTCCGGTGACGGAGTCCCCGACGGACACCTCCACGGGGACGGACTCGCCGGTCAGCATGGAGGCGTCCACGGCGGAACTGCCCTCGACGACCGTGCCGTCGGTGGCGATCTTCTCGCCGGGGCGGACCACGAAGCGGTCGCCGGCCACGAGCGCGCTCACCGGGATGCGGACCTCCCGGCCCGCGCGCAGGACGGTGACGTCCTTGGCGCCGAGCTCCAGCAGCGCCTTGAGGGCCGCGCCCGCCTTCCGCTTGGAGCGGGCCTCCAGGTAGCGCCCGAGCAGGATGAAGCCGACGACGCCGGCGGCGACCTCCAGGTAGAGGGCGGAGGAGCCGTCCGTACGGGAGATGGTGAGGTCGAAGCCGTGCCGCATGCCCGGCATGCCGGCGTGGCCGAAGAACAGGGCCCACAGCGACCAGGTGAAGGCGGCCAGCGTGCCGACCGAGACCAGGGTGTCCATGGTGGCGGCGCCGTGCCGGGCGTTGGTCCAGGCGGCCTTGTGGAAGGGGAGGCCGCCCCAGACGACGACGGGGGCGGCGAGGGTCAGCGAGAGCCACTGCCAGTTGTCGAACTGCAGGGCCGGGACCATCGACAGCAGGACGACGGGCAGGGCGAGCGCGGCGGACACCAGCAGCCGTTGGCGCAGCGCGGACAGCGCCGGGTCGGGGGCCTCGGCCTGCGCCTGAGCCGGTGCCTGCGCCCCTGCCGCGTCCTGCGCGGGGGCCGGGGCGGGCGGCGGGGGCTCCTCGGCGGTGTAGCCGGTCTTGACGACGGTCGCGATCAGGTCCGAGACCCGCACGTCACCGGTGTAGGAGACGAGGGCCTTCTCGGTGGCGTAGTTCACCGTGGCCTCGACGCCGTCCATCCGGTTGAGCTTCTTCTCGATGCGGGCCGCGCAGGAGGCGCAGGTCATCCCGCCGATCGAGAGTTCGACCGCCGTTATCGGTCCGTCGTGCACTGTGCTGCTCATGTTCCGGCTCCAGGGGGATGGCCGGGCCGTACGGGACCAGTATGAGCTGGCCGGCACGGCCCGGCGGGGTACCGCGGGTGCTGGGGGTGGTGCGGGCCGCCGCGGGTGCTGCCGAAGGAGGGGCCGCTCAGACCTGTCCGGCGAACTCGTAGCCGGCCTCGTCCACGGCGGCGCGGACGTCCTCGTCGGCGAGCGGGGCGGCGGAGACCACGGTGACCTCGCCGGTCGCGGCGACGGCCTTGACCGTGCTGACGCCCGCCAGGGCGGAGATCTCGTTGGTCACCGCGCCCTCGCAGTGGCCGCAGGTCATGCCGGTCACCCGGTAGACGGTGGTGGTCTGGGTGTCCGTCTCGGCGGTCATGTCGTTCTCCTCTTCAGGGGCGTGTCCGGTCACCGGGAGGGGTGGCCGATGAGTCCACCGTGCTCCCGACTCTTCGAGACTATACCCCTGGGGGGTATGAAAGCGAGCCTCGACGCCCAGCGGGTCGGTCGAAGCCGGTCAACCGGGGCGATCCGGTCGGAGTGATCCGGCCAGGGCGATTCGGTCGGAGTGATTCGGTCGGAGCGGTTCAGCCGGAGTGGGGCGTGGTGAGCATCGGGTCCAGGTAGCGCAGCAGGACGGTCTTCAGCTCCGCGATGTACGCCTCGCGCTCGGCACCCTCGTGGGTCAGGATCAGGTCCAGCGAGGCCTTGAAGATGCCCAGGATCATGTTCGAGGTGTGGGCGAGCTCGGCGGGCGCGGACTCCGGGCAGAAGGTGTGCAGCACGCCCTCGATCCGGGAGAGCAGGCTGGAGTGCAGCTTCCAGTGCTCCTGGTCGATGGCACCCGGGATGCCGGAGCCGTGCATGAGCGCCCAGAAGGCCGGGTTCTCGCAGTTGAAGGCGATGACCGGGTCCAGGACGGCGTCCAGTAGCTCCGGCAGCGGCCGCTGGAGGTTCTCGGGCAGGAAGGCCTGCCCGTGCATCTCGTGGGCCTGCTGGAGCAGCTGCCCGCCGAGCTCGACCGCGATGGCCTCCTTGTTCGGGAAGAACTGGTAGAGCGTGCCGGGCGAGACGCCGGCCTCGCGGGCGATGGCGTTGGTGCTGGCCGCGGCGTAGCCGGTACGGCAGAACACCCCGGCGGCGGCGGCCAGGAGCTGGGAGACCCGGCGCTCGCCCCGTGCCTGGCGTCGGCGTGGTGCAGCGGTTTCACCGGTTTCGGTTGTTTTGCCCTTAGGTGTCCCCGGCATTCCAATCCCTTGCTTCCCATGGGCGATTGACAAACGCGAGTGGTCGCTCGCATTCTGGTGAAACGCGAGCGACTGCTCGTGTTTGCCAGTCTATGTGGCCTGGCAATCACGGTGAAGGGGACACCGAGTGATGTCCGAAGTCAAGAATCCGCCGTCGTCCGGGGAGAGCGGCAGGTGGACCCGGTTCGTCACGGCCCGGCCGCGGCTCTCGCTGCTGCTCGCCCTGGTGGTCACGGCCCTGGCCGTGTTCGCGGGCGGCGGCGCCGCCGAACGGATGGGCAGTGGCGGCTGGGAGGACCCGGGCGCCCAGTCCACCTATGCCGCCGAGGCCCTGGAGCGCGAGTTCCCGGCCTCCCAGCCCAATCTGCTGCTGCTCGTCGACGCCGGCCCGGGAACCGCCGGAGTGGACGATCCCGCCGTGGCGGCCGAGGCGGAGCGGCTGACGGCGCGGCTCGCCGCCGAGCAGGGAGTCGTCGGCGTCGGCTCGTACTGGCGCACGCAGCTGCCCGCCCTGCGCTCCGAGGACGGCCGGCAGGCCCTCGTCGCCGCCCGGGTCGTCGGCGACGAGAAGACCACCACCGCGGTGCTGGACCGGATCGAGCCGCACTACCGGGGCGAGCGCGGCCCGGTGCGGGTCTCCTTCGGCGGGCCGGTCGCGGTCCAGCGCGAGGTGACCACCACCATCCAGGAGGACCTGCTGCGCGCCGAGATGATCGCGCTGCCGGTCACCCTCGTCCTGCTCATCCTCGTCTTCGGCAGCGCCGTCGCCGCCCTGCTGCCCCTCGGCGTCGGCTTCGTGGCCATCCTCGGCACCAACGCGGTGCTGCGCGGCCTCACCGAGTTCACCGACGTCTCCGTCTTCGCCCAGAACCTGACCACCGCGCTGGGACTCGGGCTCGCCATCGACTACGCCCTGTTCATCGTCCGCCGGTTCCGCGAGGAGCTCGCCGCCGGACGGGACCCGGTGGCCGCCGTCGGAGCCACCCTGCGCACCGCCGGGCGCACGGTGCTGTTCTCGGCGCTGACCGTCGCCGTCTCGCTCTCGGCGATGCTCTTCTTCCCGATGTACTTCCTGCGCTCCTTCGCCTACGCCGGCGTGGCGGTGGTCCTGCTCGCCGCGGGGGCCGCGCTGATCCTGCTTCCGGCGGCCCTGGTGCTGCTCGGCGAGCGGGTCAACTCCCTTGACCTGCGCAGGCTGTGGCGGCGCGGGCGGCCGGCCGGCATCTCGGCCGAACCGGGGCGGGGCTGGGCGCGCGTGGCCCTTCTGGTGATGCGCCGGGCTCCCGTCTTCGCGGTGGCCACGACGGCCGGACTGCTGCTGCTCGGACTGCCCTTCCTCGGCGTGAAGTTCGGCACGGTGGACGACCGGCAGCTGCCGAAGACCGCGGAGTCGCATGTGGTCCAGCAGCAGATCCGGGACTCCTTCCCGGGCAGCCCCGGCGGAACGCTCACCGTCCTCGCCGAGGACGCCGCCGGGCCGGCCGAGCTCGCCGCCTACCGGGAACGCCTGGCCGTCCTGCCCGGGGTGGTCCGGGTCGACGGGCCGGTGAGCTCCGCGAACACCGCGCGGTACGCCTACTTCTCGCTCACCACCGAGGGCGAGGCGGCGGGGCAGCAGGCCCAGGACCTGGTCGGTGAGGTGCGCGCGGTGGACGCGGGCTTCCGTACCTCCGTGACCGGAGAGGCGGCACGGCTCGTCGACGCGCAGAAGGCGATAGCCGGGAAGCTGCCCCTGTCGCTGGCCGTGGTGGTGCTCGCCACGCTGCTGCTGGTGTTCCTGCTCACCGGGAGCGTGCTCATACCGGTCCAGGCGGTCCTGCTCAACGCCCTGAGCCTGACCGCGATGTTCGGGGCGGTGGTGTGGGTCTTCCAGGAGGGCAACCTCTCCGGACTGCTCTCCTTCACCTCCACCGGCGACATCGAGACCAACCTGCCGGTCCTGATGTTCTGCATCGCCTTCGGACTCTCCATGGACTACGGGGTGTTCCTCATATCCCGGATCAAGGAGGAGTACGACCGGACCGGGGACCACGAGGGAGCCGTGCGCACCGGACTGGCCCGCACCGGAGGGCTGATCACCGCGGCGGCCGTGATCCTGGCCGTGGTGATGGTCGCCATAGGCACCTCGCGCGTGACCAACACCAAGATGCTGGGGCTCGGGATCGCGCTGGCGGTGCTGATGGACGCCATGGTCGTCCGCAGCCTGCTCGTCCCGGCGGTCATGAAGCTGACCGGGAAGGCCACCTGGTGGGCGCCGGGCCCGCTGCGCAGGCTGCACGAGAGGTTCGGGCTGAGCGAGGGGGAGTCCCTGCCGACGGCGGCCGAGCCGAAGGCGGAGCCGGAGCCGGCGCTGAAGCCGGGGTCGAAGCCGGGGGCGGAGCCGGATGCCGAGCCGGAGAAGGTGTCCGCCGGGACCGCCTAGTCGGAGGCCGGCGGGGGCCGGTGGTGCGGGGCGGGGCCCGGGTGGTCCCGCCCCGCACCGGGGAGGTGTCAGTCCTCGCGGCGCCCCCGGTTGCCGGGGCGGCGGGCCACCCAGGCCCGGACGGTGTCGGCGTACCAGTACGGCTTGCCGCCCTCCACATGATCGGGCGGGGGGAGCAGGCCGTGTTTGCGGTAGGAGCGCACGGTGTCCGGCTGGACCCGGATGTGAGCGGCGATCTCTTTGTACGACCACAGCTGTCGGTCGCTCATGCGGGACTCCTCCTTGTCCACACGGCAGGGTCGGCCGGGAGGCCGTCGGGGGAGCCGACGCGTGGACAGTGACGATCACTCGGGTTCTGCCCGGGGAACGACGCGGAGTGACAGCAGGGGAGGGGCTGTCGACCGCCTGTGACGGAAAACCCGCGTAATGCGGATATGCGTGACACAAGGGTGACCCCTGTGACAGATGCGCCACAGGGGTAGGTTGCGGGGCAGGGCGGGATCAGCGGTACAGGGACGGCCGTTCCGCCAGCTCCACGAGGGTGCGTACGCCGCTGCGCGCGGCCGCGAGGCCCGCCTCCGAGACGGCGGCCGCCGCATAGCCGTCCCATGCGTCCGGACCCGCCACCCGGCCGCGCGCGGCCGCGGCCACCCAGCGCCGCAGCTGCCGGTCGTAGGCGTCGGCGAAGCGCACCGTGAAGTCCTGGACGATCTCGCCGCCCCACCGGCCCGCCGACTGGACCACCATCGCGTGGCCGTCGCCGATCCGGGCGCTGCCCGCCTCGCCGACCGCCTCGCACTGCACCTGGTAGCCGAAACCGCAGTTGACGAAGATCTCCACGTCGACGACGGCCCCGCCGGAGGTCTCCAGCAGCACCATCCGGGGATCCTGCAGCCCCTCGGGGGCGGCCGCCGTGGGCCGGGGGGAGAGCACGGTCACCGCGGTGATCTCCTGCCCCAGCAGCCAGCGCGCCGCGTCCACCTCGTGCACCACAGAATCGCTGATGAGCATGTCGCTGGTGAAGAAGGACGGCGAGGAGGCATTGCGGTGCCGGCAGTGCAGGAAGAGGGGCCGCCCGATCCCGCCCGCGTCCAGCAGCTCCTTGAGCCGCTCGTACTCCGCGTCGAACCGCCGCATGAAGCCCACCTGCACCAGGCGCCGGCCCAGCCGCCGTTCGGCCTCCATGACGCGCAGTGCCCCCGCCGGGTCCGGGGTCAGCGGCTTCTCGCACAGCACCGGCAGCTCCCGTTCCAGGGCGTGCAGGATCGCTTCCTCATGGGCGGGCCCCGGAGAGGCGATCAGTACGGCCCCCACCCCCGGCGCGGCTATCGCGGCCGCCGGATCGGTGTGCGCGCTCACCCCGTCCAGTCCGCCCGCGACCTCCTTGACCCGGTCCCCGTCCGGATCGGCCACGGCCACCACCCGGGCCCCGCCCACGGTCCGCCCGATCCGGCGCACGTGGTCGGCGCCCATCTTCCCGGTGCCGATGACGGCGATGCCGAGCGTGTTCGTCATGTCGTGTTCCCTCCGGGAGTCAGCGGGCGCCGCAGGAGCGCAGGTAGGCACGGGTGCGCCGGGCGATCGGCAGCGGCCGGTCGGGCGGACAGGGATACATGTCCTGCTCCACGATGGCGAACAGGTCCACGCCCAGCCGTTGGGCCGCCGCCAGTACGGGTTCCAGCGCGGGCACCCCCGACGGCGGCTCGCACATCACCCCGCGGCCCACGGCCGGCCCGAAGGGCAGCTCCTCCGCGAGGACTTCGGCGAGGATCCGCGGGTCCACCTGCTTCAGGTGGAGGTAACCGATCCGCTCGGCGAACGTCTCGATCGCCCGGACGCTGTCGCCGCCGCAGTACGCGTAGTGCCCGGTGTCCAGGCAGAGCGAGACGAGCCCGGGATCGGTCGCGTCCAGGAAGCGGGCCACGTTCTCCGGGGTGTCGATGTGGGTGTCGGCGTGCGGGTGGACGACGATCCGCAGCCCGTACCGGTCCTGGACCTCCCGGCCCAGCCGCTCGGTCTGGGAGGTCAGTTCACGCCATTGGGCCGGGGTCAGGACGCGGTCCTCCCGCACCTCCCCGGTCTTGTCGTCCCGCCAGAAGGAGGGGATGACGACGAGATGGGCCGCGCCCATGGCCTGGGTCAGCGCCGCGATCCGCGACACGTGCTCCCAGGTGTCCTCCCACACGGCGGGCCCGTGATGGAGTCCGGTGAAGACGGTTCCGGCCGAGACCCGCAGTCCGCGCTTGGCCGTTTCCTCGGCGAGTCGCGCGGGATCGGTGGGCAGATAGCCGTAGGGGCCGAGCTCGATCCACTCGTACCCCGCGTCGGCGACCTCGTCGAGGAAACGCTCCCAAGGGGTCTGCCGGGGGTCGTCGGGAAACCAGACACCCCAGGAGTCCGGAGCCGAACCGATGCGGATACGGGTCAACGCGGGCGGGGAGGACGTCATAGCGGCCACCTTAGGCGGGAGACGAGGGAGACGAGTGGGAGGACAGACTGTGACCGGCACCGGCGATCCATTCGCGTTCGACCTGATCACGATGGGCCGCATCGGGGTGGATCTCTACCCGTTGACGACCGGCGTACCACTGGCCGAGGCGGAGACCTTCGGGAAGTTCCTGGGCGGCTCCGCGGCCAACGTGGCCGTCGCGGCCGCCCGGCTGGGACGGCGGGTGGCTGTGATCACCCGGACCGGCGCGGACCCCTTCGGCACGTATCTGCGCTCCGAACTGCGGGGGTTCGGGGTGGACGACCGGTGGGCGACCGAGGTGGCGGGCCTGCCGACGCCGATCACCTTCTGCGAGATCTTCCCGCCGGACCACTTCCCGCTGTACTTCTACCGGCTGCCGAAGGCCCCGGACCTGGAGATCGCCCCGGACGAGGTGGACCTGGAGGCGGTACGGGCGGCCCGCGTGTTCTGGATGACGGGCACCGGCCTGAGCGAGGAGCCCTCGCGGGCGGCGACGCTGGCGGCGCTGGAGGCCAGGGCCGGGGCGGAGGCGGGGGCCGGGGCCGGGGCCGGGACGACGGTGTTCGACCTGGACTGGCGGCCGATGCTGTGGCGGGAGAAACCCGGGCCGCACTACGAGCGGGCGCTGGCGTCGGCGACGGTGGCCGTCGGCAACGCCGAGGAGTGCGAGATCGCCACGGGCGAGTCCGAGCCGTACGCGGCGGCGCGGGCGCTGCTCGCCGCCGGAGTCGAACTGGCGGTGGTCAAACGGGGCCCGGAGGGCGTGCTGGCCGTCCACCGCGACGGGACGGTGGCGGAGGTGCCGCCGGTTCCCGTCCGGGTGGTGAACGGGCTCGGGGCGGGGGACGCGTTCGGGGGCGCGCTGTGCCACGGGTTGTTGGCGGGGTGGGAGCTGGGCCGCGTCGTGCGGTACGCGAACGCGGCGGGTGCGATCGTCGCCTCGCGGCTGGCGTGCTCGACCGCGATGCCGTTCTCTCACGAGGTGGAGGAGGTGTTGGGGCGTGCCGGTGGTGTCTGAGTGGGGGATGTCCTGGACGAGGCTGGCCGTGCTCGAACTGGCGCCGGGGGAGGTGTACGCGCACGAGTGCGGGGAGTCGGAGTGGATCGTGCTCCCGCTCGCGGGCGCGTGCGAGGTCCGCTGCCGCGCCCTGCCGGGCAATTCAGCCTCGCCGGCGGGGCCACAAGACCGGGGCTCCGCCCCGGACCCCGCGCCTCAAGCGCCGGCGGGGCCGGATGGTGCGGCGGGGCTGGGCAATTCAGCCTCGCCGGCGTTTGAGGCGCGGGGGTTTGGGGGCGGAGCCCCCGACCGTCACGCGGAGGTGTTCCAACTGCGGGGGCGAAGCGGGGTGTTCGGTGGGCCCACCGACTTCGCGTACCTGCCCCGGGACGCGCATGCGGAAATCCGCTCGGCCGCCGGCGGGCGGTTCGCGCTCGCCGGGGCCCGGTGCCGGCGGCGGCTTCCCGCACGGTACGGCGCGGCCGGCGGCGTGCCCGTGGAGTTGCGCGGCGCGGGCCGCTGCTCCCGGCAGGTCAACAACTTCGCCGCGGCCGAGGCGTTCCCCGCCGACCGGCTGATCGCCGTCGAGGTGCTCACCCCCGGCGGGAACTGGTCCTCGTACCCGCCCCACAAGCACGACGAGCACCACCCCGGCGAGGAGTCCCGCCTCGAGGAGATCTACTACTTCGAGATCGCCCCGCACGGGGACACCCCCGGGTTCGGCTACCAGCGGGTCTCGCCTTCCCCCGCCGGCAAGACCGACGTCCTCGCCGAGGTGCGGACCGGGGACGCCGTGCTCATCCCCGACGGCTGGCACGGGCCGTCCATCGCCGCCCCCGGGCACGACATGTACTACCTGAACGTGATGGCCGGGCCGGGCGAGACCCGGGAGTGGCTGATCCGGGACCACCCCGACCACGGCTGGATCCGCGGCAGCTGGGACGGTCAGGACATCGACCCCCGGCTCCCCTTCCCCTCCGAGGAGGCCACCCGGTGAGGCTCACCGTCGCCCAGGCGCTCGTACGGTTCCTGGCCCGCCAGTACACCGAGCGCGACGGCCACAGGCAGCGCCTGATCGCCGCCACCTGGGGCATCTTCGGGCACGGGAACGTCGCCGGGATCGGGCAGGCACTGCTGGAGGCCGGGCCGGACGCCATGCCCTTCCTCCAGGGGCGCAACGAGCAGGCCATGGTGCACGCGGCCGTCGGGTACGCCCGCCAGCGCGGCCGGCTCTCCGCGCACGCCGTCACCACCTCCATCGGGCCCGGCGCCACCAACCTCGTCACCGGCGCCGCCCTCGCCACGATCAACCGGATCCCGGTGCTCCTGCTCCCCGGGGACGTCTTCGCGACCCGGCCCGCCGATCCCGTGCTCCAGCAGCTGGAGGTCCCGTACGCGGGGGACCTGTCGGTCAACGACACCCTGCGGCCCGTCTCCCGCCACTTCGACCGGATCACCCGCCCCGAGGCCCTCGTCCCGGCCGCCCTCCAGGCCGTGCGGGTGCTGACCGATCCCGTCCAGACCGGCGCCGTCACCCTGGCGCTGCCGCAGGACGTGCAGGCGCAGGCGTACGACTGGCCCGAGGAGTTCTTCGCCGAGCGCGTGTGGGGCGTACGGCGCCCCCGGCCCGACCGCGCCGAGCTCGCCGCGGCCGCCCGGGCCGTACGGGGCTCCGCGCGCCCCCTGATCGTGGCCGGCGGCGGGATCCGGCACAGCGGGGCCCAGGCGGCCCTCGCCGCCTTCGCCGACGCCACCGGGATCCCGGTGGCCGTCACCCAGGCGGGCAAGGGCGTGCTCCCGTACGACCACCCGGCCGAGGTGGGCGGGATCGGGCACACCGGCACCGCCACCGCCGACGAGCTGGCCCGGGAGGCCGATCTGGTGATCGCCGCCGGGACCCGGCTGACCGATTTCACCACCGCCTCCGCGACCCTCTTCCAGAACCCGGCCGTCCGGTTCATCGGCCTCAACCTGGACCCGTACGACGCGCACAAACTCGCCGCCCGCCCGCTGGTCGCCGACGCCCGCGAGGGCCTCGACGAGCTCCGGGAGGCGGTCGCCGGGTACCGGGTGGACCCCGCGTACGAGAGCGCGTACGCCCAGAGCAAGGGCGCGTGGGAGGCCCGCGTCGACCACGCGTACGCCGTGTCCGCGGCCGACGAGGACCTCCCGCCCACCCAGGCCCAGGTGCTCGGGCTGCTCGACGGGCTGGTCGACGACACCGACATCCTGATCAACGCGGCCGGATCGCTCCCCGGCGACCTGCACAAGCTGTGGCGGGCCCGGTCGGCGGACCAGTACCACGTGGAGTACGGGTACTCCTGCATGGGCTACGAGATCCCGGCCGCGATCGGGGTGGCGCTGGCCGCGCCCGGCCGGCCGGTGTGGGCGCTGGTCGGCGACGGGACGTACCTGATGAACCCGACCGAGATCGTCACGGCCGTCCAGGAGGGCGTCCCGATCAAGCTGGTCGTCCTCGACAACCACGGGTACGCGTCGATCGGGGGGCTCTCGGGGGCCGTGGGCGGCGAGGGATTCGGCACCGCGTACCGGTTCCGGGCGCCCGACGGCTCGTACAGTGGAGTCCCCCTTCCGGTGGACCTGGCGGCCAACGCGGCCTCCCTCGGAATGGCCGTGATCCGCGCCCGCACCGTACGTGACCTGCGCGAAGCCCTCGCCGAGGCCCGTTCGGCGACGCATCCCACATGTGTCTACGCACAGACCCGAACGCCCGACACTGTGTCGGGCCCACCCCCGGCGCAGGCGTGGTGGGATGTTCCTGTGGCCGAGACCGCGACCCGCAAGGCGGCGGCCCAGGCCCGTGAAGAGTACGACCGGCAAGCCGCGCAGCGACGTCGCCATCTGTGAAGGAGCAAGGCAATGAAGACCGTCAACCACTGGATCGGTGGCAAGACCGTCGAGGGCGCGTCGGGCAACTACGGCCCGGTCACCGACCCGGCCACCGGCGAGGTCACCACGCAGGTGGCGCTCGCCTCGGCCGAGGAGGTCGACGCGGCGGTACAGGTCGCCAAGGAGGCCTACCTGAGCTGGGGCCAGTCCTCGCTGGCCGCCCGCACCAAGGTGCTGTTCGCCTACCGCGCCCTGCTGGACGCCAACCGCGACGCCATCGCCGAGCTGATCACCGCCGAGCACGGCAAGGTCCACTCCGACGCGCTGGGCGAGGTCGCGCGCGGCCTGGAGATCGTCGAGCTGGCGTGCGGGATCACCACCCAGCTCAAGGGCGAGCTGTCCACCTCGGTCTCCAACCGGGTCGACGTCTCCGCCATCCGCCAGCCGCTCGGCGTCGTCGCCGGCATCACCCCCTTCAACTTCCCGGCGATGGTGCCGATGTGGATGTTCCCGCTGGCCGTGGCCTGCGGAAACACCTTCATCCTCAAGCCGAGCGAGAAGGACCCGTCGGCCTCCAACAAGCTGGCCGAGCTGGCGAGCGAGGCCGGTCTGCCGGCGGGCGTGCTGAACGTGGTCCACGGTGACAAGGTGGCCGTCGACGCGCTGCTGGCCCACCCCGACATCGCGGCCGTCTCCTTCGTCGGCTCGACCCCGATCGCCCGCCACATCCACACCACCGCCTCCGCCAACGGCAAGCGCGTGCAGGCCCTGGGCGGCGCCAAGAACCACATGCTGGTGCTCCCGGACGCCGACCTGGACGCGGCCGCCGACGCGGCGGTCTCCGCCGCCTACGGCTCGGCCGGCGAGCGCTGCATGGCGATCTCCGCGGTCGTGGCCGTCGGCTCCATCGCCGACACCCTCGTCGACAAGATCCGCGAGCGCGCCGAGAAGATCAAGATCGGCCCCGGCAACGACCCGACCTCCGAGATGGGCCCGCTCATCACGGCCGCCCACCGCGACAAGGTCGCCTCGTACGTCAAGGGCGCGGCCGCCCAGGGCGCCGACGTGGTCCTGGACGGCACCGGCTACACGGTCGAGGGCAACGAGAACGGCCACTGGATCGGCCTCTCCCTGCTCGACAACGTGAAGACCGACTCCGACGCCTACCGCGACGAGATCTTCGGGCCGGTGCTGTGCGTGCTGCGCACGGAGACCTACGAGGAGGGCGTGGCGCTCATCAACGCCTCGCCGTTCGGCAACGGCACCGCGATCTTCACCCGCGACGGCGGCGCCGCCCGCCGCTTCCAGCTGGAGATCCAGGCCGGCATGGTCGGCGTCAACGTCCCGATCCCGGTGCCGGTGGGCTACCACTCCTTCGGTGGCTGGAAGGACTCGCTCTTCGGCGACCACCACATCTACGGGAACGACGGCATCCACTTCTACACCCGCGGCAAGGTCGTCACGACCCGCTGGCCGGACCCCTCGGACGCGCCGGCCGGCGTGGACCTGGGCTTCCCCCGCAACCACTGATCGCCGGCCGCTGACAGCCGGCCACTGACCGCCGGCCGCTGATCGCCGGCCGCTGATCGCGCGCAAGCGCCGTAGTCCCGGCTCGCCCCCCGCACACCTCACCGCGGGGGGCGAGCCGCGTTCCAGAGCCTCAGAGCAGCGACCAGACGTCCTTCGCCGCCCCCGTGCCCCAGACCGCGTCGCCGTGGCCGTAGCCCGGGACCACCGTGAAGGAGACGCGGTCGTTGCCGGCGGCGCGGATCAGCTCCGCGCCGCGCGGGTGGTCACCGCGGCCCAGCTCGGTGTTGACCCAGGCCACCTCGGCGCGGATCCGGTCCCAGGCGATCCGGTACGTGGCGTCGTCGCCCGCCCAGACCGCGGCGAGGTCCCGCATCAGGGCCGTCGGCAGGAGCCCGCTCCCGAGGGCGGCGGTGGCCGCGTGCCAGGTGGCCAGCGGGGTGTGGGTGAGGGCGAACCGGTCCTCGGCCGGGGTGGCGCCGAAGGTGTAGCTCCCGGCGCTGTGCCCCTGGGCGTAGATCCAGTTCGCCGGCCCGGGGAGGGCGGCGGTGCGGATCAGTGCGAAGTGGGCGAGCCCGGCGTGGGTGAAGCGCCGGGTCGGGTCCGCCGGCCAGGGCACCGGGGAGACGCCGTCCGGGTCGGCCACCGCCTTGGCGATCACGGCCGCGAGTCCCGGGTCGACGGTGTGGCCGCCCTGCGCGAGCTGGGTGGCGTACGCGTCGCGGGTATCGGCCGCGCGCACCGCGAGGTCACCGGTGTACGGGCCGGTGGTGTCGAGGACCAGCACCCGGCGCAGCCGCGGCGAGGTGTCGTGCGAGGCCGCGTCCAGGGCGAGGGCGGCCCCGGCGGAATGCCCGGCGTACTGGTAGGGCAGCCCCAGTACGGAGTCCAGCGCGCCCACCACCCGCGCCAGGTCCCGGCGGTGCGCCGCGAGCCCCCAGTCGGCGGTGATGTCGGCGGCGGCCGCCGCGTCCTCGCGCGGGGTGACCCCGACCACGAGCAGGCCGCGGCCGCGCAGCTCGTGCGCGAGGCTGTGGCCGTCCGGGCCGCCCGGGGTGAAGAACTCCGCCGCGAAGTTCAGCCCGCCGCCCGGCAGCAGGTACGCGATGCCCCGCGGTGTCCGTCTGGTGTCCGCGATCACGTCGACCGTGACGGGGGCGGGGCCGCCGTCGTCGAGCGGGAGGGTGAGCCGGATCCAGCCGTCGCCCGGCAGGTAGACGGCGGTGCCCGTGCCCAGCGCGCGCTCGATGCGGGTCAGCAGACCCGTGCCCTTGGCCGCGTCGCCGTGCTGTCGTTCCATCGAAGGTGCCTCCCCGCCCCAGGGTGATGGCCGAATACCGTCACCCTGGGACACCTTCGCCGGTCAGCGCGTCTGAGCCAAGTCCGGGGCGGACTCCTGCTGTTCGTGTTCCGTGCGGCGCCGGCGGCGCAGCGCCCACAGGGTGAGCCCGGCGCCCGCCACGACGAGGAACAGGCCCACGGCCGGCCAGGGGACGGCGATGAAGTCGGTTTCGGACCGCGAGACCAGATCGGGGTGGGCGGTCGCGCCCGCCGTGATCCTGACGGTCACCCAGTCGGACTGGGGGGCGTCCGGCCAGGGTTCGGTCAGCTCGATGCGCTGCCCGGGCAGCAGGGTCAGCCTCAGCTCGCGGGCCGGCCGGTCCAGCACCCGGCGCCCGAACAGGCCCTCGGCGGAGACCGTCACCGTGGGCTCGACGACCACGTTGCCCCGGTTGACCAGTGCGTACGAGACCGTGGCGCGGGCGCTTCGCACCCAGGGCAGCAGCGGCGCCGACCGGTTGATCCGCACGTCCTCCACGCTCAGCCCCGGAGTCAGCGGCCCCGGCACCCGGAAGTACAGCCGGGCGCCCACCGAGCGCTTCACCCCGACCTGGACCTTGCCGTCCTGCTGCACGCCCTCCACGGCCGTGTTCAGGGCGACGATCCCGCCGACGTGGTCACCGGGCGTCGCGTCCGCCGGGACCTTCACGGTGAACGGGATGTCCTTGCGGCCCTTGGCCGGCACGGTGACGGTGCCCGCGGTCTCCGGCGGCAGCGCGATCCACGCGCCGACGTCCTTGGGCCTGGTCTCCACCGGGAGCAGTGCGAAGGCGCCGCCCGCCGGGGTGTTCATCGCGTCGGTGGCGAAGATCTGGAACGTCAGGTCCTTGTCGGAGGAGTTGAGGATCGTCACGCTGTCGCCGAGGGCGGTCCCGGCGGTGCCCTGGTGGAAGAAGTACGCGCGGTCGGTCATCGCGGCACCGGCCGCGGGGGTGGGGAAGACCCCCCAGGTGCCGTTGTCCGCGGCCCTCGCCGCACCGGCCGGGAGCAGGCCCGCACCCAGGAGCAGCAGGCTGAGCAGCAGCCCGTGGAGCAGGCCGTGGAGCGGGGTGCGGGTACGGCTACGCGTACGGCTGCGGGTGCGCATGGGCGGTCTCCAGTCGGCGCCGGAAGGGGAAGGGGTGGTGCGGCGCCGGAGCGTCGCACCACCCTGGTGGAGCGGGCCGTACGGGTCAGGCGATCGAGAAGGTCACGACCGTCTGGTAGGTGTCGGCGAACATGAACGGCGGGAGCTGGATCATCCCGGCGCCGCCCACGGCGAACTCACCGCCGGTCAGCTCGTCCCCGCCGGCGGCCTGGGAGGCCACCTTCATCGGGACGTCGGAGATCGCGCCGGGCGTGCCCGCGGTGCAGGTGCTCGGGCTGTCCGGGTTGGTCACGGTGCAGGACGGCTGGATGCCGATCTGCGCCTTCGCCATCGAGTGGCCGGTGGCCTGGTTCAGGAACGGCGTACGCGTCGCCGTCACGTCCCAGCCGAGCGAGCCGCCGCGGAAGTCCTGGACGGTCGCGGCGTTGAAGACGCCGACCACCGACTGGGCCTTGCCGTTGATGGTGACCGAGCCGAAGCTGACGGCCGGCTGGCCGTCCTTCGGGCCGAGGGCCAGCGGTCCGGGGAGGACCTCGACGTCGACAGGGTTCTTGACGCCGGCCTGCTCCTCCACGAACACGAACGGCTTGGAGGTGGTCGCACCGTTGATCTTGATCGTGTCGGCCTTCTTGGTGACCGTGAGGGTGCAGGTGGCCACGCCGGCGGCGTCCGCGGTGCCGGTGCCGTTGTCACCGGTCGGCGTGCCCGCGAGCAGGGCGGAGCAGGTGACGGCGCCGGGCGGCATGTTGGCGCCGCTGACGACGACCTCCTGGCCCGCCGGGCCGCTGTTGGGCGTCAGCTTCGTCGTGATCGGGTCCTTGGGCAGGGCCTCGACCGCGACCGAGCCGAGCGAGGCGCTCGGACGGGGCGCCGGGGTACAGGTGGTGGTGAAGACCGAACCGGAGAGGTCCGCGTCGGTCACCGCGAGGTCGAGCGCGACGTTGACCGTGGTGCCCTCGGTGCCGTCCGGGATCTTGATCGTTCCGGAGAAGGCCTTGGGGTCGAGCGGCTGCCCGGCCACGACGCTGACGGTCTCGGGCGGGCTGGTGACCACCTGGGTGGTCGTCCCGACCTTGAGGGTGATCTTGGAGGTGTTCACCGTGGTGACGGAGAACCCGGGGATCAGCGGGCTCGCGCCCGGGTCGATCGTGATCGGGACGACGTCGCCGGCCTTGGCTCCGTCGGGCAGGGTCACCGTCCAGTTCTGGTTGCCCGAGCCGTCCGGCTGCGGCGCCGGGGCGTCGCAGTTCTCGAAGACGGCGGTGGTCTTCGTCGCGGCCTGCGCGGAGCCTGACAGGCCCACCACGCCGCCCGTCAGGGCCAGAGACAGGGCTCCCGCCCCGGCCAGCACTCTTCGTCTGAGCGTTCTCGTACTCACTGGGTCGCGACTCCTTCGTCATGACGAACCCCTCCCCCCACCCGCTGTGTGGGGGAGGCCGAGCCGGTGCGGTGGCCGATATTGACGCGTCGCGGTGATGAGAAGTCAATGACTTGCTTTCGCCCGAAGCACACAGAAATTGATGGGCCATCAGGGGGAGTCTGATGGCCCGTCGGATACCGACTGGTCGGGGTGCGTCGGCGGTGCGGGATGAGCGGGGCGAGCGGCGTGAGCGGGGCGTGTGGGGCGAGCGGGGGGGGGCTAGCGGTCGGTGGGGAGGTGGAGCAGCCGGTTCGGGGTGTCGGCCGGGAGCCCGGTGATCCGGTCGGGCACGGCGCCGTGCAGCAGCGCCTCGGACACCTGGGCCGGAGTGCGTGCCGTACCGCCCGCCAGGACGAGCGCGGCGACCCCCGCCACGTGCGGGGCGGCCATCGAGGTGCCGGAGGCGCGGGCGGTGGCGGTGGCGGAGTCCTTCCAGGCCGAGGTGACGCCGACGCCCGGGGCCGAGAGGTCCACGCACGGGCCGTGGCTGGAGAACGGAGCGTGCCGGTCCGAGGCGTCGGTCGCGCCGACCGTGAGCGCCTGCGGGACGCGGGCGGGGGAGCCCGTGCAGGCGTCCTTGCCGTCGTTGCCCGCGGCCACGGTGAAGGTGATCCCGGAGGCCACGGCCCGGATCACCGCCGAGTCGAGGGCGTAGCTCGGGGTGCCGCCCATGCTCATGTTGGCCACCGCCGGGGTGCCCGGGGCCTTCGCCGCGTCCTTCACCACCCAGTCGAGGCCCTTGAGGATGGCCGACAGGTTCCCGGAACCGCGGCAGTCGGCCACCTTCACCCCGACGAGCGAGACCCCCTTCGCGACCCCGTACGTCTCCCCGCCCACGGTCGCCGCGACGTGCGTGCCGTGCCCGTTGCAGTCGCGGGAGCTCCCGAGGAACACCGCGTTGTAACCGAACCGGGCGCGGCCGCCGAACTCCTGGTGGAGGGTGTTGATCCCGGTGTCGACGATGTAGACGGTGACGCCCTCGGCCCTCGTGGGGTACGTGTACGAGCCGTCGAGCGGGAGTTCGCGCTGGTCGATGCGGTCCAGCGGCCAGGGCGCGGACGCCTGGGCCTGCGGCTGGCTGCCGGGGGTGTCGGCGGAGGCGGCGGAGGGGGAGTTGGTGGTGGCGGCGGCGCTGGTGTGGAACTCCGCGTCCGGCTCCACGGAGGCCACCCGGGGGTCGGCGGCCAGGGCGGCGGCCCGGGCGGCGGTGGTACGGACGGCGAAGCCGTTGAGGGCGGCCTCGTAGACCGGCCCGACCTCGTCTCCGGAGTCCGCGGCCTCGGCGGCCAGGGCGCGGGCCGGGGCGCGCGAGCTGGTGTCCTTGAGGACGACGACGTAGGGGGCGACGGTGGCTTCGGCGGAGGCGGACGTGGCGGAGGCCGGGTGCGGCGGCAGCGCGGCGGCCGTGGTGGCCGCCGCGAGGAGCGCGACGGCGGCGGGGAGGAGCGGGGCGAATACGGTCATGCGGCCGATGCTCGGCGAGCGGCGGCGCGGGCGCGCGGAGGGTGCGCCGAGTGGGCGCACGACACGCCGCCGCGCGGGCTACGGGGTGAGGGGCCAGCCGCGCATCGCGAAGACGCCCTCGTCGCGGGCGCCGGCGGCGTCGTAGGTGGCCAGGGCGGCCTCGTTGTCGGTGTCGGCCCCCACCCACATGCCGTAACAGCCGCGGGCCTTCGCCTCGTCGGCGAGGGCCAGGGTCAGGGCGCGGCCGATCCCGCGGCGGCGGTACCCCTCGTCCACGGACAGCTCGTACAGGCACATCTCGGTGCCCTTGTCGGGGTGGCTCATCTCGATGCCGGAGACCATCCCCGCGGGCACGTCGTCGACGTAGGCGATGAGCATCACGTGCCCCGGGGCGGCGAGGAACCGCTCGGACCACTCCTCGCGGGCGGGCCCGTCGAGGAGGGATTCTGCGGCGGAGAGCTCGGCGGGGGTGAGGGCCCGGCGGATGTCCATGGCGGCCACGATAATGCGCGCATGACGGCTGGTGAGCCGAAGTCCGGCGCGGCGCGGCGGGCGGGCGGAAACTCCCGACCGGACGGCCGCGGGACCGGCCGGCGCCGCGACCCCGTCGAACCTCCCCGGTCCCGGCGCTGGGACAGGGCCTAGCGTTGCTCTTCCGTCGAAGACCGACTGAGGGGGAGCCTCGTGAGAAGTGCCGTCGTCACTCCGGAGGGGGACCGGATCCGCTGGGTCGAGCTGCCGGGGGAGGAGCCGGCCCGCGTGTACGTGCACGGGCTCGGGGCCACCTCGCCGGCCTACTTCGCGGCGAGCGCCACGCATCCGCTGCTGGCGGGGCGGCGCTCCCTGCTGGTCGATCTGCTGGGCCACGGGCACAGCGACCGGCCCGAGGGCTTCGACTACACCCTCGAAGCGCATGCCGACACGCTCGCGGCCGCCCTCGTCGAAGCCCGGGTGGAAGGCGCCGAGCTGATCGCGCACAGCATGGGCGGAGCCGTGGCCATCGTGCTCGCCGACCGCCATCCGCACCTGGTGGCGCGGCTGGTGCTCGTCGACGCCAACCTCGATCCCTTGCCGCGCGTCCCGGGCGCGGCCGGCAGCCGCGGGATCGCCGCCTACACCGAGGAGGAGTTCCTGGCCGGCGGCTGGGCCGAGGTGCGCGACCGGGCCGGCGCGCACTGGTGGTCCACGATGCGGCTCGCGGACCGGACGGCCCTCCACCGCACGGCCGTCCACCTCGTCGCCGGCACCACGCCGACCATGCGCGAGCTGCTGCTGGAGCTGAAGATCCCGCGCAGCTACCTGCTGCCCGAGGCGGACGGCCCGCTTCTCGGCGCCGACGCCCTGGAGGCGGCGGGCGTGGCCGTGGTGCCGGTCCCCGACTGCGGGCACAACATCATGCTGGACAACCCCGAAGGCTTCGCCCGAGCCACCGCGACGGCGCTGACCCGCAGCTAGGCCGTCCAGGCTCCACCCGGACCCGTGAAGTCCGCCCGGGCGGAGCCTAGTTCCTGCCGACCGGGGACGGGGTGCCGTCGGTCCAGGCGTAGACGCGCTTGCCGCGCACCGCGACCTGGTACTGGTGGGCGTCGCGGCACTCGGAACGCACCTCGGCCCGGAGGCCGCCCGGCCACCACTTGGCGTGCAGGTCCGGGGCGCTCAGCGGCTTCGGCGCGCCCGCGCTGCACTGCGGGCCGTCGAGCGGCGTCGCGCCGAGGGTGAACCGGATCATCCGGGCCTCGCCGTTGGTGCGCATCCGTATGCGGACGTCGGTGGCGTCCTTGGGTATCCAGGACGGCAGCGCGAACCCGGACTTCGCGCGCACCGGCGCATCGGCGGCGGTCGCGAAGCGCCGGCCCTTCTCCTTGTACACCCGCTGGTCGATCGTGTCGGTCACGGGGTTGGGCGGCAGGTTGGGCAGGGCGAAGGCCGCGGTGGCGAGGACTCCCACCGTGGCGGCGGCGACGACGAGCGGGCGGCGGTTCATACCTCCAGTCTCGGCCGGAAGGTCCCCCTCGCGCGTCCCTCCGCAGGACGAACCGCGCGTGGGCCGGAAGTCTTATCCGGTCTCATACCTGGGAGGGGCACCGGTTCGGGTCGGGCCGGCGCGCAGTAACCGGGCGGCGCCCGCGGGAGTTGGCCGGAGGTGATCCGTCCGCCCCGGCCCCGAGGACCTTCCATGCGCCGTCGCCGTCTCGTCCCCGCTCTCGCCACCGCCGCCGCCACCGCGGTGCTCGCCCTCGCGCCGGCCGCCTGGGCCGCGCCGGAGGTCCCGGCCGACAAACCGCTGGTGCTGAGCCGCTGGACGCAGCCCAGCGCCGCCAGTTACCACGCGTGGGCCGACGCGCGCGAGCACCGGGACGCGTGGGCGGCGTACGGCTTCGACTGGTCGACCGACCAGTGCACGAGCTCGCCGGACAACCCCTTCGGCTTCCCCTTCGCCGCGGCCTGCGCCCGTCACGACTTCGGCTACCGCAACCACCGGGCGGCAGGGCTGTTTCCGGCCGCCAAGGCCCGGCTGGACCAGGCCTTCCACGCGGACATGAAGCGGGTGTGCGCCCAGTACGCGGGCAGTCGCAAGAGCTCCTGCGAGGGCACCGCGTGGACGTACTACCAGGCGGTCAGGCTCCTCGGAATCTCGTAGGGATCTCCGGGGGTTCCCCCAGGGATCACAAGGGGACCGCGCGCCCCGCAGGCCGGGGCGCGCGGGCGCCCGGGCGGCGCGTGCGCCTCCTCTTCTCGTTCACACGTTCTCCGTTTCTGCTTCACCAATCCGTGTGCCCCAGAGCCCTACGCCCCGTGGATTGTCATGCCCGCGGCCATGGGTGGGTGGCCGATTTCCAGCCATGCACGGCTTGTGGGGAAGGGGGGCGGACCGGTGTCTCGGCCACGTTTTCTGTTCGTGTCGTGGGTGGACGTCACACGACGCCAGTCGCCGGCGCGCGGCTCGGACCAGGACGCCGAGGGCGGCGGTCCCGAGGCCGTCGCCTGGCGGCTCGTCGGCGCCAACAACCACGAGCTCGGGCGCAGTCCGCACGTGCACAGCAGCCTCACGGCCTGCTGCGCCGCCGTGCAGCGGCTCCGCGCGGAGGCCGACCGGGTCACCGCGCTCGTGGTGATGTCCCCCGGCACGGGCGCCCGCGCCCACACCGGTACCGGCACCGCCGCGGTCGCCGGTACCGGCGCCGGCACCGGTGCCTGGACCTGGCAGCTGACCCTCGACGAGCACTGCGTGGCGGTGGCCGTACGCACCTTCCGCCGCCAGCGCGAGTGCCGGCACAGCCTCCAGCTGTTCCTGTCCGCCGCCGCCGAGGCGCAGGTCGCCTCCGGGGTCACCTACACCCGGCGGCTGCGCGGCCTGCGCCTGCCGGGCGCCGGGGACGCGCCGGGGCTGGCCGTCCGCGGGGGAGGCCTGCTGTGACCACCGCGACCACCACCGTCGTCGGCGCGCCCGACCCCGCCGACCGGGGTGACGCGCCCCGCCCCCTCGCCAAGGGCGGGGACCCGGCCGACCGGATCTTCCGGGGCTCCGCCCGCGGGGCCGGCGCCGTGGTGCTCCTCATCATGACCCTGGTCGGCGTCTTCCTCGGCGGCCGCGCCCTGGAGGCGCTGGGCGACGCCGGCCCGGCCTTCCTCACCACCTCCGCGTGGGAGCCGGACTCCCACCGCTTCGGCATCGCGGCCGTCCTCCCCGGCACCGTCCTCATCGGGGCCTGTGGAAGGAGGTCCGCGACCGGCTGCGCCAGCCGGGCGGCGCCCTCTCGGGCGGCCAGCAGCGCCTGTGCATCGCCCGCTCCCTCGCGGTCCGCCCCCGGATCCTGCTGATGGACGAACCCTGCTCCGCGCTGGACCCGACCTCGACCCGCCGCATCGAGGAGACCATCCGCGACCTGGCCGACGAGGTCACCATCGTCATCGTCACCCACAACATGCAGCAGGCGGCCCGCGTTTCCGACCAGTGCGCGTTCTTCCTCGCGGAGCAGGGCACCCCCGGCCAGATCGTCGAACACGGCCCCACCCCGGCCATGTTCTCGACCCCTTCCGACCCCCGCACGGCGGACTACGTCGAGGGCCGCTTCGGCTGACGCGGCCCCCGGCCGCAGGCGCTACCGCACGAGGTGCCGGGCGAACCAGTCCCGGGCGAGGGCGGCCACCTCGTCCAGGGCGCCCGGCTCCTCGAAGAGGTGGGTGGCTCCGGCGACGATCTCCAGCCGGTTCTCGCAGCGCAGTGCGCGCTGGGCCTCACGGTTGAGGTCGAGCACCGTCGTGTCCCGGCCCCCGACGACGAGGAGCGTGGGCGCCCGTACGGCGGCCAGCCGCGGGCCGGCGAGGTCGGGCCGGCCGCCGCGGGAGACGACGGCTCCGATCCCGGCGTCCGCGTCGCCGTCAGCCTCGCCGTCCGCGGCTTCCGCGGCCGCCCACAGCGCCGCCGCGGCCCCGGTGCTCGCCCCGAAGTAGCCGATCGGCAGGGGCACGCGGCGCCGCAGCCAGCGGGTGGCCTCCGCCAGCCGGCCGGCCAGGGGCTCGATGGCGAAGACGTTGGCCCGGTCGGCCTCCTCGGCGGGCGTGAGCAGGTCGAAGAGCAGGGTGGCGAGCCGCGCCCGGTTCAGCTCCGCCGCCACCGCGCGGTTGCGCGGGCTGCGGCGGCTGCTGCCCGAGCCGTGGGCGAACACCACGACCGCCCCGGCGCCCTTCGGCAGGGCGAGGTCCCCGGCCAGGGTCAGGCCGCCGGCGTCCACCTCGACCGCGGCGGCCCGGACGTCCGCGCCGGGCCCGGGGCCGGGAGCGGCCGCCGCCCGCGCGAGCAGGGCGACGACCTCCTCGTCGGGGGTCTGGGAGAAGTCCTCGTACCACTCGCCGACGGCGCGGAAGGCGTGCGGCGTGGACAGGCACACCACCTCGTCGGCCGCGGTGCGCAGCCGGGTAACCGCGTCCGGAGGCGCCACGGGAACGGCCAGCACCACCCGCGCCGCGCCCTGGGCCCGCACGACCTCGCAGGCGGCCGCGGCCGTGGCCCCGGTGGCGATCCCGTCGTCGACCACGATCACCGTGCGGCCCGCGAGGGCCACCCTGGGCCGCTCGCCGCGGAACCTGCGCGCCTGCCGGGCCAGCTCGGCCTCTTCGGCGTACTCGACCGCCGCGAGGTCCTCCGGCCGGACCCGGCTGCTGCGGACGATGTCCTCGCTGATGACGCGTACGCCGCCCTCGCCGATGGCGCCGAAGCCCAGCTCGCGGTGGTACGGGACGCCGAGTTTGCGGACCACGATCACGTCGAGCGGGGCGCCGAGCGCCCGCGCCACCTGGAAGGCCACCGGGACTCCGCCGCGGGGCAGGCCCAGGACGACGGGATCCTCCCCCCGCAGGTGACGGAGCGCCTCGGCGAGACGCTCACCCGCGTCCGTGCGATGGGTGAACAGCACGGGGGTTCACCCCCAAACCAAGGGGAGACGGAAACAGGCCACGGAAACCAGGCCACGAAACCACGCCACGAAAACCACGCCAGGAATTCCACGCTACTCCGGTCCGGTGGGCACCGGGGCGGGCCAGGGGTGGTCGGGGGTGACGATGGAGGTGACCGCGTTCCCGACGAGGGAGGACAGGTTCTTGCCGTCGTGATCGATGTCGGAGGTGACGAGCACGACGAGGGAGGCGTTCTCGGCCGGGAGTTGGGCGGCGATGGACTCGTAGCCGGGGATCTCCCCGTTGTGGCCGAGCCAGCCGTTGGTGTCGAGGATGCCGAGGCCGTAGGAGATCCCGGGGACCCCGGTCGGGAGCGTCCGGAGCCGCTGCGCCTGGGTCTCCTCGGTCAGCAGCCGGCCGTCGGCCAGGGCCGGCGCCCAGGTGTGCAGGTCGTCGAGGTCGGAGACGACCGCGCCGGCGGCCCAGCCCCAGGACGGGTTCCAGGTGGTGGCGTCGGTGACGGCGCCGTCGGGGGTGAAGTCGGTGTACCCGTGGGCGTGCGGGTCGGGCATGACGCCGTCGCCGGGCAGGGAGGTGCTGTTCAGGCCCAGCGGCGAGAACACGTGCTCCCGGAGGTAGTCGTCGAGCGGCTGCCCGCCGACCTTCTCGACCAGGAGGCCGAGGAGGATCGTGTTGGTGTTGGAGTACTGCCACTTGGCGTCGGGTGCGAAGTTCGGCGGGTGGGCGAAGGCCAGGTCCAGGACCTGGCGCGGGGTGTAGGCGCGGTGCGGGTCGTCGCGCAGGCCCGCGAGGAACTTCTTGTCCTGGGTGTAGTTGAAGAGGCCGCTGCGCATCTCGGCCAGCTGGCGGACGGTGATGGCGTCACCGCCGGGCACGCCGGTGACGTACCGCGAGATGGGGTCGTCGAGTCCGACCTTGCCCTGGTCGACCAGTTGGAGGACACCGGTGACGGTGAACGGCTTGGTGACGCTGCCGATCCTCGTGTGGAGGTCGGCCTTCATGGGGGTGCCGGTCTTCTTGTCGGCGACGCCGAAGGACTTCTCGTACACGCCGCGGCCGGGTATCCACACGCCGACGTTGAGGCCCGGGACATCGGCCTCCTTCATGATTTTCGTGAGCGCCGCGTCCAGTTTTTCCACGGTGGCCGAGTCGAAGTCCTGGCGCAGGGAGGCCGGAACGTACCGGTCCGGGGTGGTCCCCGCGCACAGGGCGGCGAGCAGCAGAACCGCCGCGGCGGGTGCGGTGGCCCGGCGGTACCGCCCCCGGAATGGGTGGTTCCTGGCCATGGCCGGTCACCTTCGTCCTGGGTCGCCCAGACGTCGCCGAGCCCCCGGGGGCGCCCTCCCCATCGTAGGAGCGCCCGCTCCGCCCGGCGACCCAGCCACCCCCGCCAAACCGCCCTGACCTGCAAGAAAGCCCTCCGCGGAGGGAGGGCTGGGGTGGTGCGGAAAGAGCTGCGCCCTCACTGCTTTGAACGGCTACCGTCACGTGCATTCACCGGAAGCGTCAGTTCCGCCACGATGCCGTCATCCGACCAGCAATCAGCGCGCCCTGCGGAACAGGTACAAGCCGACGATCTTCCCTTTGACCGCCACCCGATCTTTCGACAAGAGCCCGTCGGGCCGGGACTCCTCGCTGAGGTGCACGTAGACGTACTGGGCGGTGTGGAGGGACCAGCCCTCATCCTCGATCCGCGACAGCAGGTCACTCCGCGGGGTTGCCCCGCCCGGCCCTGGCCGGGTGGTCTCGCGCCGCGTGGGAGCTGGCCCACCGAAGTCCACCGCAGCGGCCCCGTAGACCGACCAGCCGCTCGTACTGCGCTGATCAACCTCGGCTTCGAACCAGCCGTCGCCCCGTGCGAAGGCGTCGGCCGCCGCAGCCACGATCGGGCTCTCCGCGGCCTCGACCACGGCATCGCGTCGCCGAAGGTCTTCGGCATCGCGAGCCTCATTCTCGGCGGTCAGCTCACCCTGCCTTCTCTGCCACCGCTCCTGCATGCCCACGTGGTTCCCCCGGTCGCCGATGCGTACGTGTACCGATGATGCACGTCGGCTCCCTATCGGCATCCCCGAACAGCGAACGCCAAACAGGAGCCTGCTCTGTCGGGGTGCCAGGGTTTGAACCCACGACCTCTTCGTCCCGAAGCATTCCGGGCCGACGAGAGAGCCGCCGTTCCCGGGCGCTGACCTGCGACGGAGGTCCGTGACCGTCCGTGGACCTCCGCCAGCCTTCGCGCCGGTCGTCACCCAGTTAGACACCCACCCGCTGGTCCTAACCGGAGCAGCTGCGGCACGGGACAACCCCTGAGCTCCCTTGCACGGCCCGCAGACGGCCCAGGGCGACATACAGCTCGGGGAACATCCCTGCGATCGCATACCGGCACGACACGCGCGCTGGCCTTGACCTGTGGCGGCGGGTCCCACGGTTCAAAGATTAGTCGGCTAGACGCTCGACCTTCTTTAGAAGGGCCACCATTTCAGGATGAATTTCATCCACCCCTGCATACTTGGAGATCGAATCGAACGCCACGGCTTTGTATCCCCGGCTCTGCAATTCTCTATTTACCGCGGACATGACCTCTTTGGGCGGGCAGATCGAATAGCGAAATTCGACCCTCTCCCAGCTCTTGGTCAGGTCGTTCAATCCGTCTTCGTTAATAGTGGCCACACTCCGCCCTGTCGATTTCTCGGCCACCACTCTCTCTGCCAGGATCCGCGACATGACTTTATTTCGCATTCCTGCCATAGCGTTCTCGATGATCTCTTCCACCTCTCCAACCGAACACTTGGCGAGTCGAGCAATTACCTCCGGAATGATCAGATAACTTTCAAGTTCCTTCTTCTTCCATACGTGAGCGTGCATATCCACGCCTTCGAAACGCTTGATGACTTCCGCAACTTGAGCGTCCGTGCGGTAGTCGCGATCCAGCAAAACGAGAGCCTTTACCGCGCTCCCTAGGAAGTCCCGGAGAAACCATCCGAACGCCTCGGCGTGCTCCCATCTGGAGTACCCATTCATGGGCACAACGGCGAGGGATACATCTTCCGATATTCTCCCTAGGTCCAGACTCTTGGACAGTCGCTTAAGGGTCCTGACGTCTTTCCCTTCAACGAAAATCACACCACGCGCTCGGAGAGCTTTCGCCATGGCCAAATTAAAAGAGCTTCCGAGGGCGGCGTTCAGGCCATCAAGATTGGACTCTTTAGGTGCCCTCACTGCCCTACGTCGGGTCTTATCAACCCAGACAATAGAGTCAGGATCTGCTTCGGTAAGGACTTCGGTGGAATGCGTCGCCAGGATGATCTGAGCATCTAGAGATTCCAGCAGCCGCACCAGTCGCCTTTGGAGATCCGCATGAAGGAACACCTCCGGCTCGTCGAGGACGAGCGTCGGCAAGTCCACGGAGCGATGGATGTGCAGCAGTAGCTGCAACCAAATCTGCACCCCGTCACCTGCCCACACAATCTCCTTTTCCGAGCTATTGCCGACCTCCGTGAAGAAGACGTCAATACTTGAGGTGTCGTACCTGCTTACCGGCCTCCTCAACTCGATACCAGCCAGCCAAGGTGTAGCGAAATCGATAAAACTCTCCCATTCGCCTGCCTGGTCAAGGAGTCTCATTTGATTCCTGAAATGCCGACTGCTAAGACGGGTTGAGAGATTTTTGCGAACCGTTTCTCTTTCCAGGATCGGCTCTTCGTGCTCAAGCGGTGAGAGTGTAGGAATTACGCCGATTGTCGAAAAAATCGTTTTCACGGATGCGGGCAGTCTGGGCGGCTTGCCCTGGGCGTCAAGAAGATAGAAGAACGGGTTGGGTTCATCTTCATAGGGACTCCGCTCGGGCCAGACAATTCGCATCCTAGAGCCGTTCCGCCACGAAAGCTCCACCATCGTTTCGTCATCGCGAAAGTTATGGCGCACACTTTCGTTCAGAGCGGCAAAATCGCGCGTAGGAACGGGGTACGACAGGTAGTAGGATCCAGCGTGCAAGTCACTCGAACTGGGGCGCGTTCTTTTCGCGAGCTTCAGGCACGCCTCCGCAAGTCGGAGCGCAGTCAGAATCGTGCTCTTGCCGGCACTGTTAGGACCGACCAACAGGGAAGCGTCCTTGAACGTCATCGTGAAGTTCTCAAACGCCTTGAAGTTAGCGAACCTAATCTCTTTAATCAACGAATCCCCCAAGGACCTACCGCTACCGCTGGAACCGCTGGGTCCTGTTTACCACTCAATCTTGAAGTGGTGCTAGCCGTTTGTCCTGAATAGCGACGCTCCCGTAGTGTGAATCGTTTCTGTCCCGCCGCAAGTCCGTTGAGCGGAGCGGGTTTGGCCGGTGGCTTGCCCAGTCTGGGGTCGAGCATGATCAGGAGGCCGTACGCTTGCCGGCAACTCGGTCAGCTCTTGAGCCTGACCGCAACGTGATCGAGTGGCCCCTGGCCTGGCTCGACGAGGTCCCTGACCTGGGGGCTAAAGCCGTGGAGCCGACCGCCCGAGCCACAGCGGGTTCACCACCCATCAACCCGAGCTGTCAGGCGTGCGGCCGACGGCCGGGCCGGAGCGGGTCGAAGACAGGAGCGACGGCCCGGACGGCGGCCGCACGCGCTGCGCGTGCGCGGCGAGTGCACTTGATCAAGTAGGGCAACTTTCGGCGCAGCTGATTATCGCGTGGGAGCAGCGACGAGCCTGCTGGTGAAGCCCTCGTCAAGCAGGCGCTGATAGGCGGCGAGCACCGGGGCCGGCATAGGCAGTTGAACCATGAAGCCCTGATCGGGGTAGAGCTGGAGGCGCTGGAGGGCGCCGACGAGCATGTCGATGACGAGCTTCGGGTCGCCGATGGAATCGACGTACTCCTTGAACGTCATTGGGGTGGATGCGCTGATGACCTCTACCTCCGGCCAGAGCTTCCGCGCTGTGGCGTACGCGCGCCGCTCTTCGTACGGCTTGCTGATCAGCAGTACGGATTCGATGGGGCGGCCGGCGTCCTCCAGCAGGGCTCGGGTGAGTCGGATGTTCTCGCCGGTGTTGCGGGCGTTGGGCTCCACGAGGACGTCCTCAGGCGGGACGCCAAGCTCCAACGCCCGCTCGCGGTAGTGCACCGCCTCCCCGCGCGGCATCCGCGCGCGGGTCGTTGGGCTCGTGGCGCCCGTGAACACGATCAGGGGCGCCATGCCGCGCTGGTACAGGTCGACCGTCGTGTCGGCCACGCCGAGGTCGTGGTGCCGAGGCCGACCGCGACTGAGCAGGGGCGCGGCTCGTGGTGCATCTGGTGGAACTCCCAGATGAGTTCCGCGTCCGCCCACGCCTGCTCAGAGATCACAGCTGTTCGCCGCCTTCGGCCGAGTCGGGGACCGTGAACTCATACTCCCAGGCGAACCTCGACGCAGCGTGCACCCCGATGGCGAACTCGACGACCGTCCCGTCTGCGGTGAAGGTCGTACGGTGCAACTCGACTACCGGATCGCCGGCGGGCAGCTTGAGGAGCTTGACCTCGTCGGCCGTGGGGACGCGAGCGAAGATGCGTTCCTTCATGTGGTCGATCTCGTAACCGGCGTCGTAGAGGACCCGGAAGCCGCCGCCGCGTCCTGCCGGCCCTGGCGTGGGGTCCACGATGCGTCTGCCCTGTGGCTACACCGGTGACGCAGACGGCCCACGGCTGCGTCATCATGCGTCACCCCCGTCGTCTGCCGGTGTCACCCGGCGAGACGGGTGGCACAGGCAGATGACACACCACCACCCACTACGTCACCGAAAACCGCAGGTCAGACAGGAAAATGACACAGGCGACGCGGTGACGCAGAAATCTGAACCTCGGACAGATGGGGGCCCGTGCAGCCCCAATCCCTGCCTGCAACTCATGTGTACGTCGCCTCCCCCGAGAAGGGACCCTCATGCCCGCCGCGCCCAAGTCCCGGGTGATGCTCACGGTTCCCGAGGTGTGCGACGAACTCGGTGTTTCCCGCTCCACCTTCTACGACTGGCGCCAGAAGCGGCGGGCCCCCGCTGCGTGAAGCTGCCGAACGGTGACCTCCGTGTCCGCCGCACCGACCTTGAAATCTGGCTGAACGAGCGCGGGACGCTGCCTGATGGATACGACCTACGACGTGAAGCTGTGGAAGACCTCGGTGTACGAGGGGAAGAAGAAGACCACCCACACCGTCCGTTGGGAGTTGGAGGGAAGGGAGTGGAGGAAGCCGTTCGCAACGGGGCCTCTCGCGGAGTCTTTCCGCTCGGGTCTCGTGACCGCGGCTCGCAAGGGGGAGGCGTTCAGCCTTTCCACGGGTCTTCCTGTTTCCTACCAATCCGGCGCGGCCAGCGTGAAGTGGTACGACTTCGCCCTTCAGTTCGTGGACCAGCTCTGGGAGCGGACGTCCGCGAACAACCGGCGGAACGTGGCAAAGGCGCTCACGCCCGTCACGGTGGCCCTGCTCCGCTCCAAGCCGACGATGTTCGATGGTGTGGACGTCCGTCGGGCCCTGCGTGAGTACGCGTTCAACACCAGCCGACGCGCCGAGGCCCCACCGGAGGTCGTCGTGATCCTGCGGTGGGTGGAGCGCAACAGCCTCACGATGGCGTCCTGGGAGGACGAGGGCACCGTGGAAGGGCTGCTACGCGCCGCCGGGACGAAACTCGACGGCAGTGCGGCAGCACCCAGCTCGGTCAGGCGGAACAAGCGTGTCCTTAACGTCCTGATCGAGCACGCCATCAAGAAGAAGGTGCTACGGGAGAACCTGCTGCCCAAGGGCAAGGGCACCGCGGCGGCGAAGACCTCCTCTGCCGTTGACAAGCGGTCGCTCCTCAACAAGGAGCAGGCCGCCGCGCTCCTCGCCTGGATCTACGCGCGGCCGAGGGGCGGCCGGCGGCTGCACGCCTTCTTCTCCACGATGTACTACGCCGGGGCCCGGCCTGAGGAAGTCGTGGCGCTCAAGGTGGCGGACGTCCGCCTGCCCAGCAGTGCCGCCGGTGATCAATGGGGTGAACTGTTGATCCACACGGCTCAGCCGGAGGTGGGAAAGCAGTGGACTGACACCGGTGAAGTCCGGGAGCGTCGGGGCCTGAATGGGCGAGCCGCTGACGATATGCGCACGGTGCCCTGCCGCCCTGCCCTCACACGGATCCTCCGCGCCCATATCGAGAGGGAGAGACTGCGGCCCGGGGATCTCCTGATCCAGGGGGAGAGCGGGGGGCTCCTGGCTGGTTCCGTCATTCGGCGGGCGTGGCGGCGGGCCCGAAAGGAGGTCCTCGAACCCCACGAATTCGAGTCACCTCTCGCCCGCCGCGTTTACGACCTCCGGCACACCTGCCTGACCAACTGGCTGAACGCCGGCGTCCCCCCTGCGGACGCTGCCGAGTGGGCGGGCAATAGCGTCCCCGTGCTCCTGGCCACGTACGCGCGGTGCATCAACGGGCAGCTGGACGACCTCAAGCAGCGGTTCGAGAGGGCAGGGGAGCTGCCGGATCCGGGCACTCCAGGGGCTTGACTTCTTCTCCGCGTATTCTCCGCAGCCACCCGCTAAAACCCGGTATCAGCCGGACACCGCTGGACCCCCTCACGGCCGCCGAGGGGGTGCATCCGGTGTCTGCGACACCCGCGGGAAACCGCCTCTGAACAGCAGAAAGACCCTCCCGCGGGAGGGTCTTCACGAGTGTGCCCCCGGCAGGACTCGAACCTGCGGCCAAGTGCTTAGAAGGCACCTGCTCTATCCACTGAGCTACGGGGGCCGGAAGGTGGCCGTGGTGGGCCTGGAGCCCCTGGTGGGAGTGGGACTGTGGTCCGTGCCGGGTCAAGGATAGGGCTCCGGCCGCCTTGTCCCGGTTGCTTCACTCGCGGGCCACGATGTGGAGGTTCCGTGAAGCGGTCCCGATAATCGCAGGCAGGTGCGATTCTCGCATCGCTTTTGCGCCGCGGCGCCCTTGGTGTTGTGCACTCGTTATGCCTGCGCCCCACTCGTCCGTCGTGCCCAGAATGTCCCACTGGAGTCGCGGTCGGCGCGCAGAGGACGTATAAGCTTCAAAAATGGTCCTAAATTGGGCATTCTTCGCATGTGGTGACCTTGGATGTTCGGCCTCAGCTGCTCGATGCCCTGTCCGCCCTGCGCGACCGGGTCGCGTCCGTGCGTCTGCCGCTGCCCCTGCCCGGCGCCCCGCGCGCCCGCCAGACCAGAGCCGAGCTGCTCGCGCAGCTCGACGACTACCTCGTACCCCGGCTGAAGGCGCCCGAGGCGCCGATGCTCGCCGTCGTCGGCGGGTCCACCGGGGCCGGTAAGTCCACCCTCGTCAACTCCCTCGTCGGACGGCAGGTCAGCGAAGCCGGAGTGCTGCGCCCGACCACGCGCACGCCGGTGCTCGTCTGCCATCCGGACGACCATCACTGGTTCGCCGGAATGCGCGTGCTGCCCGACCTGATGCGCGTCTGGGTGCCCCACGAAGAGGAGGAGCGCCCCTCGGCCATGTCACGGGCCCGACCCCGCGACCGCGGCCACGGCAACACCCACGCCACCCGCGAGATGCGCATCGAGACCGTCTCCAGCCTGCCCCGCGGACTCGCCATCCTCGACGCCCCCGACATCGACTCCCTCGTGGTCGAGAACCGGACGCTCGCCGCCGAACTCATCTGCGCCGCCGACGTCTGGGTGATGGTCACCACCGCCTCGCGGTACGCCGACGCCGTCCCCTGGCACCTGCTGCGCACCGCCAAGCAGTACAAGGCCACCCTCATCACCGTCCTCGACCGGGTCCCGCACCAGGTGCTCGCCGAGGTCTCCCGGCAGTACGGGGCCCTGCTCACCAAGGCCGGGCTGGGCGAGGTGCCGCGCTTCACCGTCCCGGAACTGCCCGAATCGGCGGGCGGGGGCGGGCTGCTGCCGGCCAGCGCCGTCGCCCCGCTGTACGCCTGGCTCGCCCACCACGCCCAGGACCCGGCCGCCCGGCAGTACGCCGTCGGGCGGACCGCGCTCGGCGCGCTGGACTCCCTCAGCCGGCGCATGCCGGAACTCGCCTCCGCCGTCGCCGCCCAGCACGCCGCCGCCGTACGGCTGACCTCGGCCGTCGAGGACGCGTACCGGCGCGAGGGCAAAAGGGTCCGGGGCCGGCTCGACCACGGCGCCGTCCTGGCCGGGGACGCGCTGACCCGGTGGCGCGGCTACCCCCTCGACACGAGCGCCGACGAACTCCTCGACTCCCTCGCAGAGTCCCTCGCCGCACTCCTCCAGTGCGCCGTCGCCGCCGCCGACGAGCGGATCGCCGAGGCCTGGCGGCGCGAGCCCGCCGCCGGCGCGGTGACCCTGCCCGCGCCCGACCGGGAAGCGGGGGAACGTATCGGCATGGCCGTACGGCGCTGGCGGCGCGTCCTGGAGGAACTCGCCGAGGAAGAGGTCGCCAAGCTCGACAAGCAGCCCGCACCCGACCCCGACGGCGTCGCGGCCCTGCTCGTCGCCGCCCTGCTCGGCGGCAAACGGGCCCGGCCCGCGGGGGAGAAGCTCGCCGAACGCATCGGCGCCCAGGCCGCCCTGCGGCTGCGCGACAGGGGCGGCGAACTCGTCGGCGACCACCTCGACCAGGTGCTGCGCGCCGAGCGCGACCGCCGGCTCGCCCCGCTCGAAGCGCTCGAAGTGAGCCCGGAACCACAGGCCGAGCTGATCGCCGCGCTGTCCGTACTGCAGAAGGAGAGGTGACGCGGTGACCGCCCTGACCGACCGCACCGACGACCGCTGGGACGACGGACTCATCGCGCGCTCGCGCCCCCGGGCCGCTGGCGGGATCGAGGAGGACGGGGCCGACGGACCCGACGGAACCAACGGGTCCGGCGAGGGGGACATCGACGACGACGCGCTCGTACGGGCCGTCTCCGGCGCCGGCAGCGACGGCGGCAAGTCGCCCGCGCCCCCGCTCAGCCCCGAGGCGCAGGCCCTGCGCCTGCGCCTCGACGCGCTGCGCCAGCTCGTCGGGCTGTCCCGGACCAGGCTCGACGGCAAGACCCTCGCCGAGGCCGGGCGGGTCCTCGACGAGGCGGCGGCGCGTCGCGGACTCTCCCCGCAGCACACGGTCGTCGCCATCGCCGGAGCCACCGGAAGCGGCAAGTCCACACTCTTCAATTCACTCGCCGGGGTGCAGATCTCCGAGACCGGGCTGCGCCGCCCGACCACCGCGGCGCCCATCGCGTGCAGCTGGTCGGACGGGGCCGCCGGACTGCTGGACCGCCTGGAGATCCCGGGACGGCTGCGCCGCCGCCCCCGCGAGACCTCGGAGGCGGAGGCCCTGCGCGGGATGGTCCTCGTCGACCTGCCCGACCTGGACTCGGCGGTCGGCGCGCACCGGGACCACGTGGACCGCGTCCTGGCCCTGGTCGACGCCGTGGTGTGGGTGGTGGACCCGGAGAAGTACGCGGACGCCGTCCTGCACGAGCGGTACCTGCGGCCGCTGGCCGGGCACGCGGAGGTGACCTTCGTCGTGCTGAACCAGGTGGACCGGCTGCCCGGCGAGGCCGCCGACCTCGTACTGGACGACCTGCGCCGGCTCCTCGACGACGACGGCATCGCGCTCGGCGAGCACGGCGAGCCCGGCGCCACGGTCCTCGGGCTCTCCGCACTGACCGGGGAGGGCGTCGGGGAACTGCGCGAACTCCTCGGACAGTTCACCCAGGAGCGGGGCGCCGCCACCCGGCGGATCTCCGCCGACGTCGACCGCGCGGCGGTGCGCCTGCGGCCGCTCTACGTCGCCGACGGGCACTCCGGGCCGGAGATCGGCGAGGCGGCGCGCGCCGAGTTCGAGGACCGCCTCGCCGAGGCCGTCGGGGCGTACGCGGCCGGGCTCGCCGCCGAGCGCGCCTGGCGGCGCAACGCGGGCAAGGCCTGCGGGACGCCGTGGCTGCGGCTGTGGCGGTGGTACGAGAGCCGGCGCGCCCCGCGCTCCCTGGCGGGTCTGGCCGCGCTGGCGGCGATCGGCAGCCGCGGGCAGACGGTCGCGCCGGCGCCGGTCGAGGAGGAGGTGACCGCGCGTCAGCGGGTGGAACAGGCCGTACGGGTGGTCGCCGACGAGGCGGTGGCCGGCCTGCCCGACCCGTGGGCCCAGGCCGTCCGGGAGACCGCCGTGCGCGGCGCCGACCGGCTCCCGGAGGCACTCGACGAGATCGCGGTGACGCTCGGGGCGGCGGTCGCGGTGCCCAGCGTCAAACCGCCGCGGCCCACGTGGTGGCCGGCCGCCGTGCTGGGCCAGGCGGCCATGACGCTCGTGCAGATCTACGGCGGGCTGTGGCTGGTCGGGCAGATCGTCGGGGTCCTGGAGCCGAAGCTGCTGCCGCCGGTGCTGCTGATGGTGGCGGGCATCATCGGCGGGCCCCTCGTGGAATGGGCCTGCTCGATCGCCGCCCGGGGCCCGGCGCGCCGGTACGGGCAGGACGCGGAGCGCAGGCTGCGGCAGGCGGCGGCCGGATGCGGGCGGGCCCGGGTGCTGGAACCGGTGGCGGCGGAGCTGCTGCGCTACCGGGAGGTGCGGGAGCAGTACGCCACGGTGGCCGCAGGGGGGAGCCGGTTGTCCACAACCCGCCAGTAATCCACAGGCCGGAGCGGGGATCCGCGGCCTGCCCCAGCATGGTTCGTAGCTCGTACGGATGGACCGCACGGGCACGGACGACGGGGGAGGGCGGCCGGGATGAACGACACCCAGGTGACGCTGGTGGGCTGCGTGGCCACGCAGGTGGACTACAAGGAGACGGTGAACGGTCCGTCGGCGCGCTTCCGCTTCGCGGTGACGCCGAGGTACTTCGACCGGCGCAAGGAGGCCTGGACGGACGGGGCCACCAGCTTCTACACGGTGTGGGCGCGGCGCGTGCTCGCCGTCAATCTCGCCGGTTCCGTATCGGTCGGCGAACCGCTGGTGGTGCACGGGCGGCTGCGCGTGCGGGAGGACCCGCCCGACGGGGACGGCAAGCGGTGGGTGTCCGCGGAGATCGACGCGACCGCCATCGGGCACGACCTGAACCGCGGCACGGCGGCCTTCCGGCGCGTGGTGCGAACCGACACCCCGCTGATGGCCACTCAGAAGGTGGCGGTGGTCTGAGTGTTCGAGGCGGTTAGGATTCCCCGGTACTCACGGGCACCTGGGTCTTTGGCCCGAAGGGGAAGACTGTGTCGATTGCCGTTCCCGCATCCTCCGCTCCTGAACCCGCTGCCGGCGCCGCGCCTCGCGCCGATGCCGGCTCCGTACCCGGCTCCGCCGCCGTGCCCGCTCCGCTCGAACCTCCCGCCGCGGTACGGGGCTCCGCGCGCCGGCCGCTGGCGGTGGCCCTGCTGGCCGCGGCCCTCGCCACCGCACCCGCCGCCCGGGCCGCCGCCGACTCCGACCCGGTGGCGCCCCGGGCGCCGGAGGGCGCGAGCGCCGTGCTGGACGGACTCAAGACGTACGGGCAGGCGGTCCTGCGCTCCGGGGACGGATCGGTCCGACAGATCCCGGCCGGGCTGTACGAGATGCGGGTCGACGGCGGCGGGATGCTCCAGACGTACGGGGTCGGCGTGGCGGGCAACGCCCAGCCGCAGTCCCGGTACACCGAGAGCGGCTGGGGCGGCAGCCCGCTCGCGGGCAACCGGGAGGCGGGCCGGATCCGCTGGGTCCTGGAGCACTCCTACCCGCAGCTGAACGACCTGGCCGGGCTCGCCAAGGCGGCCGGTGCCGGGGCGCTCACCGCGGAGAGCGCGGCGGCCGGGACCCAGGTGGCGATCTGGCGGCTGGCGGACGGGGTGCAGGTCGAGGCGGCCGACCCGGCGGCGGAGAAGCTGGCCGACTACCTCCAGCGGGCGGCCGGGCAGCTGCCGGAGCCGCCGGCCTCGCTGGGGCTGGACCCCGGCGACGTGTCGGGGCCGGTCGGCACCCGGCTCGGCCCGGTGACCGTGCGGACCGGGGCGCGGAGCGTGTCGGTCGTCCCGGACGCGGCGGCCGTCGCGATGGGGGTGCGGGTCGTGGACGCCGAGGGGGCGCCCGTGGACTCCGCCGTCAACGGGAGCCGGCTGTACTTCGAGGTGCCCGCGGGCACCCCCGACGGCACGGCCTCGGTCACCGTCCACGGTGCGACCAAGGTGCCGGTCGGGCGGGTCTTCACCGGCGAGGTGCCCGCGCAGGCGCAGATCGTGGCGGGCTCCAGCGAGTCCGCGGCCGCCGCCACGGCCACGGCGCTCTGGCCGCCGGCCCCGGTGGCCGAGGCGGGCACGGCCACCGGCTCGGATGCGGTGGCGCTGGGCGCGCCGTCGGCGGCCGTCGCGACGACCTCCCCGGACGAGGAGCGGCTGGCGACCAGCGGCAGCTCGGCGGCGACTCCGGTCATCGCCTCCCTGGCGGTGGGCCTGGTGGTCCTGGGCGGCCTGGTGGTCCTGCTGCTGCGCAAGCGCCCGCTGGACGAGGAGGACGGGGCGTAGCCCCCTCGGGCCGCCGAAGGTGCCCGTCGGGGCCGTCCGGGTCCGTTGGGCCGGGTGGCCGCCGGGACCGATTCGGATCCGCCGGCCCGGGTAGGGGCTGGGGATGGTTGATCAGGAACTGACCTGGCAGGGTGCCGTCGCCCGATGGGACCGGCAGTTGTTCGACGCGGTGGCCCGGCGGCACTGGCCCGGGGCCGACCGGGTGCTGCCCCGGCTCGGGCGCGCCGCGAACCACGGCGTGCTGTGGGGCGGGGCCGCCGCGGCGATCGCCGTCTTCGGCTCGGCCAAGGGCCGCAAGGCGGCCGGGCGCGCGGTCGCCTCGCTCGCGCTGGCCTCCGCGACCATCAACACCGTCGGCAAGTGGTCCGTGCGCCGGCCGCGGCCGCTGCTGGACGGGGTGCCCGCCGTGCGGCAGCTGGCGACGCAGCCGCAGACCACCTCCTTCCCGTCCGGGCACTCGGCATCGGCGTTCGCCTTCACCGCCGGGCTGGCGCTGGAGTCCCCGGGCTGGGCGGCGGCGCTGGCTCCGGTGGCCGCGTCCGTGGCCTTCTCCCGCGTCTACACCGGCGTGCACTACCCCTCCGACGTGGTCGCGGGCGCGGCGCTCGGGGTGGCCGCCGCCGGAGTCGTACGCCGCCTCGCGCGGGACGTACAGGAGGCCCGGGTCGTGCCGGGCGACGAACGGAAGGCCGCCGGGGCGCCCGCGCTGCCCGACGGGGCCGGGCTGACCGTGGTGGTCAACACCGGGTCGGGAACGGCCGCCGACGCGGGGCTCGACCTCCTGCGCACCCGGCTCCCCAAGGCCGAGGTGATCGAGTGCGCGGGCGAGGAACTGGTCCCCGCCCTGACGGCGGCGGCCGGGCGCGCCGCCGTGCTCGGGGTCTGCGGGGGCGACGGCACGGTCAACGCGGCCGCCACCGCCGCCCTGCGCGCCGGGGTACCGCTGGCCGTGTTCCCCGGCGGCACCCTCAACCACTTCGCGATGGACCTCGGCCTCGGCGGGAGCGAGGACACCTGCCGCGCCCTGGCCGACGGGCACGCCGTCCGCGTCGGCGTGGGCCGCTTCTCCCCCGGCCCCGGGGAAGGCCCGGCAGCGGAGCCCGGCTACTTCCTGAACAACTTCAGCATCGGCGCCTACCCGGAGCTGCTGGGCCACCGGCTGCGCTGGGGCCCGCGCATCGGCGGCGGCCCCGCCGCCCTGCTGGCGGCCTGGCGGGTGCTGCGCGCCCAGCGGCCCGTACGGCTGAGGCTCGCCGGGCGGCCCCGGAGCGTGTGGCTCCTCTTCGCGGGCAACGGCACCTACCACGGCACCGGCCCCACCCCCCGCCGCCGCGACAGCCTCGGCGAGGGCCTGCTCGACCTCCGGATCGTCTACGGCGGTGGCCGCCCCGGCCCCCGCCTGCTGGCCGCCGCCCTCGCGGGCCCCCTGAGCCGCTCCCCGGTCCACACCGCCACCCGCCTGCGCAGCCTCCGCATCGGCGACATCCCCCCGGGCACCCCGCTCGCCTACGACGGCGAATACGCCGAAGCCCCCACCGCCCTGGTCCTCGACGAGCTGCCGGAAGCCCTCACGGTCTACCGCCCCCACTGATCCCCCTCACGGGCCGACCGCCGGCGGTCGGCCCGTGACCGGACCCTCTCCCCGCTCCACAAGCGATTGCAGACTGCATCCTTCGGCCTACCGTGTTTTCGGCCCTGCGGAGGACGACCCTGCGCCGCCGCCGCGGGAGGGTTGATCCGTGCGAACAACCATCGGATACACCGTCGAAAGCATCGGCTACGTCATAGGAGCCCAGGGGCTCGTCAGCTTCGCCTCGCAGACCTTCTTCGGCACGGAGTGGGGCTGGATGCACAAGGTCGTCGACCTTCCGTCCGCCGCTTACCTCGGCGTCGTCGCCGTGGGGCTGGCGCTCATCCTCGGCGGGGTGAGGACGCGGAAGGCGCCCGAGCGCCGGGAAATCGCCTGACCGGCGGACCTTTCAGGCCCGCGGCTCCCCTGTCCACGCGGGAGCCGCGGCCGCCGGCGGCTACCGACGACGACCGACGGTGACCACAGCGTGAGACCGGCCCTCCCCGGCCGGGCCCCGGCTCAGGGGCCCGGGCCATACGCGTTTCCCCCGGGGTATGGACGCCTGGCAAGATGGGGTGTATCTGCCCACCATCGATCTGCCGGACGGTTTCTCTTGGCTGAGTTCATCTACACCATGCGCAAGACGCGCAAGGCGCACGGCGACAAGGTGATTCTTGATGACGTCACCCTGAACTTCCTGCCCGGCGCGAAGATCGGTGTGGTCGGCCCGAACGGTGCCGGTAAGTCCACCGTTCTGAAGATCATGGCGGGCCTGGAGCAGCCGTCCAACGGCGATGCCTTCATCACGCCCGGCTTCACCGTCGGCATCCTCATGCAGGAGCCCAAGCTCGACGAGTCGAAGACCGTCCTGGAGAACGTCCAGGACGGCGCCGCCGAGATCATGGGCAAGCTCAAGCGCTTCAACGAGGTCGCCGAGCTCATGGCGACCGACTACACCGACGCGCTCATGGACGAGATGGGCAAGCTCCAGGAGGACCTGGACCACGCCAACGCCTGGGACCTCGACGCCCAGCTGGAGCAGGCCATGGACGCCCTGGGCTGCCCGCCCGGCGACTGGCCCGTCACCAACCTCTCCGGTGGCGAGAAGCGCCGCGTCGCGCTCTGCAAGCTGCTGATCGAGGCCCCGGACCTGCTCCTCCTCGACGAGCCCACCAACCACCTCGACGCCGAGTCGGTGAACTGGCTGGAGCAGCACCTCTCCCAGTACAAGGGCGCCGTCGTGGCCGTGACCCACGACCGTTACTTCCTCAACAACGTCGCCGAGTGGATCCTCGAGCTCGACCGCGGCCGCGCGCACCCGTACGAGGGCAACTACTCCACCTACCTGGAGAAGAAGGCCACCCGTCTCAAGGTCGAGGGCCGCAAGGACGAGAAGCGCCAGAAGCGCCTCAAGGAAGAGCTGGAGTGGGTGCGGTCCAACGCCAAGGGGCGTCAGACCAAGTCCAAGGCCCGTCTGGCCCGCTACGAGGAGATGGCGGCCGAGGCGGACAAGATGCGGAAGCTGGACTTCGAGGAGATCCAGATCCCGCCGGGCCCGCGCCTCGGTTCCATCGTCGTCGAGGTCAACAACCTCTCCAAGGCCTTCGGCGACAAGGTGCTGATCGACGACCTGTCCTTCACCCTGCCGCGCAACGGCATCGTGGGCATCATCGGCCCCAACGGCGCCGGCAAGACCACGCTCTTCAAGATGATCCAGGGCCTGGAGACGCCGGACTCCGGCGCCATCAAGGTCGGCGAGACCGTCAAGATCTCGTACGTCGACCAGAGCCGCGCCAACATCGACCCCAAGAAGACCCTCTGGGCGGTCGTGTCGGACGAGCTGGACTACATCAACGTGGGCCAGGTCGAGATGCCGTCCCGCGCGTACGTCAGCGCCTTCGGCTTCAAGGGCCCGGACCAGCAGAAGCCGGCCGGCGTCCTCTCCGGTGGTGAGCGCAACCGCCTCAACCTGGCGCTGACGCTCAAGGAGGGCGGCAACCTGCTGCTCCTCGACGAGCCCACCAACGACCTCGACGTCGAGACCCTGTCCTCGCTCGAGAACGCGCTCCTCGAATTCCCCGGTGCGGCCGTGGTCATCTCCCACGACCGCTGGTTCCTCGACCGGGTCGCCACGCACATCCTGGCGTACGAGGGCGAGTCCAAGTGGTACTGGTTCGAGGGCAACTTCGAGTCGTACGAGAAGAACAAGGTCGAGCGTCTCGGTGCGGACGCCACCCGCCCGCACCGTGCCACCTACAAGAAGCTCACCCGAGGCTGAGGTAGCCGTCATGGCCAGACACCACTACCGGTGCCCCCTGCGCTGGGCGGACATGGATGCTTTCGGGCACGTCAACAACGTCGTCTTCCTCCGTTATCTGGAGGAGGCGCGGATCGACTTCATGTTCCGCCTCGCCCCGGGGGAGGGCAGCGAATCCTTCACGGGCGGCTCCGTCGTGGCCCGCCACGAGATCGACTACAAGCTGCCCCTCGTGCACCGTCACGAGCCGGTCCTCATCGAGTCCTGGGTGACCCGGATAGGCGCCGCGTCCCTGACCATCCGCTACGAGGTCAAGGACGAGGCGACCGAGGACGCGCCCGAGACGGTCTACGTGCGCGCCGAGACCGTGGTCGTGCCCTACGACCTCGCCGCGGGGCGGCCCCGCCGCATCACGGCCGAGGAGAGGCGCTTCCTGGAGGAGTACCTCGACGAGCCCGCGACCGCGTCCGCCTCTGCTTCCGCTGCCGGCGGCGGCCGGGAAGGACGCCTCGCGGCATGAACGAGCAGTTGCGCTTCGCCGACTCCGGGGAGGCGGCGGACCTCGCCGCCTTCCTGGGCCGGCTGGTGCACTACGACCGCGCCGCCGCCGTCCGCCTCCAGGCGGGCGGCGGTGCGCTCGGCGTGTTCGGACGGCCACCGTCCTTCGAGGTCCTGGCCATCCGTACGGTGCGGCTCGCCGCGCCCGTCACCACCCCCCTCGACCTGACCGTGTCCGCCGGCGAGCTCCTGGAGTCCGTGGACGAGGCCTCGGCCGCGGCCACCGTGCCCGGGCCGGTCACCGGACCGCCCTGGACCGGGGTGCTCCCGCCCCGCGGCGGCTGGCGGCAGCTGCCGGGGCTGCCCGGCCCCCGGGAGATGGGCGAGGCCGTGGCGGCGGCCGTCGCCGAGTTCCGCGCCCGCGACGAGGCCCTGCCCGTGCAGCACCGGACCCGGTCCGAGCGCGACCGCATCGGCCGCGAGATCTGGTCCCGCACCCTCGGCGACACCGAACTCCCGCTGCGCGTCGTCCACGCCGCGCAGTCCCTGGGCTTCCTGCGGCCGGTACGCGCCGCCGTGCCCGCCTCCGCCGCCCCCGTGTCCGCCGCCCCCGACCCCGTGGCGCTGCTCGCCGCCGGGACCTGGCTGCGGCTGCGGACCCCGTACGGCTCCGTCGCCACCCGCCGCCCCGGCGTCACCGGCGGCCTGGGCGCCCTCCAGGTCCGTCCGGTCTGACCCCGAGGACGGGCCCTAACCCGCCGTGTTGATCATCGAGGCGGCGGCGTACGTCAGGTACTTCCACAGCTGCGCCTCGTGCTCCGGCGCCAGGCCCAGCTCGTCCAGCGCGACCCGCATGTGCTTCAGCCAGGCGTCGTGCGCCGCCGCGTCCACCTGGAACGGCGCGTGCCGCATCCGCAGGCGCGGGTGCCCGCGGTGCTGGCTGTAGGTGGTCGGCCCGCCCCAGTACTGCATCAGGAACAGCGTGAACCGTTCCTCGGCGGGGCCCAGGTCCTCCTCCGGGTACATCGGGCGCAGCAGCGGGTCCTCCGCGACCCCCTCGTAGAAGCGCCGGACGAGGCGGCGGAAGGTGTCCTCGCCGCCCACCTGCTCGTAAAAGGTCTGCTCCTGAACCGTGCCCCGCGGAATCTCATTCACCCGACCATCGTCTCAGACACCCGGACGGAGGACCGGGGTCCTAGGACTCTTCGACGGGGGCCGACGGGGGGCCGACGGGGGGCCGGCGGGGGCCGGCCGGCGCCGCGCGTTCGCACGCGAAGGCCGTGCGCAGGACAGTGGAGGCATGGGCGCACACACCGCACGCACCGAGACGCGCGATCTGCGGGAGACCGCGCACGCCGCCCAGGTGCGGGAGCTGACCGCTGCCGGGGTGCTGGAGGATCCGCTGTGGCGGGCGGCGTTCGCCGCCGTGCCCCGGCACGTCTTCGTCCCCTACTTCTGGACCGGCCGCGGCGCCGGCCACGAGCGGCTCTGGGCCGAGGACCCCGACCCCGAGCGCCGGGCCCGCTGGCTGCGCGGGGTCTACGTCGACACCCCGCTGGCGACCCGGCTGCGCGACGGCCGGCTGGTCTCCTCCAGCAGCCAGCCCTCCCTGATGGCGAAGATGCTGCACGCCCTCGACGTGCGCGACGGCGACGACGTCCTGGAGGTCGGAGCGGGCACCGGCTACAACGCGGCCCTGCTCTGCCACCGGCTCGGCGAGGAGCACGTCACCACCGTGGACCTGGACGAGGAGATCACCGATTCCGCGCGGGCGCACCTGGCCCGGCTCGGCTACCATCCGGCGGTGGTCACCGGGGACGGCGCGCGCGGCTGCCCCTCCCGGGCCCCGTTCGACCGGATCATGGTGACCTGCACCCTGCCGCTGATCCCGTACGCCTGGCTCGGCCAGTGCCGGCCGGGCGCTCGGATCCTGGCCCCGCTGTCGACCGGGCTGATCGCGCTCACGGTGCGGGACGCCGGTTTCGCGGAGGGCCGCTTCCTGCACACCTCGGCGTACTTCGTCCCGCTGCGCGGAGCGACGGCCTCCGCGTCGCTCGAGCCGGGCGGGGTGGCGTACGGGCTCCCGTACGAGCTGGTGGAGAACGAGCGGTTCCAGTTCATGCTCGTGCTGACGGCGGGCGTACTGCACCCGCGCGAGGCCCTGGACCTGTGGCGCAGCGAGGGCCGTCCGGCCCGCGAGCGCTTCGGCGTCTCGGTCAGCCCGGAGGGCCAGTGGTCATGGCTCGACGATCCCCAGGGGCCCTACGTATGGCCCCTGGGGGAGGCGTGATCAGCCGCGGCGGATGGTGATCGTGGTCCAGGCGCCCACGTGGACGCGGTCGCCGTCGGTGAGCGGGACCGGGACGTAGGGCTGGATCGGCTCCTCGCCGCCGTTGATGGTGGTGCCGTTGGTGGAGTTCTGGTCCACCACCGCCCAGCTGAGGTCGGGCTGCTGGACGAGGACCGCGTGCTGGTGGGAGACGCCCGGGTCCTCCGGGGGCACCGACAGGTCGATGTCGGGGGACTCGCCCGTGGAGGCGCGGCGGCGGCCGATGGTGATCTGCCCGCCGGAGAGCGGAAGGTGCTGCTCCGGGGAGTAGGCGGGCAGGTTGAGCCCCGCCGCCTCGGGGCCGCTGCGCTGCATCATCGCCATGAAGTACGAGCGGTCGGGGCCGATCGTCGCGGACCAGGCGCCGCCCTGAGGCGGGAACGGCTGGTGCTGCTGAGGCGGAGGCTGCTGCTGGTACTGCTGCTGCGCCGGGGCCTGCTGCTGGTACTCCTGCTGGTACTCCCGCTGCGGAGGCGGCGGGGGCTGCTGCTGGTACTGGGGCTGCGCGGGCTGCTGGTACTCCCGCGGCTGCTCGTGCGCGGGCGGCGGCAGCAGCCAGTCGTCCTCGCGCTGGAGCGGCTCGGCCGGCCGGTTGACCCGGGACGGCCGCGAGCCCTGGTACTCGAAGTGGTCCTGGGAGTAGTTCCCGGGAGCGGGCACGGGCGGCGGAGGCGTGCCACCGGGGCCGGGACCGGGACCCGGGCCGGGACCGGGAACGGAGCCCGCACCGGTCGGCTGCGGGCCCGCGTCCGGCGCCGGCGGCGCGTACGAGGTCGCCGAACGGGTCAGGAAGTTGTACCGGCACTCCTCGCAGAAGGGGGCCATGGCCTCGCGCGGGGTCCGGCACTGCGGGCAGAGCTCGGCCTGGGCGGTCGGTTCACCGGCGGTCGGGGGGAAACCGTAGCCGTAGGAGGGCACCGCGGGAGGCCCCTCCGGGGCACCCATGCGGTGGCCGCAGACCTCGCACCAGTCGTCGGAGGCGGACTGGTGCCCGTTCGGGCAGGTCGGCATGGCGGCGCTTCCCCCTTCTTCTCCCTGCGTCTTCACGTCAGGTCTCAGGACTTCTTCACTCGGACGGTCTGCGTCGATCGCGTTTCAAGAGTCATCTCGTCGGCATCGGCGACCCTGGCTTTCAGCCGCACAGTACCCGCCACGGCGTCCACGACATCCACCACCTTCGCCAGGAGTCTGGCTGTGTCGGCGTTGCCGGAGGCACTCGCCAGTTGTACGGCGCGTCCCAGTTTGGCCGTGGCCCCATCGACATCGCCCAGTTTGCGGGCTTCCAGACCCTGTTGGATAGCCTGCGCCAGCTCCGCCTGCCCGGTGTAGTGGGCGACCTGAGGGCTGATGGCGGTGGACGCGGCCAGATCGGTCGTCCACACCGCGCGCACCAGGCCCTGGGCGAGAACGGTCTCGGACCCGCCCGCCGCTCCCGGCAGGACGAGCGTCGCGCGGGCGGCGAGCATCTCCTGGCCGACGGCGGCGCCCGGGACGCGCACGCACACGTGGTACTCGCGGGACTCGTCGCCCCACGAGCCGGTCGGATAGTCGCCCGCGCGCGGGCCGGCCGCGACGCGGCGCTCGGTCAGGTCCTGCACGGTGGGTGCGACCTGCTTCACGTACTGGATCTCCGCGCCGACCGGGGTCCACAGGCGCAGGGCGACGTCCGCGACCTCCTTGCCCATGACGTTCTCCATCATGCGCGTGAAGTCCTCGGTGAGGTGCGCCGGGTCGGCCACGATGTCGGCGGAGCCGAGCAGCGCGCTCGCGATGCCCGTGACCTCCTTCACCTCCCAGTCGGTGCCCACCCCGCGGGCGTCGCAGGTGAAGCGGCCCGCGCAGGCGTCGAGGGTGGCCCGGAGCACCGCCGGCTCCTCGTGCTCGTTGCGGCCGTCGGTGAGCAGGATCCCGTGCCGGATGACGGCCGTCGAGCCGCGCAGCAGGCCGTCGGCGAGGCGCAGCCAGGTTCCGATGGCGGTGCCGCCGCCGGAACTGAGCCCGCGCAGGGCCTCCTTGGCCTGGGCCCGGGTCGTCGGGTCGGCCACGGCGAGGCGGCCCTGGCCCGGGTAGACCTCCTTGGCCACGTGCGTACCGGCGATCACGGCGAAGGCGGTGCCGTCGCGCAGGGTGTCGACGGCCGCCGCCGTGGCCTCGCGGGCGCCCCGCATCTTCTCCGCCGGGTACTCCATGGACCCCGAGCAGTCGACCATGATCACGACGGCGGCCGTGCCGTCGGCGGCCGCCGTCCGGGTGGCGGCGGCGCCACCGCTGGCGGTGACGGTGACGATGGCATGGACGTCCCGCCCGCCCTCGGGGAGGAACTCGTTCTGGTACACCTCCACGGCGAAGCGCGGGGCGCTCGGTTTGGCGAAATTCGCCATCGGTGGGACTCCTAGGGTGCTCGGGCAGGCGGGTCAGACCTGCGGGCGCGCTTCCGGTTCCGGTCGTGCTGCCGGGCCCGGCTCCGCATCGGGTCCCGGTTGCTGCTCGGGGTGCGTGGCGAACGGCACCACCGCCACCGTGACGTTGTCGTGGCCGCCGCCGTCGAGGGCGTGTCCCACGAGGACCTGCGCGCTGTGCAGCGGGCGGGTCGCGGCGTCGGCGGGCAGCACCTGGGCCATCTCCCGTGCGGACTCCGCGTAGTTCCACAGTCCGTCGGTGCAGACCACCACCACCCCGGGGTGGTCGGGCTTGAAGGTCGCGGTGTGCGGTTCGAGGTCGTACGCGTCGGCGCCCAGCCAGCCGGTGATGGCGTGCGCGCGGACGTCCGCGTAGGCCTCGGCCTCGCCCATCAGACCGGCGGCGACCATCTGCGCGGCCCACGAGTCGTCCTCGGTGAGCCGGCGCGGCAGCGCGGCACGGTCGTCGGGCACCCAGTACGCACGGCTGTCGCCCACCCAGCCGATGGTCAGCAGGCCGCCGCTGACGACCGCGCCCACCAAGGTGCAGGCGGGGGCGTTCTGCGCGCCCGGGGTCTCCGGGGCCAGGGCGTTCACCGCGGCGGCGGCGGCCAGGATCGCCTCGTGCATGGCCTCCTGCGGGTGGGCTCCGCGCGGCAGCGCCTCCAGCAGCGCCTCGTTGGCGGCTCCGGCCGCGGCGGCCGAGGCCTCGTCGGGGCGGCTCGCGGAGGAGACGCCGTCGCAGACGATGGCCACGGTGGCGGCGGATCCGTCGGGCAGGGCGGTGGCCGCCACGGCGAAGGAGTCCTCGTTGCGGTGGTGGCGCAGCCCCCGGTCACTGACCGCGGCGACGCTCCCGAGCTCCTCTTCGAGGTGGTCCCGCTCCCGGGGCTGCGCGTGCCCGCAGTGCTCGCAGTACCCGTCGGTGTCCACGTGTCCGGCCCGGCAGGCGACGCAGGTCTTGCCGCCGGCCGCCGCGCCGGGCTGCGGCACGTTCTCGTACGGGGCCGTCTCGTACGGGGCTTCGCCCGTGCCCCACGCCGTCCCCTCCGGGGGCGTGCCGGTGCCGTACGGGCCCTCGTGGCCCGGGCTCCCGTACGCGGCCTCGGCCCGGTCCGGGCTCCCGTACGCGGCCTCGGCCGGGCTCGGCTGCGGCAGCAGCCCGGGCTCCTGCGCGGCGGCGCTCCAGCCGGCCGGCTCGTCGACCAGTGTCGGCGCGGCCGCGGCCACGCTGCCCCAGCCGGGCGCCGGTTCGGCGGCGCCGTCGTGGTGCGCGCCGGGAGTCGCCGGGGTGCCGTAGCCGCCCGCGGGGGCGACCGACGGGGCCGGTGGAGCCGGTGGGATGGGCATGGTCGGATGGTCCGCGGACGCAGCCGGGGGAGGAGCGGTCACGGCGTAGCCGCAGACGCCGCAGAAACGGTCACCCTCCTCCAGGGGTTCCGCGCAGCTGGGGCAGCCCGACAGCCGATGCATCGACATCACTCACACCCACGTCCGGGGACGGAAACGGTTTGCCCGCTCCACCAGTTCGATCCTCTCCTCGCCACGCCGCGCCAGCCGTGCGAGGACGCGGTACGAGCGCTCCAGTCCGAAGCGCAGGCCCCGCTCGTCCAGTTGACTGCCGAGCAGCGAGGTCCGACCGGGGTCGGAACCCCGGCTACCCGACAGTACCCAGTCCAGGGCCGAGCCCAGAACCTCCGTCGCGAGCCGCTCCTGCCGCTCCGGGTCCAGCCCGAACCGCCGCAGGGCCTCCACCTGGTCGGCTGCCGCCGCCAGGTCGGCCAGCAGCGCCTCCTGCGGGGACCGGTCGTGCAGACGTGCGCGTACCGCCGCCACCCGGGCGGCGGTGTAGTGGATGGACGCCTCCGGGACGGACTCCAGCGTCCGCACGGCCGCGTCCCGGTCACCGGCGGCCAGCTGGACCCGGGCCAGCCCGAAGGCCGCGCTCACGAATCCCGGGTCGGTGATCCACACGAGCCGGTAGTACTCGGCGGCGTTGTCCAGCTGGCCCAGCACCTCCGCGCACAGCCCGAGGGCCAGCTTCGGCGCGGGCTCGCCCGGGAAGGCGTCGTAGATCGCGTCGAAGGACAGGGCCGCGATCTCGTTGTCACCGGTGGCCAGCGAGGCGATGCCACGGGCCCACACCACCCGCCAGTCGTCCGGATGCCGGGCCTCCAGCTCGAGCAGGGTGTGCCCGGCCGAGGACAGCTCGCCCAGCTCCAGCCGGGCCCGCAGCTCGCGCAGCCGCAGCTCGGCCGAGTCTGCGGGCGCCGCGGCCAGTGCGCCCAGCAGGTCGCCCGGCGCGGAGGCCAGCAGACCCGTCAGGAAACCGGCGTTCGGATCGGCCGCGTCCACCAGCGGCACGGGCAGCGCCAGCGCGGTGTCGCGGGCGTCGAGGGTGGTCGTTCCCGCCGGGGGCGCCGCCGCGGTGGGAGCGGCCGGGGACACCGGAGCCGGTACGGGACCGGGGCCCGGCGCCTGCCGGGCCCGGGGCACGGCCGCACCCGCCACGTGCGTGGCGGTGGTCCCGAGCGCGTGCGCCGCGCCGGGCAGGGGCGTCCCGCCCGGCGGGGTGCCCGGCAGCCCGGGCGCACCGGCCAGGCTGCCCGCGGGCAGGGCCGTCCCGCTGTGCGCGGGCCCCCACGCGCCGGAAACCGCGGTGGGCGGGGCCGCCGCGCCGCCCGGCGCGTGCGTTCCCGCGGGACGGGCCGGGCCGCGGCCGAGCGCCCCGAGCAGCCCGCCACCCCGCCGGGAGGCGACCGGGCGGTGGCCCAGCCGGGACGCGACCGTGCCCGGCGCGTCGGCGAACAGCTGCGTGTCCGGAACGCGCAGTTCCGGGCCGAAGAGGGTCGACAGCTGCGGCCGAGGCCGGCCGGTCTGGAGCGCGACCACCTCGCGCAGCACGCCCGTCAGCTGGTCCGCCATCTCCTGCGCGGAGGAGAACCGCCGCCCCGGATCGGGGTCGGTCGCCCGGACGAGCAGCCGGTAGAAGGACTCGTACCGTCTGAACACCTCGATGTGCTCGGGGTCCGGCAGCGAATCCACGAACACGTTGGTGTAGCCCTGGAAGTCGAAGGTCAGGACCGCCAGCGTCCGCGCCACCGTGTAGAGGTCGGAGGCGACCGACGGGCCCAGCTCCGCGACCTCCGGCGCCTGGTAGCCCACCGTGCCGTAGATGGCCGACTCCTCGTCGTCCATCCGGCGCACCGCGCCCATGTCGATCAGCTTCAGCTGGTCCTGCTGCTGGATCGCGTTGTCGACCTTGAAGTCGCAGTACAGGAGGTTCCTGCTGTGCAGGTGGCCCAGCGCCTCCAGTGCCTCGATCCCGTACGCGCACGCCTGCTCCACCGGCAGCGGATCGCGCCGCCCGTCCGGCCGCCGCCGCTCGTTCGCGATCTCCTTCAGCGACTTGCCGCCGACGTACTCCATGACGATGTACCCGTCCAGCGAACCGGTCCGCTGGTCCAGGTGCTCCACGAAGTTGTAGATCCGCACGATGTTCGAGTGCTCGATCTCCGCGAGGAAGCGCCGCTCCGATATCGCGGCCTCCATCGCGTCCTGGTCGCCCGTGTCGAGCAGGCCCTTCAGGACCACCCACCGGTCCGCGACCGCCCGGTCCACCGCCAGGTACACCCAGCCGAGACCGCCGTGCGCGAGGCAGCCCGCCACCTCGTACTGGCCGCGCACCACATCGCCCGAGTTCAGCTTGGGCACGAAGGAGTACGGGTGCCCGCACTTCGTGCAGAACCCTTCCGTCCGGCCCGGCCGGTCCCCGCGGGAGCGGCCCACCGGGGCCCCGCAGTCCGAGCGCGAGCAGAACCGCTTGCGCTCCGGCACCTCCGGGTTCTCCAGGACCGCCGCCGAAGGATCCGGACGCGGCACCTCCGGAACGTTGACCAGCCCGGCTCCCAGCCGGCTGCGCCCCGAGGAAGCGGCCGAGCCCGAACTGCGCACCGACACCGACCGGGTGGACGCCGTCCCCGGAAGGGACCGCGACAGCCGCCCCGACACCGAGCGACGGGAGGAGGAGGACCGGGAGGAGCGGGCCGAGGCCGAGGACCGCGCCGAGCCGTGGGAGCCCTGCGACCCCATCGACCCACGAGACCCCCGGGACCCGCCGGACCCCAGCGAACCCCGGGCCGCGCTCGTCATCCCCGTCGGGGGCGACACCAGCTCGTCCGCACCCGCCGCGACCGAGCCGATCGGCGCCAGCCCGCACGTGTCGCAGTACAGCTCGCCGCCGCCCATGTCCTCGTACGTCCCCGGGCAGCCGGGGCGAACGCACGCGGTTCCGACCAGACTCATGCGTCCTCCTTCCCCGGCCCCTCCGGCCGGAACTGCTCGGGTCGATGATCTTCGTGCCTCGCCTGCTGCGGCACAAGCGATTCCGCCGCCGCCTGCTGATAGCGCAGGACGGCCTGCTCGGCGGCCCGCAGGTCACAGGGCGCGCTCCACAGCATCCGGCGGGCCGCGTCGTACCGCTCGACCAGCACCGGATCCTCCGCCATTCCGTGGCGGGCCACCTTCGCCTTGTACGCGTCGAGCCGCCCCCGCAGCTCGGCCCGCACCGCCAGTGGCGCCGTCACCGCTGTCAACGATTCACGGGCCCGTCGCAGTTCCTCCTCGGCCCGCACCTCCAGCGATTCCAGCAGCGGCGAGAGCCGGTGCCAGCGCGACTGGCGCCGGTGCTCGGCCGCCGCCGCCAGCTGCTCCTGCAGCACCGTCGGCGGGCCGCTCACCGCCGGCACCTCGGACGCGGCGATCTTCGCCAGCACCTCGCCGCGCGCCGTCCGCGCCTCCGCCAGCGTCCGATCCGCCCGCGAGAGCACGTCCCGCAGGCTGATCAGCCGCTGCTCGGCGTCCTGCCGCACGTCCAGCACCGCCTCGACCTCCCGGCGTACGTCCTCCAGCGCGAGCGCCGCCCGGTCGTAGCGCCCGGTGTCCGGACGGCCACCGCCCGGCGCCGCGCTCCCCGCCGCCGGCAGCCAGAACGCCAGCGGGTCCGCGATCACCTGCGCCCGCAGCTGCGTCAGCTCGGCCGTGATGTCCTCCAGGTCGTCGCCCGAAGGGTGCTCACCCGGGCGCACCCCCACCGAGTGGGCCAGCGAGCGGGTGCGGTGCAGCTCGGCCGCCAGCAGGTCGATCCGAGCCGGCAGCGCCGACCACACCGCATCCGCGGCGACCACCACGTCCAGCGAACGCGCGTACAGATCGTTCATCCGCGCCACCAGCTCGGCGAGCGAGAGCCGCTCCGCCAGCGCGACCCCCTCCGCCGCCGCCCCGGCGATCAGCACCCCGGGCCCGCGCAGCCGCTCCGTCAGCTCGATCAGATCGTCGCGGTTCGGCCAGCGGCGCCGTTCCCGGACCTCCCGGGCGGCCGTCAGGGCCCCGCTGTAGGCGTCGAAATACGTCCACAGCCGGGTGATGTCCGCGTCGGCGGCCGCCCACCGGTCCTTGGTGATCCCGGTCAGCGCGGCCCCCTCCAGCAGCCGGCGCCCCGCGTGGTCCTGGAGGGCGAGCAGCGAGGTCTCGACGGCCTCGTGCTCCGCGCCCAGCCTGGCCAGGGCGCGGTCGACGCCGTCCCGGTCCATCACTGCCGAACCCGCCTCCACCGACTGTGCCTCCGCTTCCGCTGCCGCCTCCGTGTCCCTCTCCGCGTGTTCCGCGCGCTCCGTGTCCGGGCCCGCGCCCGGTCCCGTGCCCGAAACCGGCACCGGCCTCAGCCGTCCCGGTACTTGGGGGCGGGCGGCGCGGACACACCGGGCAGCACGGGCTGGAGGTGCTTGAGGTACGCCTTCATCCAGGGGCTGTCATTGCCGCCCGCGCGGTAGTTCTCCAGCACCTTGTTGACCCGGCGGACCAGGTCCGAGGCGTCCTTGTTCATCGCCACCCCGTAGAACTCCCGGGTGAAGGGCGAGCCCACCAGCTGCACCGAGGGGTCCTGCGCGGCCTGCCCGGCCGCGAGGGCGTTGTCCGTGATGATGCCGTCGACCTCGCCCAGCTGGAGCCGCACCAGGCAGTCCAGCTGGTTGGCCACGGTGACCGGGACCGAACCGTACGACTGCGACTTCAGCGCCGCCTCCGCCGTGGAACCGGCCGCGAAGCAGATCCGCTTGTCCTTCAGCGAGGTGTCGTACCCGGTGATCGCCGAACCCTTGGGGGCCAGCACCTGCTGCCCCGCCTCGAAGTAGGCCGTCGAGAAGGCGACGTCCTCCAGCCGCTTGCAGTTGATGGTCATGGTCCGCACGACGATGTCGACACGGCCCTCCTGGAGGGCCGGGACGCGCTGACTGGTCGGGATGGCCCGGTAGATCACCGCGTTCTCGTCGCCCAGGATGTCCCGGGCGATGGCTTTGACCAGGTCGATGTCGAAGCCGTCGAGACGGCTGCCCTCCGCGGTCTGGTTGCGGTAGCCCCAGCGGAAGCTGTTCTGGTCGACGCCGGCGACGAGCTTGCCCGCCGCCTTGATCCGCGCGATGGCCGCCCCGTCCACGTCGGACGGGCGCAGGCTCGCCTCCGGGTCCTGGCAGGTGTCGGTCAGGGCCCACGGCGCGGCCGGGGCCACCGCCATCGAGGCCGGCTTGCGGACCGCCGGCCCGCCGGTGTCGGGCGTCGCGTGGGCCAGCGGCAGCAGCACGACCGCGGCCGTCACCGCACAGGCGACGGCCATCGCGCTCACACCGCCCCAGCCGCGCAGCCGGCCCGCGGCCCGCCTCAGCCGCATGCCGGACACGGCACCGCCCTCGTGGCTCCCGTACCCCTCGTGACCTTCGGCGGCCCGCCCCGCTCGTATCCGCATCGCCTTCACCTGTACTCCGAAAGCCTGCGCCCGATACCGAGCACCGCCGCCGCCGCGCCGATGACCACCAGGGCCGCCGCGCCCGTCACCAGACCGCCCAGCGCACCGAGCCCGTCCCGCGCGGCCCGGGTGAACTCCCGCTGCTCGTGCGCCACGGCCTGGTCCAGGGAGGCGTCCACCGTGTCGAAGGCGGCCCCGCTGCTCTCCTTGTGCTTCTCGTCCCCGACGACCTGGGGCAGCGCGGCTTCGTAGTCGCCCTTCAAGTCCGCCTCCCTGGCCGCCGTGTGCCGCTGCTTCCACTGCTCCACGCCGTCCACGGCACGGCTCACCGGGCTCCGGCCGGCCTCGTCGTCGGCCAGCCGCAGCGCGGTCGCCAGCCCGGCGTCCAACTGGTTCATGTTGTTCGTGAAGTCCACGTCGTACTTGTCGGACTTCTTGTCCTCCGCCAGTACGGCGCCCCGCGCGATCAGGGTCAGGTTCTCACCGGCCCGCGCCTGCAAGGAGGCGATCCGCGCGTCGTTGAGCACCTTCATCGACTCCTGCCCGTCCGCCCGCGCTTCACTCAGCGAGGACCGCGCCACCGTGTGGCCCACGGCCAGCCACAGCAGCACCACCACCGACGCGGCCGTCGCGGCCAGCAGCCCGTGGTTGAAGACCCGGTTCGTGTGCCGGTAGTTGCGCCGCTGCGCCCACACCAGGCCGGCGACCGCGAGCAGGCCCGCGCCGAGCGAGGCCAGCGGCCAGGACCGGGCGTCGTCGTAGTCGTCGTAGAGCCGGCCGGTCTCCGCCTCGTACAGCCGCTGCGCGGCGGGCAGCAGCTGGGTGGTCATCTGCTCGTTGGCGTACCGGAGGTAGGCGCCGCCCAGCGGCAGCCCCTGCCGGTTGGTGGCCCGGGCCTGCTCGATCAGGCCGGTGTAGCGCGGCAACTGCTCGCTCAGCAGGGCGATCTGCTCGCGTGAGTCCTCGTTGCCGCCCGTGTTGGCGGCCGCGCTCACCAGCAGCTTGGAGGCGTTGGCGATGTCCCTCTCGTACCGCTGACGGACCTCGCGCGGCTCCTGGGCGCCCAGGAGGAAGCCGCTGGAGGAAGTCGTGTCGGCGTCCGCGAGCGAGCGGTAGATGCTCGCCGCGTCCGCGCTCAGCGGCTGGCTGCGGCCCACCACGTCGTCGGCGGCGGTGGTCCGCTCGGAGATCTCCCACACGCTCACCGTGCCGAACAGCACGATCAGGGCGGCCAGTGCGGCGCCGATGATCCGCAGCCGGCCCGGCTCGGTGGTCGCCGCCTCGCGCAGCCGCTCCACGCCCTCGGCCCAGGCGGTGCTCCGCCCGGGCGGCCCGTCGGGCGGCGGAGCCGACGCCCCGGCGGGCGGCACGGCAACACCGCCCCCGGGCGCGGGCGCGCGTGATGTGATCGCCACCGTGACCTCCCCCTCGGTCCTGTCGTCCCCCGGCCAACGGCGGGAGGCACCCCCTGCGCAGCAGTATGGACGTAGTGCCGGTCGACCACAGCACCCGGTGCTGCATCCGGGACGATCCATCCCCGTGGGCGCCCTCCGTCACCCCTTCACCGTCAATACGCGTGCACGTGCGCCACGGTTCCAGACCGGCGGCCTTCCGGGGCGGGTTCACCCGAAATGGGCACGGAGTTTTCCGTAGGCGGGGGGTGGGGAGCCGAGGGCGTCGAGGCCCAGGAGGCCGGCGCCCAGGACCGGGGGGGCCGTGACCACGTGGATCCGGGCGTGCGGGGCGCGTTCGGCGAGGCGCTCCGCGATCCGGTCGTTCAGCTGCGGGTGCCGGGCCGCCAGGACGCCGCCGCCCAGGACCACCGGCACCTCCTCGTGCAGCAGGCCCAGGCGGCCCAGTGCCACCGAGGCCATGGCCGCGATCTCGTCCGCCTGCCGGCGCACCAGGGACAGGGCGACCGGGTCCCCGGCGGCGGCCACCGCGAACAGCACCGGGGTCAGTTCGTGGCGCCGCCCCGCCGGGATCCGGCCCAGGTGAAGCGCTTCGATCAGCGCGGCCATCGAGTCGTGGCCCAGGTGCGCGGGCAGGGCCCGGGCCAGTTCCGTCGGCTCGCCCCGCCCGTCCTCGGCCCGGGCCGCGCACCACAGGGCCTCCTCGGCCAGTCCGCCCCCGCCGCCCCAGTCGCCGGAGATCCGTCCGATCGCGGGGAAGCGCGCGGTCCGCCCGTCCGGGGTCATCCCGACGCAGTTGATGCCGGCCCCGCACACCACCGCGACGCCGCGCGGTTCGGCGCCCACGGGCAGGCCGGCGCGCAGCAGGGCGAAGGTGTCGTTGTGCACCTCCGTCACGCGCCCCCAGTCGCGACGCTTGATCTCGCGCGCCAGCTGCCGCTCCTCCAGCGGGAAGTCCGCGTTGGCCAGGCAGGCCGACACGTGTTCGGCGCAGGGCCCGAGGCCGCGTTGCTCCCGGTGGTCCAGCCCGGCGTCGGCCATCGCCTCGGCCAGTACGTCGACGGCCGCGGACACCCCCGTACGGGACGGCTGGAAGCCCCCGGCCTGCCCGGAGCACAGCACCGAGCCGTCCGGGCCGATCAGGGCCACGTCCGTCTTGCTGTTGCCCGCGTCGATCGCCAGGACGGAACAGAGGCTCACGCCCATGCCAGGTGCTCCTTGTTGTGCGCGAGGAGGCGGTCGGTCAGCCCCTCGGCCAGGTCGTACTGGCCGACCAGCGGGTGCGCGAGCAGGGCCTTGAAGACCCGCTCGCGCCCGCCGCGCAGGGCCGCGTCCAGTGCGAGGTCCTCGTACGCGCTCACGTGCGAGACCAGCCCGGCGTAGAGCGGGTCCAGCCGCGGGGCCGCCAGCGGGCGCGGGCCCGAGGCGTCGACGCGCGCCTGCACCTCGACGACCGCGTCGTCGGGGAGGAAGGGCAGCGTGCCGTTGTTGTACGTGTTGACGACCTGGAGGGCCGGGCCGCCGTCGCCCAGCAGCGAGGCCGCCAGGTCCACGGCGGCCTCCGAGTAGAAGGCGCCGCCCCGCTTGGCGAGCAGCGCCGGCTTCTCGTCCAGCGCGGGGTCCGCGTACAGGGCGAGCAGTTCCCGCTCCATCGCGGCGACCTCGGCGGCCCGCGAGGGCTTCGTGCCCAGCTCCCGTACGACCTCGTCGTGGGCGTAGAAGTAGCGCAGGTAGTACGAGGGCACGACGCCGAGCCGGTCCAGCACCGCCCGCGGCAGGCGGAGGTCCCCGGCGATCGCCTCCCCGTGCGCGGCGAGCAGCCGCGGCAGCAGGTCCTCGCCGTCCGGGCCGCCGCGGCGCACGCCCAGTTCCCAGGTGAGGTGGTTGAGGCCCACGTGGTCCAGGTGGATGTCGCCGGGGGCCAGGTCCAGCAGGGTCGCGAACTTGCGCTGGAGGCCGATGGCGACGTTGCACAGCCCGACGGCCTTGTGTCCGGCCCGCAGGAGGGCGCGGGTGACGATCCCCACCGGGTTGGTGAAGTCGATGATCCACGCGTCCGGGTTGGCCCGGCGGACCCGTTCGGCGATGTCGAGGACCACCGGGACCGTGCGCAGTGCCTTGGCGAGGCCGCCCGCGCCGGTGGTCTCCTGCCCGACGCAGCCGCACTCCAGGGGCCAGGTCTCGTCCTGGAGCCGGGCGGCCTGTCCGCCGATGCGCAGCTGGAGCAGGACGGCGTCGGCCCCGTCGACCCCCGCGTCGAGGTCGGCGGTGGTGGTCACCCGGCCCGGGTGCCCCTGCCGGGCGAGGATGCGCCGGGCCAGGCCGCCGATGAGTTCGAGCCGGTCGGTGGCCGGGTCGATCAGGACGAGTTCGGTGACCGGCAGGGTGTCGCGCAGCCGTGCGAAGCCGTCGATCAGTTCGGGGGTGTAGGTGGAACCGCCGCCCACCACTGCGAGTTTCATTGCCGTCAGCCTTTCACGCCGGTCAGGGTGACTCCCTCGACGAACGCCTTCTGGGCGAGGAAGAAGAGGACGATCACCGGGGCCATGACCAGCACGGTCGCGGCCATGGTCAGGTTCCAGTTCGTGTGGTGCGCGCCCTTGAAGGACTCCAGGCCGTAACTGAGGGTCCAGGCGGCCGGGTTGTCGGAGGCGTAGATCTGCGGGCCGAAGTAGTCGTTCCAGGCGTAGAAGAACTGGAACAGGGCGACGGCGGCGATCCCCGGTCTGGCCATCGGGAGGACCACGCGCAGCAGGGTGCGGACCTCGCCGCAGCCGTCGACGCGGGCCGCGTCCAGGTACTCGTCGGGGATGGTCAGCAGGAACTGGCGGAGCAGGAAGATGGAGAAGGCGTCGCCGAAGGCCATCGGGACGATCAGCGGCCACAGGGTGCCGGACAGGTCGAGCTGTTTGGCCCAGAAGAGGTACATGGGGATGACGACCACCTGCGGCGGCAGCATCATCATGGCGATCACGAGCAGCAGCGAGAGCCGTCGCCAGCGGAAGCGGAACTTGGCGAGGGCGTAGGCGACGGGCACGGAGGAGACCACGGTCAACAGGGTGCCGAGCCCGGCGTACAACAGGGTGTTGCGCCACCAGGTCAGGAAGCCGGGCGTGTTCCACACCGTGGCGTAGTTGTCCCATTCCCAGGTATCGGGCCACAGGTCGCGGGTCAGTGCCTGGCGGTCGCCCATCAGGGAGGTGAGCAGGAGGAAGACGAAGGGGAGGACGAAGAAGAGGGCCGCGGCCACGCCGAGCGCGTGGACGGCGATCCAGTGCAGTACGGCCTTGCGTCCGTGCGCGTTCACTCGCCGGCTCCGATCAGTCCGCCACGGCGCCGCATCAGGAGCGCGGTGAAGGCCATGGAGAGGGCGAACAGGACGAGCGCGACGACACACGCCGTGCCGTAGTCGAAGCGCTGGAAGCCGAGGTTGTAGACGAGCTGCGGCAGGGTCAGGGTGGACTTGTCGGGGTAGCCCGGCTCGAACTGCTGGCCGGAGCCGCCGATCACCCCCGCCGCGACCTTTCCCGCGACCAGCGGCTGGGCGTAGTACTGCATGGCCTGGATGACGCCGGTGACCACGGCGAAGGCGATGATCGGCGAGATGTTGGGCAGGGTGATGTGCCGGAACCGCGCCCAGGCCCCGGCTCCGTCCAGCTCGGCGGCCTCGTACTGCTCCTTCGGTACGTCGAGCAGCGCGGCCATGAAGATGACCATCAGGTCGCCCACCCCCCACAGGGCGAGGGCGGTGAGCGCGGGCTTGGACCAGTCGGCGTCGGTGAACCAGCCCGGGGTGGGCAGTCCCATGGCGTCCAGCAGGGTGTTGGCGGGGCCGGTGCCGGGGTTGAGCAGGAAGACGAAGGCCAGGGTGGCGGCGACGGGCGGGGCCAGGTAGGGCAGGTAGAACAGGGTCCGGAAGATCCCGACCCCCGTCTTGATCTTCGTGACGAGCAGGCCGACGCCGAGGCCGAAGACGACTCGGCAGGTCACCATCACCAGCACGAGCCACAGGGTGTTGCGCATCGCCGGCCAGAAGAGCGGATAGTCGGTGAAGACGTAGCTCCAGTTGTCCGTGCCGTTGAAGGCGGGCGGCCGGAAGCCGTCGTACTTGGTGAAGGAGAAGTACAGGGTGGACAGCAGCGGGTAGGCGAAGAAGACGGCGAACCCGATGAGCCAGGGGGACATGAAAGCCGCGGTGCGCAGGGCGGAGCGGCGGCGCTTCGACCGCAGGGTGGGGGTGGTCATCCGGGGCTACTTCGCCTTCGCGATGTCCGTGTCGATCTGCTGGTCGGCCTTGGCGAGACCGGCCGGGATGTCGGCCACGTCGCCCTTCTCGACCCCGTACGCGAAGTCCTCGAAGGTCAGCTGGTAGGTGCCGCCGTCGGCCTGGGCCGGGGTGGTGCTGGACTTCGGGTGCCGGGCGATGTCGAGGAAGGTCTTGAACTCCGGGGTCACCTGGAGGTTCGGGGACTCCAGGGCCGCCAGGGTGGAGGGCACGTTGTGGATGGCGTTGGCGAAGGCCACGACCGCCTCGGTGTCGGTGGTCATGTACTTGACCAGTTCCCAGGCGGCGTTCTGCTTCTTGCTGCCGGCGGCGATGCCCATGATCGTGCCCGAGAGGTAGCCCTTGCCGTAGTCGGCGGCCTGCTCGTCCGGGACGGGCAGCGGCGCGGTGCCGATCTCGAACGCGACCCCGGCCTCCCCGGCCATCGGGGCCCGCCATTCGCCGTCGATCTGCATCGCGACCAGCCCCAGGTGGAAGGGGTGCTCGGCGCTCCACTCGTCACCGAAGGTGTTGCGGAACCTCTCCAGCTTCTCGTAGCCGCCGAGCTTGTCCACCAGGTCCTTCTGGGCGGTCAGCATCTTGGCGAAGGCCGGGTCCCCGGCCAGGTTGGACTTGCCGTCGGCGCCGAAGTACGTGGCGCCCCACTGCGCCGCGAGCCGCGTCGGCTTGGTCTCGTAGCCGTGGAAGGTGGGCATCAGGCCGACCTGCTCGTACGAGTCCCCCTTGGGTTTGGTCAGTTTCTGTGCGACCTCGGTGAACTGGCTCCACGTCCTGGGGGGTTCGGTGATGCCGGCGGCCGCAAAGGCGGTCTTGTTGTAGACGAGGCCGTACGCGTCGTGCAGCAGCGGCAGCGTGCACTGGTTGCCGTCGAACTGGGTGTACTCCAGCAGGGTCTTGGGGAAGACCTTCGTCTTGTCGACCCCGGACTTCCGCAGGAAGGGGTTGAGGTCGGCGAAGGCGCGGGAGTTGCAGAACTTGCCGACGCTGTCGGTGGTGAAGGAGGACACCACGTCGGGGGCCTTGTCCCCGCCCGCCCGCAGGGCCTGGTTGATCTTGTCGTCGGTCATGTTGCCGGTGACCTTGACCTTGATGTTGGGGTGCGCCTGCTGGAAGCGGGCGATGTTGTCCTCGATCGCCTTGGCCTCGCTCGGTGCGGACCAGCCGTGCCAGAAGTTGAGGGTGACGTCCGCCTTCGGGTCGTCGGAGGCGGTGTCGGCGCCTTGGCCCGTACAGGCCGTGGCGAGTGCGGATATCGCGACGAGGAGGGCTGCTGCGGTGGTCAGGCGTCCGGTTCTGGGCATGGCGGGGCTCGCTCTCTGCGGGAGACGAAACTTCCGGTGGGGACCGTTCGGGGCCGGTGGGGCGGTTCAGCGGGAGGTGTCGAACACTTCGTCGCGGGTGGCGGCCAGCGCGCTCTCCAGCGCGCCGTGCAGGACCGGCCGTTCCCGTACCTCGCCGGGGACCAGCCGGGGCCGGGAGGGGGCCAGTTCGGCGAGCTCGGCCTCCAGCAGCGCGCGCAGCGGTTCGCCGCCCGCGCTGATCGCGGCCCCGGACAGGACCACGATCTCCGGGTCCAGGACGGCGACGAGCGAGGCCAGACCGGTGGCGAGCGCGGTGGCGTACGCCTGGAGGAAGCTCAGGTGCGCGCCCTCGGGCGCGGCCGCGGCCTGCCCGAGCAGGGCGACGGCGGCGGCGACCTCCGGGCTGTGCGCGGTGTCCGGTCCGTGCGGGGTGCCGGCGGCGGGCCCGGGCGCGGCCACGCCCAGTTCCGCGGCGAGCCGGGGCAGTCCCTCCACGCCCGCCAGATCCTGGTAGCCGCCGGAGTTGGCCCGGGTGACCTGCCGGACCAGGGGGCGGCCGGGCACGGGCAGGAAGCCCACCTCGCCCGCGCCGCCGGTCCAGCCGCGGTGCAGCCGGCCGCCGAGCACCAGGGCGGCGCCGAGGCCCTCCTCGTTCCAGAGCAGGACGAAGTCCTCGTGGCCGCGGGCCGCGCCGAGGCGCTGTTCGGCGACGGCGGCGAGGTTGACGTCGTTCTCGTACTCCACGGGCATCGGCAGCGCCGCCGCCAGGTCGTCGAGCAGGGTGGGGGAGTGCCAGCCGGGCAGGTGGCTGGCGTAGCGCAGCCGGCCGGTCTGCGGGTCGAAGGCGCCGGGGGTGGCGATGACCACCCGGTGCAGGTCGGAGCGGTGCAGCCCGGCGGCCTTGACGGCGCCGCCGAGGGCCTCGGTCACCTGGTCCACGGCCTGGGCGCCCTCGGTGTACGGGACCTCGTGGGAGGCGATGACCGTGCCGGTGAGGTCGGCGACGGCCGCCAGCACGCGCCCCGGGGTGACGTCGAGCCCGCCGACGTACGCGGCCCGGGGGTTGAGCGAGTACAGCTGTGCGCTGGGGCCGGGGCGGCCGCCGTCGGTGCCGGTGGCCAGGACGAGTCCGGCCGCTTCCAGGCGGGCCAGCAGCTGGGAGGCGGTGGGTTTGGACAGTCCGGTCAGGTGCCCGATGCGGGTCCGCGAGAGAGGGCCGTGCGTCAGCAGGAGTTCGAGCGCGGCCCTGTCGTTCATGGCGCGCAGCAGACTGGGCGTTCCGGGCGTGGCTGCGGGCATGGAGCGGTCTCTCCCTCACCGAGGCGATCTGTTAGGTAAGTTTCCTATCACCGTTTGATCCGTGTCAATGCCGCTGCCCCGCAGGTCATTCGCGAATGACCTGCGGGGCAGCGGGGATGCGGCGGGGGCGTTGCGGCTACTTGGTGATCCGCGGGCCCGCCGGCGGCGGGATCGGAGCCGTGGCCAGCGACTGCGGGGAGGCCGGGTTCGCCAGGGCGGACGGGGCGGCGACGGAGGCCGACGGGTCCGCCGCGGCCTCGTCCTCCTCGTCCCCGGCCGGCAGGCCGCCGATGATCCGGATGCCCGCGGCGTCGAAGGCCTCCTTGATCCGCCAGCGCAGCTCCCGCTCCACGGCGAACTGCTGGCCCGGCATGGTCTTCGCCGACACCTTCACCGTCATCGAGGCGAGCAGCACCTCGTCCAGACCGAGGACCTCCACCGGACCCCACAGGCGCTCGTCCCACGGGGACTCCTTCGCCAGGGTGTCGGCGACCTGCTGGACCACCTCGCGGATCCGCGTCAGGTTCTCCGAGGGCTTGACCTGGACGTCCACGCCCGCGGTCGCCCAGCCCTGGCTGAGGTTGCCGATGCGCTTGATCTCGCCGTTGCGCACGTACCAGATCTCGCCGTTGTCCCCGCGCAGCTTGGTCACGCGCAGCCCGACCTCTATGACCTCGCCCGAGGCCACGCCCGCGTCGATCTTGTCGCCGACGCCGTACTGGTCCTCCATGATCATGAAGACGCCGGACAGGAAGTCCGTGACCAGGTTCCGGGCGCCGAAACCGATGGCCACACCGGCCACACCGGCACTCGCCAGGAGCGGGGCCAGGTCGATCTTCAGCGCGGCCAGGACCATCAGCGCGGCCGTGCCGAGGATCAGGAACGAGGCCACCGAACGCAGGACCGAGCCGATCGCCTCCGAACGCTGGCGCCGCCGCTCCGCGTTGACCAGCAGCCCGCCGAGCGCCGTGCCCTCGACCGCCTCGGCGCTGGTGTTCATCCGGGTTATGAGCTTGGTCAGCGCCTTGCGGACCGCCGAGCGTATGACCGCCGCGATCACCACGATCAGCAGGATCCGCAGGCCGATGCTCAGCCAGGTGGCCCAGTTCTGCTCGATGAAGCTCGCGGCCTCGGTGACGCTGGCCTGCGCCTCCTTGACCGAGGCGGGCGCGTCCGGAACGTCGGCTGCCAACGGCAGCAGAGCGGCGGGCCAGGGCACGACGGGAACCTCCAGGTGTAGCGGTCTGCCCGCGGAACGGGTTGTGGGGCAGACCAACCACACTAACGGGGCAATCCCTTCACCTTGGTGCCGTGTTCGAGGGAGAGACCAGACTCACCTGGGGATGACTGACTGTGGTTGAAAACACCTCGGACCCGTTACGGGCGCGTGGTGGCGCTTCGACCAGCCGTAAGGAGAGACTGGAGAGCAGATCGTCCCGGCGCGAGCCACGCGCCGCCGACGTACAAGGAGGCAGTCCGTGCCGCACGTCCTGGTCCTCAATGCGTCGTACGAGCCCCTCGGCGTCGTACCGCTCCGCCGCGCGCTCGTCCTCGTCCTGGAGAACAAAGCGGTCTCCCTGGAAGAATCCGGCGCCTATCTGCACAGCGCGACGAGGGTCGTCCCCGCTCCCAGCGTGGTACGGCTCAAGCGCTTCGTGCGGGTCCCCTACCGGGGGCCCGTTCCACTCACCCGGCGCGCCCTGTTCGCGCGGGACGGCGGCCGCTGCATGTACTGCGGCGCCGTCGCCACCAGCGTCGACCACGTCATCCCGCGCAGCCGGGGCGGACAGCACGCCTGGGACAACGTCGTCGCCGCGTGCCGGCGCTGCAACCACGTCAAGGCCGACCGGCACCTGCTGGAGCTGGGCTGGCGCCTGCGCCACCAGCCGGCGCCTCCTTCCGGGCTGGCCTGGCGGATCATCGGGACGGGGCACCGGGATCCCCGCTGGATGCCGTACCTCCAGCCGTACGGGGCCGAGGACGCGCTGGAGCGCATCGGGGTCGCGGCGTCGTAACCCGCGGGTCCGCAGCCGGGGCTCCCCGCCTCAAACGCCGGCGGGGCTGAAATTCAGCCCCGCCGGCGGGTGCGCCCCCGCTCGGCTGGCGCTACGGCGTGACCGCGTACGCCTCCGCCGACCAGAGGGAGCAGCCGTAGCGGGTGGCGCGGCGGTCGCACGTGATGCGGAGGAAGCGGGTGTCGGGCGCGTCCAGGCGCAGGGATTCGCGGCCGCCCCCGGAGGCCGCGACCGTGACCGCCGGGCGCCAGGTGATCCCGTCCGCGGAGGTCTCCACCCGGTAGGCGGACGGGTACGCGTCCTGCCAGTGCAGCTCCAGCCGGCCGATCCGGGCCGGGGCGGGCAGGTGCGCCGCCCACCAGGCGCCGTCCACCGGCGGTGAGGACCAGCGGGTGGTCGCGGAGCCGTCCACGGCCGCCGAGGCCGGGAAGTCGCGGGTCTCGTCCGCCGAGGAGGTGGCCCGCGCGGTGCGCAGCAGGTCCGGGCCGCCGGTACGGGGCACGGCCCGTACCGTCAGGGTCCGGGTCTCGCCGTCGAAGGTCACCGGGACCTCGTAGGTGCCGGGCGCGGTGCCCGGCGCCACCACGACCTCCAGCGGGATCGACACCTGCCCGCCGCGCGGCACCACCGCGAGCCCCGGGAGGCGCACCTCGATGCCCGCCGGCGGCCGCGCCGACAGCGCCCCGCGGACCTCCGCGGGGCCCGGCGCGGACAGCTGCGCCGAGACCCGCCGCGGGGCGCCGCCGATCTCGGCGTCGGCCGCGGCCCCGTCCGCCAGCTCGAAGCGGGCCCGCGGGCCGTCCCCGAACCACGGCACCACCCGGTGCACCGCGGGCGCGGTGCCCGTTCCGGCCCAGGACAGCCGTACCGCGTCCGCGCTCAGTCCGGCCGTGTCCACCTGGGTCCAGCCGGAGGCCGCGGCGTCGGCGACCTTGCGCCAGCCCTCGCCCGGTACGTGCACCTCCACCGCCGCGCCCCGCGCCCCCGCCGGGAACGGCTCCGTCATCACCGTCACCGCCGACACCGGGCGCGCGGAGTCCAGCCGTACCGTCCAGGACTCCGGCTCCTTCGTCACCGTGCCCGTGGTGCGGGCGGCTCCGGTCCAGGCGTCCGCCTCCGCCACCGCCCGCTTCAGGAAGGGCTCCAGGACGGCCTCGTCCACCCGGGCCGTCCCCGGTTCCGCCAGCGCCTCGCGGACCTCGGCCAGGGCCAGGGACGCCTGCCAGGCGGCGGCCCCGTCCCCGCGCGCCTGCGCCTGGAGGACGTCCACGGCCAGTTCGCCGGCCGTTCCGTAGCGCGCCAGCCGCTCCAGCCAGGGTCCCGCCTCGTCCGACAGGGCCGGCAGCCGGTCGGGGGCCTCGCGCAGGACCGTGAACGCCTTGCGCAGCTCGGCCCCGGCCGCCGGATCGCCCGCGGCGCGGGCCTTCCAGAACTGCTCGACCAGCGGCTTCAGATACGCCGACTCCTCCTGCTTCAGCCCCGACGACGCGCTGTTCCCGGCGAGCGCCGCCACCGCCGCGCGCTCGCGCGGGTCGGAGCCCGAAAGGTCGCGGACCGCCGCCTGCCAGGACTCGCCGGCCCGGTAGCCGCGCGGGTTCCAGGCGAAGTCCGCCGCCGTGAAGAGCGGGATCCGCGACAGGATGGGCTGCTGCATCGCGTTGGCCAGCAGCGCCGCCGAGCCGCCCGCCACCGCCGGATCGCGGCCCGCGTACGGGCCGAGGAAGATGCGGCCCGGATCCCAGTCGTTGACCGGGTAGTTGTCCATGGTGATCAGGGGCTGCTGCCCCATGGCGGAGCGCGCCCCGGCCAGTTCCCTGCCCGTGATCGTGCGCGGCACCACGCCGACGCCCGTCCAGGCCACCTCCACCCGCTTGTCCAGCGCGCCCGCGAGGGCCGTCCGGTAGGACGTGGCGCCCTCCTGGTAGTACTCCGTCGGCAGCAGCGACAGGGCGGGCGCGCCCGGATACCGGGCGGCCAGGTGCGCGGCCAGCTCGTTGGCGACCTCCGCGTGCGCCTTCGCGGCCGCCGTCGGGCCCTTCCCGTACCGCTCCCGGTCCGCGCGGCAGCCCCATTCCGAGTAGCTGACGTCCTGGAACTGCACCTGGAAGGCGCGGGAGCCGAGGTCCCACATCGAGTCCAGCTTGCGCGCGAGCGCCGCCCGGTCGGCGGCCGAGGACAGGCACATCGACTGGCCGGGGGTGACCGCCCAGGCCAGGACCACCCGGTTGGCGCGGGCCCGTTCGGCCAGCGCGCGGAACTCCTCCTGCTGCGCCTGCGGGTAGTCCGTGCGCCAGCCCGTCGTCCGGTACGGGTCGTCCCCGGGCGCGACCAGCAGCCGGTTCTGCTTGGTGCGGCCCATGAAGTCCACCTGGGCGAGGCGCTGTTCGCCGGTCCACGGCTGCCCGTAGAAGCCCTCGGTGATCCCGCGCACCGGCGCGGCCGGCCAGTCCCGCACCAGCACCCCGGGCACCTTCCCGCCGCCCGCCGCGAGCAGCTGGCGCAGCGTCTGCGCCGCGTGGAAGAGCCCCTCCTCGCCGACGCCGGCCAGCGCGATCGTGTCCCGTCCGCCGGGCCGTCCCACGGCCAGCCGGTAGCCGCCGGCCGGCAGGTCGGTGGCGGCGGTCGCGCCCAGGGTCCGCAGCGCCTGCTCCGCAGCCGCGTCGTCGAGCCGTATGACGGTGCCCCGCTCGGGCACCGGCGTCCCCGGGCCCGGCTCGTGCAGGGTCTTCACGCCCGCCTTGCGCAGGGCGTCGCGCACCACCTGGAGCGCGTACGGATCGGTGTCGGCCGGGGCCACCAGTACGGCCTCCGTGCCCAGCGCCACCTCGCGCGCCGGATCGGCGGTCATCGACTGCGGCCGCGGCCACACGGCGGGCCCGTCCGCCGCCGTCCGGGGGGTGTCGGCGCCCGGGTCGAGCACGGGACCGGCGGCGCCGTTGGCGCCGACCGCGGAGCCGGCCGTGGCGCCGCCACCGCCCGGTGCGAGGGGCGGCGAGTCCGGGGCGGAGGGCGCCGTGAGGGTGCCGGGCGGCGCGGCGGCCACGGCGCCGCCGAGCAGCGACCCGATCACCGCGATGGCGGCGGCCGTCGACCGTTTCCTGCCCCTGAGCTGCACAGAGCCTCCCCGTCCCGAGACGTCCCCCACTCGCACGAATGAGCCCGAGCCCACCACCCGTGCGGCTGGGGTGTCAATGCGGGTGGGTGATCTGCCCCGGATGTGCCAGGAATGCGGTCCCTCCGAGTGGGTATGGCTGGCGTGTTCCCCCGCGGCGTCCCGCCCTTCTGCACCACGCTTCTGACTCACCCTCATGCCCGCACGCACGAAGGAGCGCCCGTTGATGGACGACCACCTGGCCCGGCTCGCTGCCCTGTACGGCATCGCCACCGCCTACCAGCCCGCCGCGAACGCCACCGTCCAGGTGCCGGAGGCCACCGTCAAGGCCGTCCTCGGCCTGCTCGGCGTGGTCACGGACGACGCCGAGAGCATCCGGGTGTCCGCCGAGGAGGAGTCACGGGAGGCGGCCCGGCGGCTCCTGCCGCCGACGGTGGTGCTCTGGCAGGGGGAGCCCGTGCCGCCGCGGCCCGCCGCCCTCCCGCCGGACACCCGGGTCCGCGTGGTGGCCGAGGAGACGGGGGAGGAGCTCGCGTGGGGCCCCGGACTGCCCCTGGGCGTCCACCGGCTCACCGCCCGGGCGTCCGACGGGCGGATCGCCGAGGCCACCCTGGTCGTGGCCCCGGAGCGGGCCCCGGCCGCGCCCGAGCGGGCCCACGGGCTGCTCGTCCAGCTCTACTCCCTGCTCTCCGAGCACTCCTGGGGCATGGGCGACCTCGGCGACCTCGCGGCGCTCGCCCGCTGGGCCGGCCGCACCCACGGCGCCGGCTTCATCCAGGTCAACCCGTTGCACGCGGCCGTACCCGGCACCCCGACCGACCCCTCCCCGTACCGGCCCTCCTCGCGCCGCTTCCCGGACCCGGTCCACCTGCGGATCGAGGACGTCCCGGAGTACGCCGACTGCCCCGACCGCGAGGCCCTCGCCGAACTGGCGGCGCAGGGCGCGCAGCTGCGCCGCGAGGTGCTGGAGAAGGGCGCGCACATCGACCGGGACGCCGTCTGGGCCCTCAAGCGGCAGGCCCTCGAGCTGCTGTACGCCGTCCCGCGCACGCCCGGCCGCGAGGCCGCCTACCGGGCGTTCCGCGCCGAGCAGGGCGCACCGCTGGACGTGCACGCCGCCTGGTGCGCCGGGCACGCGGGGGAGGATCCGAAGGAGCGCGCCGACTTCCACCGCTGGCTGGTCTGGCTGACGGACGGCCAGCTCGCCGCCGCCCAGCGGGCCGCCCGGGAGGCGGGCATGGCGGTCGGCATCGTGCACGACCTCGCGGTCGGGGTGCACCCGCAGGGCTCCGACGTGTTCGGTTCGCCCTGCTACGCCAAGCACATCTCGGTCGGCGCCCCGCCGGACGCCTTCAACGCGCGCGGCCAGGACTGGGGGCTGCCGCCGTGGCGCCCCGACGTGCTGGCCGCCACCGCCTACGCCCCCTTCCGGTCACTGCTGCGCGGGGTGTTCAGCTACGCCGGCGCGCTGCGGATCGACCACGTGATGGGCCTGTTCCGGCTGTGGTGGATCCCGGAGGGGACCGCGCCCGCCGAGGGCACGTACGTGGGCTACGACGGCGAGGCGATGCTGGCGATCCTGGTCCTGGAAGCCCACCGGGCCGGCGCCCTGGTCATCGGCGAGGACCTCGGGACGGTGGAGCCGCGGGTCCGCCGGGAACTGGCCCGGCGCGGGGTGCTCGGCACCTCGGTGCTCTGGTTCGAGCGGGACTGGGCCGGCACCGGGCTCCCGCTCCCGCCGCAGGCCTGGCGGGCCGACTGCCTGGCCACCGCCACCACGCACGACCTGCCGCCCACGGCCGCCAAGCTCGCCGGTGCGCATGTGGAACTGCGCGACCGGCTCGGCCTGCTGACCCGCCCGGCCGCGCAGGAACGGGCCGAGGACGCCGCCGACACCGCGGAGTGGCTGGAACTGCTGGACGGGCTCGGCCTGGAGACCAAGGACGAGGAGGCCGCCGTACGGGCCCTGTACGAGTTCCTGCTGCGCACCCCGGCCCGGCTGGTCGGCGTCTGGCTGCCGGACGCGGTGGGGGACCGGCGGCCGCAGAACCTGCCCGGCACCTGGGACCAGTACCCCAATTGGCGGCTTCCGGTCGCCGATGCCGCGGGGCGGCCGCTGACGCTGGAGGAACTGGTCGCCTCGCCCCGTGCGAACGCGCTGTTGGGGGCGCTGGCGGAGGGCGTGCGGCCTCGTACGGCACCCCCGGGCGCGCGCCCCGTTTAGGTGTTCGCTACGTTTGCACCGTGGACAAGAAGAACGCTCTGCGCGCCGGCGCCGTCACGGCCGGAACGACGCTGATGATGCTGCTGATGACGTCTCCCGCGCTCGCGGTGACCCGCGACGACGGCGACGACCCGGGCCCGGGCCTGAGCATTGGCGAGACGCTGGGTCTGTACGTGGCCCTGCCGATCGTGCTGTTCCTGGTCATCGCGGGTCTCGTGATGGTCCTCGACAAGTCGGACAGGCCGCAGAAGCAGGCCTGATCAGGTCCGGCCCCTCAGGGGCGGGACCACGGGACTTTCCGGGCGCCGGGGGTCCGCACCGCCGATTCACCTCGGCCGTGTGGCGACTCCCGGCGCTTTGTCGTGTCCGCGGACAGGGCACACGCCTCAGATGCCGGCCAGTAGCTTGCGGAGCAGGCCGGTCAGTACGTCGACCTCCTCGTCGCTCAGCCCGGTCAGCGCGTCGCGCTGTACCTCCAGGCCGGCGGCGACCGCCTCGTCGATGAGCGCGAGGCCGCGGTCGGTGATCGTCACCTGGAGCCCCCGCCGGTCGTGCGGATCGGGCTTGCGGCAGAGCAGCCCGGCCTTCTCCAGCTTGTCCAGCCGCCCGGTCATGCCGCCCGTGGTGAGCATGAGCGTCGCCGAGAGCTGGCGGGGCGAGAGCGTGTACGGGGCGCCCGAACGGCGCAGGGTGGCGACGACGTCGAACTCCCCGCGCGAGATGCCGAAGCGCGCGTAGCGCTCTTCCATCGCGTCGCCCATGGCCTTGGCGATCCGGTAGATGCGTCCGAAGACGGCCATGGGGGCCGTGTCCAGGTCGGGGCGCACGGCGAACCACTGGGCCGTGATCGCGTCGACGGCGTCCTTGTCGTCACTCATGAGTGCAGTATTCCGCTTCCCCGAGATCGTTCGCAAGAAAGTTGCTTGACGAAAAGTAGCTTAGCGGTAAGCTACTTACCAGCAACCGAATCTGGGGGAGGGGCCGTCATGGCGGTGTTCAGGGGCAAGGCAGCCGCAACCGGGGAGGCGAAGGTCGCGGGGGAGCGGTCGCTTCTCCTCGGCATCGGCATCAGCGCGGTCGGGATCGGCATGTACGTCCCGTTCTCGCTGGTCTTCTTCCACCACGTCACCGGCCTCTCCCTCACCCTCGTCGGCCTGGTCATGACCGTCACCGGACTGACCGGGCTGGCGTTCATGCCGCTGGCCGGCTCGGCCGTCGACCGGTTCGGCGCCAAGAAGGTCAACCTGGCGCTCTACGGGATACGGGCGCTCGGCTTCGCCCTCTACCCCTTCGCGAGCTCCCTGCCCGCCTTCGCGGCCGTCGCCCTCGTCACGGCGCTCGCCGACCGCTCCTTCGGCGTCGTGCAGCAGTCCCTGATCGGCGAGGTGGCGCGGGGCGCCGCCCGCGACCGGCTCCAGGCCTCCACCCGGGCCCTGCAGAACGCCGGGATGGGCGCGGGCGCCCTGCTCGTCTCCGGGGTGCTGGCGCTGTGGGGGACCGGCGGGTTCACGTACACCGCCTGGGGCAACTCCCTGGCCTTCGCCCTCGCCGGACTCCTCGTCAGCCGGGTCCGCCCGGTCCGCGACGCCGCGGCCGGCTCCGCGGGGCGGGCCCCCGCCGGGTACCGGATGGTCCTGCGCGACCGCCCCTTCCTCGGCCTGACCGCCGCCAACTTCCTCACCGCGCTGGGCTACTCCGCCCTCTCCGTCCTCTTCCCGCTCTACCTCTCCACCTGGCTGGCGGCCCCCGACTCCCTCACCGGAGCCGCCTTCACCGTCAACACCGTCCTGTGCGCCGGGATCGGCGTGCTGATCGCGGGCCGGGTCCGCCGCTCCGGCGCCCGCCGCACCCGCTCGGCCGCCCTCGGCGCCCTGCTCTTCGCCGCCGCCTTCGTCGGACAGATCGTGCTCGGCACGCTGCGCCCCGGCCAGACCGCGACCCTGGTCGCCCTGCTGGCCATCGTCGTCGTCTACACCCTCGGCGAGCTGGTGCACAGCCCCTCCGGCGGCGCCCTGTCGGTCTCCGCCGCCCCCGAGGCCGTCCGCGGCCGCTACCTGGCCACCTACCAGCTGTCCTACTCGCTGGCCAGTGCGCTCGCCCCCTCCCTCTTCACCGCCCTGCTCGCCGTCGACGGCCGCCTGCCCTGGGCCGTCCTCACCGTCGCCGCACTGGGCGCCGCCCTCGCACTGGTCCGGCTGGAGCCGCACCTGCCGGCCGGGGCCGTGCACGCCGAGGCGCCGGCCGCCGCTGCCGCCGCCGGGAGCGGGGCCGCCCCGGAGCGCCGGCCGGCCCCCGTCGCCGCCTGAACCACCCCGCCCGGTCCCGCCTCCTTCCTCACCCGACAGGGGAGCCACCCGCCATGAAGCGCCTCGCCACCGTCGCCCTGACCGCCCTCGCCCCCATCTCCTGGGGCTCCACCTACGCCGTGGCCACCGAACTGCTGCCGCCCGACCGGCCGCTGTTCACCGGGGTCATGCGGGCCCTGCCCGCCGGCCTGCTGCTGACCGCCCTGGCCCGCACCCTGCCCAAGGGCGAGTGGTGGTGGAAGTCCGCCGTCCTCGGCATCCTCAACATCGGCGCCTTCTTCCCGCTCCTCTTCCTCTCCGCCTACCGGCTCCCCGGCGGTGTCGCGGCCGTACTGGGCGCCGCCGGCCCGCTGTTCGTCGTAGGACTCGCCGCCCTCCTCCTCGGGGAGCGGGCGAGCCTGCGCACCGTACTGGCCGCCGTCGTGGGGGCGTTCGGCGTGAGCATGGTCGTCCTGACCGCCGAGGCGAAGCTCGACCTCGTCGGCGTCATCGCCGGTGTGGTCTCCTCCGCCTCCATGGGCGCCGGCACCGTCATGACCAAGCGCTGGGGCCGCCCCGAGGGCGTCGGCCCGCTGGCGATGACCGGCTGGCAGCTCACCGCCGGGGGGCTGTTCATCATCCCGGTGGCCGCCCTCGTCGAGGGAGCCCCGCCCGCGCTCGACGGCAGTGCCCTCCTCGGCTACGGCTACATGATGCTGATCAACACCGGCATCGCGTACTGGCTCTGGTTCCGCGGCATCGGACAGCTCACCGCCACCTCGGTCACCCTGCTCGGCCCGCTCTCCCCGCTCACCGCCGCCGTCATCGGCTGGGCCGCCCTCGGCCAGGCGCTGTCGCCCGTACAGCTCGTGGGCATGGCGATCGCCTTCGGAGCCACCGTCGCCGGTCAGCTGGCCGCCGCCCGCACCCCCCGACCTTTCAGTTCTACTGAACAGATGGATAAAAACATTTCGATGGACCTGACCGATGGGCAGGTGCGACGGTAGTCCGACGACAGAGAGCCAGACCGACCCCGAGGGGGAGACACACAGTGGCCGTCATGGACCGCGACCGCGTCCGCACCGTTTCGCACGCCGAGCCCGGCAGCACGGGGAAGAAGGGCGCCGCCGGGCTCGGCGTCCTCCTCGCCCTGACCGCGACGGTCGTCTGGTCCGGCAGCTTCGTCGCCACCCGGGGAATGGCCGAGACCGTCCCGCCCGTCCAGGCGGTCTTCTGGCGCTGGATCATCGCCCTCATCGCCGTCGCCCCCTTCGCCGCCCGCCAGGCCTGGCAGCAGCGGGCCCTGATCCGACGGCACTTCGGCTACATCGCCCTCGCCTCGCTCTTCGGCGTCGCCCTCTACAACACGCTCGTGCACCAGGCCGGACTGACCACCTCCGCCTCCAACATGGGCATGATCATGGCCGCCTCGCCCGTCATCATGGCGCTCTACGCCCGCCTCGGCGGCGAACGGCTCGGCGCCAGGCGGACCTTCGGGATGCTGCTCGCCGCCCTCGGCGTGCTGCTGCTCGTGGGGGACGGCTCCCTCGGCTTCGACTTCGGCGCCGGCGACCTGTGGATGTTCGGCGCGGCCCTCTCCTTCGCCACGTACAGCGCCCTGCTGCGGCGCAAGCCCGCCGAACTGGGCGGACTGGCCTTCCTGATCACCACCTTCGTGCTCGGCGCGCTGATGCTGGCTCCCGTCTACGCCGTCTCCGTCTCCGTCCAGGGCGGCTTCGAGATCACCACCGGGACGGTCGGCCCGCTGCTGTACGTCGGGGTCTTCTCCTCGGCCGTCGCGTTCTTCGCCTGGAACAAGGCGATCACGATCATCGGGGCGGCCCGCGCCGGAGTCGTCTACTACCTCCAGCCGGTGTGCGTGGCGGGCCTCGGCTTCCTGCTCCTGGGCGAACGGACCGGACCGGCGCAACTGCTCTGCATGGCGCTGATCCTGGGCGGTGTCGGGCTCGGTGCGCGGCGGTAGGTTCGGGCCCATGAGCGAGTGGGACATCAAGAAGCTGCGGATCCTGCGGGCCCTCGCCGAACAGGGGACGGTGACCGCGACGGCCGAGGCGCTGCACATGACGCCCTCGGCCGTTTCGCAGCAGCTGACGAACCTCGCCCGGCAGCTGGGGGTGACCCTCCTGGAGGCCGAGGGCCGGCGGGTCCGCCTCACCGACGCGGCCCACCTCGTACTGCGGCACGCGGAGGCGGTGTTCGCGCAGCTGGAGGCGGCCGACGCGGAGCTGGCCGGATATCTGGCTGGGGACGCGGGCGAGGTACGGGTCGGCGCCTTCTCCACGGCCGTGCCGGCGCTCGTGGTCCCTGCGGTGGCGGCACTGCGCAAGACCCGTCCGGGGGTTGAGGTACGCGTCCGGGAGGCCGAGGCGGCGGAGTCGTACGAGCTCCTGTCGGCCGGGGGCGTGGACCTGGCGCTGTCGCTGGCCGCGCACGCGCCGACCGCGCGGGACGCCCGGTTCACCCGGGTGACGCTCCTGGAGGACCCGCTGGACGTGGCGCTCCCGCCGGCGCATCCGCTGGCGGGCGCGGCGGGGCTGCGGCTGGCGGACCTGTCCGGCGACCGGTGGATCTACGGGGGCAGCGGCCCCTGGTCGGAGATCACCCGCACCGCGTGCGAGGCGGCGGGCTTCGTCCCGGAACAGGCGCACTCGGCGTCCGGGTGGACGGCGATCCTGGCCATGGTCGAGGCGGGGATGGGGGTGGCGCTGGTTCCGCGCATGGTGTCGAGCCGGGCGTCGGGCGTGGCGGTGCGGGTCCTCGCGCACGATCGCCCGACGCGGCACGTGATCGCCGCGGTCCGGCGTGGCGCCGAAGCCGCGCCCGCCCTCTCCCACGTCCTGTCCGCGCTACGCGCCGTCGCCGCGCAACGCTGACCCGTACGTGCGCTGCGCGCCCGCGCCCTCAAACGCCGGGCGGGCTGAAATACCCGGGCTCCGCCCGGACCCGGTCCTCAAACGCCGGACGGCTGGCAGATCCAGCCTCGCCGGCGTTTGAGGCGCGGGGGTCCGGGGGCTGGTCCCCGGGAACGGCGCCGCACCCGCGGGAGGCGTTGCTTCCGCGGGTGCGGGCGGAGCCCGGAGGCCCTTAGACCTGAGCGGCAGCGGCAGCGGCGTCGGCCGCCTGGGCCTTCAGCGCGCGCTCGACGCCCGCGCGGGACTCCGAGACGAGCCGGCGCAGCGCAGCGTTCGGCTCGGCCGAGGCCAGCCACGCGTCCGTCGCGTCCAGCGTGTCCGCGGAGACCTGGAGCGTCGGGTACAGCCCCACCGCGATCTGCTGGGCGATCTCGTGGCTGCGGGTGTCCCAGACCTCCTTGACCGCCGCGAAGTACTTCGCGGTGTACGGGGCCAGCAGCTCGCGCTGGTCGGTCTGGACGAAGCCGCCGATCACGGCCTCCTGCACCGCGTTGGGGAGGTCCGCGGACTCCACCACCGAGGCCCACGCCTGAGCCTTGGCCTCCGCCGTCGGGCGGGCCGCCCGCGCGGTCGCCGCGTGGCGCTCACCGGCCGCGGTGGGGTCCCGCTCCAGCTCCGCCGCGATGGCCCCCTCCTCGGCGACGCCCGTCGCGGCGAGCCGCTCCAGGAACGTCCAGCGCAGCTCGGTGTCGACGGCCAGGCCCTCGATCTCCGCCGTGCCGTCGAGCAGCGCCGACAGGTAGGTCAGCTGTTCCTCGGTGCGGGCCGTGGCCGCGAAGGCACGGGCCCAGGCGAGCTGGTGGTCGCTGCCCGGGGCCGCCGCGCGCAGGTGCTCCAGCGTGGCCCCGGTCCAGGCCGCCAGGCCCTGCTCCCGCCACGCCGGGTCGGCGTACAGGTCCACGGCCAGCTTCACCTGGCGGTGCAGCGACTGGACGACGCCGATGTCGGACTCCTTGCCGATGCCCGAGAGGACCAGCGCGAGGTAGTCGCGGGTGGCGAGCTCGCCGTCGCGCGTCATGTCCCAGGCGGAGGCCCAGCACAGGGCGCGCGGCAGGGACTCCGCGAAGTCGCCGATGTGCGCCGTGACCGTGGCGAGGGACTCCTCGTCGAGGCGGACCTTCGCGTACGACAGGTCGTCGTCGTTCAGCAGGACGACCGCCGGGCGGGCCCGGCCGGCGAGCTCCGGCACCCTGGTGAGCGCGCCGTCGATGTCCAGCTCGATCCGGTCGGTGCGCACGAGGGCGCCGTCCTGGAGCTCGTACAGGCCGACCGCGATGCGGTGCGGGCGCAGGGTGGACTCGCCCTTGGCGCCGGCGGGCAGCGCGGGCGCCTCCTGGCGGATGCCGAAGGCGGTGATCCGGCCGTCCGCGTCGGTGGTGATCTCCGGGCGCAGGATGTTGATGCCGGCCGTCTCCAGCCACGCCTTCGACCAGGCGGTCAGGTCGCGGCCGGAGGTCTCCTCCAGGGCGCCCAGCAGGTCGGACAGGCGCGTGTTCCCGAAGGCGTGCGCCTTGAAGTACGCCTGCACGCCCTTGAAGAAGGCGTCCTGGCCGACGTAGGCCACGAGCTGCTTGAGCACCGAGGCGCCCTTGGCGTACGTGATGCCGTCGAAGTTGACGAGGACGTCGTCCAGGTCACGGATGTCGGCCATGATCGGGTGCGTGGACGGCAGCTGGTCCTGCCGGTACGCCCACGTCTTCATGGAGTTGGCGAAGGTGGTCCACGCGTGCGGCCACTTCGAGCCCTCGGCGTACGCCTGGCAGGCGATCGACGTGTAGGTGGCGAACGACTCGTTCAGCCACAGGTCGTTCCACCACTCCATGGTGACCAGGTCGCCGAACCACATGTGCGCGAGCTCGTGGAGGATCGTCTCCGCGCGCACCTCGTACGCCGCGTCCGTCACCTTCGAGCGGAAGACGTACTGGTCGCGGATGGTGACCGCGCCCGCGTTCTCCATCGCGCCCGCGTTGAACTCCGGCACGAAGAGCTGGTCGTACTTGGCGAAGGGGTAGTCGTAGGCGAACTTCTCCTGGAACCAGTCGAAGCCCTGCCGGGTGACGTCGAAGATCGCGTCCGCGTCGAGGAACTCGGCGAGCGAGGGCCGGCAGTAGATGCCGAGCGGTACGGACTGGCCGTCCTTGCCCTCGTACGAGCTGTGCACCGCGTGGTACGGGCCGACGATGAGCGCCGTGATGTACGAGGAGATGCGCGGGGTCGGCTCGAAGGCCCACACCCGGTCCTTCGGCTCGGGCGTCGGCGAGTTCGAGATGACCGTCCAGCCCTCGGGGGCCGTCACGGTGAACTGGAACGTGGCCTTCAGGTCGGGCTGCTCGAAGCTGGCGAAAACCCGCCGCGCGTCCGGCACCTCGAACTGGGTGTAGAGGTACGCCTGCTGGTCGACCGGGTCCACGAAGCGGTGGAGGCCCTCACCGGTGTTGGTGTAGGCGCAGTCCGCGACGACGCGGAGCTCGTTGGCCCCGGCCGCCAGGTGGGCCAGGGCGATGCGGGAGTCCCGGAAGACCGCCGCGACGTCCAGCGACCTGCCGTTGAGGACGACCTCGTGCACGGCCGGTGCGACCAGGTCGATGAAGGTCTCGGCCCCGGCCTCCGCCGACTGGAAGCGCACGGTGGTCACGGACGGGTAGGTGCCACCCTCCTGCGCCCCGCTGAGATCGAGTTCGATCTCGTAGGAGTCGACGGTGAGCAGCTTTGCCCGCTGCTGAGCCTCTTCACGGGTGAGATTCGTGCCTGGCACGCGGTCATCTCCTTTGATGGTGACGTTGCCCCGTCATCCTGACACGAGGGGGGCGTCACCGGCGCGGAGTAATCCACCGGCGAACACGAGGTCGGAAACCTGCCGGATTGCGCCGGTCGGCTGCGCCATGCTGATGGGTATGAACAGCGCATACCGGGCGAGGCCCGTGGGCGAGGCGGCGCTCAAGGAGCTCCGCGACCGCGACGACGCGGGGCGGGACTGCGTCCCGTACACCGATGACGAGGGCGGGGCGCCGTTGCGGTGCTGCCTGCGACCCGGCACGGCCGGTGAGCGGATCGCGCTCGTCTCGTACGCACCGCTGCGGCGCTGGGCCGCCGCCACGGGTGTGGATCCGGGCGCTTACGACGAGCAGGGGCCCGTCTTCATCCACGCCGAGGACTGCGGCGGACCGTCGGAGGGTGGGGGCCACCCGTTCGCCCGGCCCGGCGTGCGGCGCACCCTCCGGCGCTACGACGCCCGCGGGCACATCCTCGGCGGGCAGGTCCTGGAACTGGGTGCGGATCCCGACGGGATGATCGAGCGGGCCCTCGACGAGGCCTTCGCGGACCCCGCGGTGGTCCTCGTGCACGTGCGCGCCGCCGAGTTCGGCTGCTTCCTGTTCGAGGTGCGCAGGCCGTGACGTGCGGGAGGGGCGGGTGCCGTCCGGCATCCGCCCCTCAGCCGTGCGTGCGCCGGGATCAGCCCTGGCGGAGCTCCTCCGCGACGAGCTCAGCGATCTGGACCGCGTTCAGGGCCGCGCCCTTGCGGAGGTTGTCGTTCGAGAGGAACAGCGCGAGGCCGTTCTCCACCGTCTCGTCGACGCGGATGCGGCCCACGTACGAGGCGTCCTTGCCGGCGGCCTGGAGGGGGGTCGGGATCTCCGACAGCTCGACGCCCGCGGCGTCCCCGAGGAGCTCGTAGGCGCGCTCGACGCTGATCGGGCGGTCGAAGCGGGCGTTGATCTGGAGGGAGTGGCCGGAGAAGACCGGCACGCGCACGCAGGTGCCCGAGACCTTGAGCTCCGGGATCTCCAGGATCTTGCGGGACTCGTTGCGGAGCTTCTGCTCCTCGTCGGTCTCGAAGGAACCGTCGTCGACGATCGAGCCCGCGAGCGGGATCACGTTGAAGGCGATCGGCCGCTTGTAGACGCCCGGCTCGGGGAAGCCGACGGCCCCGCCGTCGTGGACCAGCCCGGTCGCGTCCCCGGCGACGGCCTTGACCTGTCCGTCGAGCTCGGCGACGCCGGCCAGGCCCGAGCCGGACACGGCCTGGTAGGTGGTGGCGATCAGCGCGGACAGGCCGGCCTCGTCGTGCAGCGGGCGCAGCACCGGCATCGCGGCCATGGTGGTGCAGTTCGGGTTCGCGATGATGCCCTTGGGGCGGTTCTTGATCGCGTGCGGGTTGACCTCGGAGACGACGAGCGGCACGTCGGGGTCGCGGCGCCAGGCGGAGGAGTTGTCGATCACGACGGCGCCCTGGGAGGCGACCTTCTCGGCGAGGGCCTTGGAGGTGGAGCCGCCCGCGGAGAAGAGCACGATGTCCAGGCCCGAGTAGTCGGCCGTGGAGGCGTCCTCGATGGTGATCTCCTTGCCCTCCCACTCGAGGGTGGAGCCCGCGGAACGGGCCGAGGCGAACAGCCGCAGCTCGTCCACCGGGAACTTCCGCTCGGCGAGGATGCCGCGCATGACTCCGCCGACCTGTCCGGTGGCTCCGACGATTCCGACCCTCACGGTGACTCCTTTGGTACGTACGACGCGGGCGCGCGTGGAGCCATCATGCGTTCGACCCCACGAGCCTTGTCCAATCCATTGTCCGAGGAACGGACGGTGTCCGGAGCGTGAACGTGTGTGACGAGTCCGTGGCGGGCGTGTTGCAGGGCCCCTGAACATCCGTTTTGCCAGGTCAGAGCCGGTTAGCGTCCGATCTGCCATGACCCGCATTCCGGACATGGCCGACCGCAGAACGAACATCCGACTCGGGGAGATCCACCGTGCGCGCCATCCGCCACCGCCGCCGGTCCATACCGGCGCTCGCCGCCCTCGCGGCCGCCGCCGTCGCCGCACCCGTCCTGCTGACCGCCACTCCGGCGGCCGCCCACCCGCGGGAGGGCGGGCTCGCCAAGGAGCTGGTGGAGGAGGTGAGCGCCCGCGGCGCCTACCGCCACCTGGCGAGGTTCCAGCAGATCGCCGACGCCAACGGCGGCAACCGCGCCGCCGGCACGCCCGGCCACGCGGCCTCCGCCGCTTACGTACACGACACGCTGAAGAAGGCCGGGTACCAGGTCTCGTACCAGGACTTCGACATCTACGAGGCGCACACGAAGACGGAGAAGACGACCGTCCTGGGTACCGGGGCCCGCGAGCTGGCCACCGCCGCCTTCACCTTCACCAAGTCCACCCCGGCCGGCGGCCTGGCCGCCCCGCTCGCCCTCGCGCGGGTCGACGAGACCCCCGGCTGCACGGCGGACGACTACCGGGCCGGCGCCTTCACCGGGAAGATCGCCCTGGTCAAGCGCGGTGCCTGCACCTTCGTGGAGAAGCAGCGGGCGGCCGCCGCGGCCGGCGCCGTCGGCGTCATCGTCTACAACCACAGCGGCACCACCCCGGTGCGCGGCGGGTTCTCCTCGCCCGACGAGGGGATCATCCCCAGCGCCGGCATCACACTGGCCGACGGCGAGGCGCTGACCGCGGCCGCGGCCCAGGGAGAGGTGAGCGTACGCCTGGACCTGGACCAGGAGCACGTGAAGAAGACCACCCGCAACGTGATCGCCGAGACCCGCGGCGGACGTTCCGACCGTGTGGTGACCGTCGGCGCGCACCTGGACTCGGTTCCCGAGGGCCCGGGCATCAACGACAACGGTTCCGGCTCGGCCGGTCTGCTGGAGGTCGCGCTGAAGCTGGCCGACGAGGGCGCCAACAAGAAGGGCAAGGGGCCCGCCAACAAGGTCCGCTTCGCCTGGTGGTCGGCGGAGGAGCTGGGCCTGCTGGGCTCGGAGCACTACGTCGCGCAGCTGTCGGAGAAGCAGAAGAAGGACATCGCGCTCTACCTGAACTTCGACATGATCGCCTCGCCGAACCCGGTGCAGTTCGTCTACGACGGCGACGACTCCGACAAGACCGGCGCGGGGGCGGGCCCGGCGGGCTCGGCGCAGATCGAGGCGCTGATCAACGGCTTCCTCGACAAGAAGGCCAAGCCGCACGAGGGCAGTGACTTCGACGGCCGCTCCGACTACGGCCCCTTCATCGCGAACGGCATCCCGGCCGGTGGCACCTTCACCGGCGCCGAGGGCATCAAGACCGCCGAGCAGGCCAAGCGTTACGGCGGCACCGCGGGGGCCCCGTACGACCCGAACTACCACGGCGCGGGCGACAACCTGAAGAACCTGGACCTCAAGGCCTTCGACACCAACCTGGACGTGATCGCCCACGCGGTCGGCACCTACGCCGAGTCGCTGCGCTCGCTGGGCAAGTAGGCCCGAAGCGCGGCCGGGGGAAACAGGCGGGGGCGGTGCTCTTACGAGCACCGCCCCCGCTGTCGTGCCGGGTTCCTACCGGGTTACGGGAGGACCTTCTCGATCTGCACGCTGCCGGTGCCGGCGGCGGTGCCGCGGGCGTTGAGCAGCTGGACCTGGCCGAAGAACTGCCGGCCCTCGGGGGCCGCGCTGTTGACCAGGACGTTCGCCGAGACGGACGCCGAGGCGCCGTTGGCGAGGTTCACCGCGGCGCTCTCGTCGACCTGGACGGAGCCCAGGGCGGCCGAGAAGAACACGTCGCGGTAGTCGTACGTGGTGGTGCCGGCCGGGATCGCGTAGCCGATGACCTTGACGCTGTAGGTGCCGGCGGCCGGGTTGACCAGGCTCACGGCCTCCTCGGAGTCGCCGTCGGCGGAGGCGCCGACCTTGACGCCGTCCTTGTAGACCTCGAGGTCGAGGTCCGCGCCGGTGTCGGAGACCTTGCCGATGGCGACGTCGAGGCGGGAGACGCCCTCGCCGATCGTGACCTCGGAGGTCTGGGTCTCACCGTTCGCGATGGTCGGCTTGGCGACCTTCGCGGAGCCGAGCGGGCCGCCCTTGAGCTTGCCGCCGGAGATGGCCGCGGCGTCGTTCTTGACGGTCCACTGGACCGGCGCCGGGGTGCCCTGCTTGACCTCGGGGAGGACCTTGACCGCCGGGTCGAAGCCCGCGCCGAGGACGGAGACGTCCAGCTTGAACGGGTTGTCGAGCAGCGGCGACGTACGGCGCGACTCGACCTCGATCTCCCAGACGCCCGGCTGCGGTTCGGCGTACGAACGCAGGTCGGGGCGGCAGGCGTTGGCCGGGTTGTCGTAGTTCGGGTAGCACTGGGTGGTCGCGCTGTCCTCGACGCCCACACCGTACGGGTGGATCGAGATGAAGCGCGTCTGGCTGCCCGGCTTGAGACCGCCGAGGGCGACCTCCAGCGTCTTCGCGCCCTGCGGCACGGTGACGAAGTACGACTTGTGGCTGTTGCGCTGCACCGAGGAGGAGTCCGAGAACGTGAACGACGGCTTCGCCAGCGGGGCGGAGGCGACGACGGTCGTCAGGATCTGCTTGTCGATGCCCTCGCTGGTCTCGTCGTCCAGCTGCAGGATGCCGCTGTGCACGCCGGCCGACTTGACGTTGGCCTCGACCTTGATGGTGACGGGCTTGTTCAGGGGCAGGGTGACGTAGTCGTAGCCGCCGATGACCTTGAAGGTGCCGTCGTTGTTGCGCCAGCTCAGGTTGTGCCGGGTGCCGTACTTGACGCCCGTGGTGCGGGTGACGACGACGTCGTAGACCTTCTTCTGGCCGACCTTGAGGCCGCCCTCGCGGTCGTAGAGGCCGGTGCCGAAGCCCGGGGTCTTCAGGAACTGGTCGATCGCGGTGTCGACCGGCGCCTTGACGGTGAACTCGTTCGCCTTCGCGTCGCGCTGGATGGACTCCCACGCGCCGGGGACGTTGATCAGGCCGGAGCCCTGGGCGTGCGCCGGGACGTCGTCGATCTTCTTCGCGGTGCTGGTGAGCGCCACGCGCAGGCTCGCCGGGGTCAGCTTGATGTTCTGCTGCTTGGCGGCCGAGATCAGCAGGGCGCTGGCGCCCGCCGCCTGCGGCGAGGACATCGAGGTGCCCTGGAGCATGCCGTAACCGGCCGGCAGGGTGTAGCCGGCCTCCTTCACGGGCGCGCCGGGCAGCCAGGTCTGGATGGTGTTGATGGCCGCGCCGGGGGCGGTGATGGTCGGCGTGAACCCGCCGTCCTCACGCGGACCGCGCGAGGAGAAGGGGAACATGTTGTACTTCTTGGTCACGCCGGAGCCGTAGTTGGCGGCCCAGGTCTCCTTGGAGACCGCGGCACCCACGGAGATGACCTTGTCCGCGAGACCGGGGTCGCCGATGGTGTTGACACCGGGCCCCTCGTTGCCCGCCGAGATGACGAGCTGGACACCGTAGGTGTCGATGAGGTTCTTGTAGAGCTCCGAGCGGGCGTTGTTGCCGTCGTTCAGCGCCGGCAGACCGCCGATGGACATGTTGACGATGTCCACGCCGCGGTTGACGACCAGGTCGATCATGCCCTCGGTCAGCGCGATGTTGGTGCAGCCGCCGGACCAGGAGCAGGCGCGCGAGGAGACGAGCTTCGCGCCGGGCGCCTCGCCGTTCATCTTGCCGCCGAAGAGGCTGTTGGCGGCGGTGATGCCGGCGACGTGCGTGCCGTGCTCGGACTCGATGATGCCGACGTTGACGAAGTCGGCCTTCTTGCCGATCCAGTCACCGCCCAGCGGGTCCATCGGGACGTCCTTGCGGATCTCGATCACGAACGGGATGCGCTCGGCGACGTCGGTCGCCGGGTTGTCCGTGCCGAAGTAGCCGATCTGGTAGCCGTCCTTGTACGGCTTCATCGGCTCGTTGTTCGTGAAGTCGCCGTCCTGGTCGGTGTCGACGCGGACGGTGCCGGCGGCGGCGTCGTAGAGCAGGCCGAACCGGTCGCTGGTGTCCCCGTCCCGGTTGACGTCGCCCTGCATGTCGCCGGTGGCGGTGATCGACTCGCTGAACCGGCTCCACTGGAAGGAGCCCTCGGGGGCCTTCCAGCTCTGGCCGCCCGCGGTGAAGGTGCCGCCCGCGGAGGTGACCGGAGTGATCTGGGCGCGCCAGGTGGCGTCGCCGTCGGTGATCGGGTCCGTGGCCGTCACCCAGTCGACGATCTTGCGCTCGCCGGTGGTGGTCTTCTGCAGGGCCGGGTGGCCGAGGTCGACGCCCGAGTCCATGATGCCGATGGTCACGCCACGGCCGTCGGCCTGCGGATTCTGCTTCACGAAGTCCACGGCACCCGTCTCGAAGGACGGGTTGTACGGGTTCTTCGCCGGGGTGTTCTTGTCCGGCGCCGGGTACGTCTCGGCGGCGGTCTTCTTGACCGCGCCCGACTCGCCCTTGGCGTCGGGACGGGGGTCCGGCAGCTGGATCTCGTGCCGCAGGTCGATTCCGTGCACCGAGGACAGCTTGGCGGCCGCCTTCAGCGCGGCGTCCGCCTTGCCGGTGGGCAGGGTGGCCCGCACGTAACCGAGGTTGTCGTACGTCTGGCCCACCGAGGCGCCCTGGACGGCGCCCAGCTGGTCGGAGACCTGCTTGGTCTGCCCGGGGGCGGTCGCGACCATGACGGTGACGTTCGCGTCACCCTTGGCCTTGGCCTCCTGGAGCAGCTCGGCGTCGGCCGAACCGAGCTTCTGGTCGGCGGACTTGACCGCGGGCGTGGTGCCCGGGGTCTCCGCGCCGGGGGCCGCGAACACGGGCGCGGCGCCGGTGGCCGCGAGGGCGGCGACCAGACCGGCCGCGGCCGCGACGCGTGCGACGCGTCTGGCCCCGGGTATGGAGCTGGGGGATTCGAGGGTCATCAGCATCCCTGGTAAGTGAAAGATACGGTCCGGATTTCGGTGCCGGATGACCGGTCAGCTTTCCTCACGTGACAGCTCTTTGGGGAGGGTTGTCATTGACCGAGACCTGCCGTGGCGGACTCTCGCCAGTGCGGCGTATGCGCCAGCGCGGCCGTACCGGGGCACAGTGGTGCGAACCAAGGGTGCTGAAGAGTAGATTTGTAGACTTTCCCGCCTTGCCGTGATGAACGGTCCCAGAGCGGGTGTGACAGATTCCGCGTGCTCAGCGCTCGCGCGTGCGCGCGTAGTGGCGCGAGGCCTTCGCCCGGTTTCCGCAGGCGGCCATCGAGCACCAGCGCCGGGTGCCGTTGCGCGAGGTGTCGTGGAAGTGCAGGACGCAGGTCTCGGACGCGCACGAGCGGATCCGGCCGGGTGTGCCGGCGAGCAGTTCCAGGTAGTCCCGGGCCGCCGTCCAGGCCGGACCCCAGGTCGGGTCGTCGAACTCGGTGCGCTCGCCCGGGCCCCCGGCGGTCAGGGTGGCGCGGATCCGCCCGTGTTCCAGTACGGCGTCGACCAGCGCACGGGCGCTCTCGTCGGCCGGGTCCGCGACCGCGCGGGCCAGTGCCTCGCGCGCGGTCAGCAGGTGGACGAGGGTCGCCGCGTCGGCGCGGAAGCGCTCCGCGAGGCCGGTGCTCTCCAGCCAGACCGCGAGCCCCTGCACCCGGGTCAGTCCGGCCGCTCCGGCGAAGAGGTCCTGCGGCTCCCCGTCGGTCACCCAGCGGGTGTTGAGCAGGTCGAGGGAGACCGGTTCCCCGGTCAGGGGGCGTGGGTCCGCTGCCGTCATGTCCCTCTCGCCCTTCTCGCCGGTTGGCTAACCCTTTAAGGGTACGTGAGCGGTTGACTCCCTCCGGGCTAACCTTTAACCTAAAGATAGAAGGTTAGATAGAGGGGCTGTGGACATCCCTGCGGAAGGGAGCCGTCATGACCTACCACCGGGGCGCGCTGGCCGTGCAGGAGCGGGTCGGCGTACGGGAGCTCGCCGAACACGTCGGCCGCTCGATCGGCGCGGGCGTCGGGGACGTCGCCGCCGCCTTCCTCGGGCTCCAGCCGCACCTGGTCGTCGGCGCGGCCGACGCCTCCGGGCGGATGTGGGCCTCCCTGCTCACCGGTCCGCCGGGCTTCGTACGGGCCACCGGGCCGGACCGCGTCACGGTCACCGGCGGACTGCCGGCGGGTGATCCGCTCGCGGATGCGCTGGCCACGGACGGGACCGGGGTCGGCGCCATCGCGCTCGACCCGCGCACCCGTCGCCGGATGCGGCTGAACGGGACCCTGGAGCCGACAGGTCGCGGGTTCGCGGTCCGGGCCGAGCGGGTCTTCGCCAACTGCCCCAAGTACCTCCAGAAACGGCAGCCCCTGGAGCTCGCCGCGCGAGGAGCCGGTGTCGTGCGGCGCGGGCACGCGCTCACCCCCGACCAGGAACGGGCCGTCCGCGCCGCCGACACCTTCTTCGTCGCCACCACCGCAGGGGCGGACGGGGTCGAGGCCAGTCACCGGGGCGGGCTGCCCGGCTTCGTCGAGGTGCTCTCGCCGACCGAGCTGGCCTGGCCGGACTACGCGGGCAACGCCATGTTCCTCACCCTGGGGAACCTGACCGTCGATCCGCGGGCGGGGCTGCTCTTCCCGGACTGGGAGAGCGGGGCGGTCCTCCAGCTGAGCGGCCGGGCCGAAACGGAGTTCGGGGCCGACGGGAGCCGCCGCACCCGCTTCCGGGTGGAGTCGGTGGTGGAGGGTCTGCATCCGGGGCGGCTGCTCTGGAGCACCCCGGAGTACTCGCCTCACCTGGGCAGCACCACCAGATAGGCGGCGGGCTCGCGGTCGCCGGACGCCGTCAGGGCGGTGCGGACGACCGCGGCCTGCTGCTCGGGCCAGTCGCGGAGCTTGCGCGGGGTGATGTGGATGACGGTCACGCCGAGCCGCTCCAGCGTCTCCCGCTTGCGGACGGACTCCGACCACTCCTCGTCCTCACCCTGGCGCGGGGCGCGCGTGTCGATCTCCAGGGCCACGGACTGCTCGGGCCAGAACGCGTCCACCCCGCCGAGGTGCGGGCCGCCGGGCAGCCGCAGGTCCACGTTCCACACGGGCTCGGGCAGCTCGTAGCCCCGTACGAGGTGGTACAGCCGGTCCTCGGCGATGGCGCGGCCCTCGGCGAGCAGCGACTCGACGGCGTCGACCACGTGCGGCCGGTTCAGCAGCCGGGCCACCGTCAGCTCCCGTACGACGGCGGCCGGTTCGCAGTGCCCGCCGCGAACGGCCTCGCTGAGCAGGCGGCGTACGGTGCCGGCGTCGGAGAGCTGGGCGACCGCGTCGGCGAGGGCCCGCGCGACGGGCGCCACCGGCAGGCCGGTCACCTCCTGGGAGCGGGGCGGGGTGTGCGCCCGCACGATCCGCACGTCCCCGGTGGAGCGCAGCCGCCGGGTCCCGGGCACCAGCACGTCGATGTGCGAGAGGGCGAGCAGCGCGGGCGCGGAGGCGAACCGGTACAGGGCGAGCGCCGCCAGCCCGGTGATCATCGCCTCGCCGGCGCCGCGCCGTCCCGCGTACAGCAGTGCGGCGTGCAGCCGCTCCTCGCTGGTCGCGGGCCCGGAGTGGAGCAGGAACACCCCCGGCAGGATCTGCTGCCAGGGCCGCTCGGCGGCGTCGGAGGCGGTGACGCCGTGCTCGCGCAGCTGGGCGAGGGTCAGCACGCGGGGGCGGCTGCCGGTGAGGTGGGCGAGGGGGAGGGGTGCGTTGTGGTTCATGACGCGGTGATTCCCTCAGGCCATGGCCTTGCTAACCCCTGTTACACGCTCGTCGACAAATCCGGACAAGCTGGGGCTAAAGTACGGGCGTTCGACTGCCGATGGGGTGCGCCCGTGTGGGGGAGCCGGCGCGGCGCTCAAACGCCGGCGGGGCTGGATGTTCAGCCTCGCCGGCGTTTGAGGCGCGGGGTCCGGGGCGGAGCCCCGGCAGCGGTGCCGCAGGCTAGTTGCCCGCCGCCGCGTCGCAGGCCTGGGCGCGCAGGGCACGGGCCAGGTCGTCGCGGGCCTCCAGCACCAGGCGGCGCAGGGCCGGCGCGGCCGAGGCGTGGGCCGACAGCCACGCGTCAGTGGCGTCGAGCGTGGCCGAGTCGGCCTGCAGCGACGGGTACAGACCCTTCACCACATCCATCGCGATCTGGATCGACCGGTCCGCCCACACCCGCTCGATCACCTCGAAGTAGCGCCCCGCGTAAGCCGCCAGCAGGCCCCGCTGCGAGGACTGCTGCATGCCCGCGATCGTCGCCTCCACCAGCGCGTTGGACAGTGCGTCCGATTCGACGACCGCCGCCCACGCCTGGTCCTTCACGGCCTCCGACGGCCGCGCCGCCAGGCACCGCACCTGGTGCCGCTTGCCCGACGCCGTGTCGTCGCGCGCCAGTTCGGCGGTGAGCACGGCCTCGTCGACCGCCCCGTGCGCGGCCAGCGGCAGCAGGAAGTCCCAGCGCAGCTCCTGGTCCACGTCCAGCCCGTCGATCCGCGCCGAGCCCTCCAGCAGCCCCAGCAGCAGCTGGAAGTCGCCCTCCGTGGCCGCGCTCGCCGCGAAGAAGCGGGCCCAGGTCAGCTGGTGCTCCGACCCCGGCGCCGCCAGCCGCAGCTCGTGCAGCGCGCCCGCCGCCAGGTCCCGGCCGCCCTGCTCGCGCCAGTCCGGTGCCGCGTAGTGCGTGACCGAGGTCAGGGCCTGCGCGTGCAGCTGCTGCAGGACGCCGACGTCCGTCTCCCGGCCCGCGTGCGCCAGGACCAGCTGGACGAAGTCGCGCGCCGGCATCAGGCCGTCCCGCGTCAGGTTCCACAGCGCCGACCAGCTGAGCGCGCGGGCGAGCGGGTCGGTCAGGTCGCCCAGGTGCGCCCGCAGCGTGGCCAGCGAGCCCTCGTCGAAGCGGATCTTGCAGTAGGTGAGGTCCTCGTCGTTGACCAGGACCAGGTCGGGCCGCTCCGCGCCCGCCAGCTCGGCGATCACGGTCCGCGCGCCGGAGACGTCCGCGTCTGCCCGCGCGTAGCGCACCAGGGACCCGTCGGACTCCAGCCGGTACAGGCCCACCGCGACCCGGTGCGGCCGCAGCTCCTCGCCCTCCTGCACGACCGCCAGCTCCGTCACGCGCCCGCCGGCGTCGTACGTCACCACCGGGGCGAGGGCGTTCACGCCCGCCGTCTGCAGCCAGGCCCGCGACCACTCGGCCATGTCCCGCCCGGAGACCTCGGCGAGCACCGACAGCAGGTCGTCCAGCGTGGTGTTCCCGTACGCGTTGGCCTTGAAGTAGCGCCGCGCGCCCTCCAGGAACGCCTCCCGGCCCGCGTACGCGACGAGCTGCTTCAGCACCGCCGCGCCCTTGGCGTAGGTGATGCCGTCGAAGTTCAGCTTCGCGTCCTCCAGGTCACGGATGTCGGCCGTGATCGGGTGCGTGGACGGCAGCTGGTCGGCGCGGTAGGCCCACGCCTTGCGGTTGTTGGCGAAGCTGACCCACGCCTGGTCGAAGCGGGTGGCCTCGACGAGCCCGAAGGAGCCCATGAAGTCCGCGAAGGACTCCTTCAGCCACAGGTCGTCCCACCACTTCATGGTGACGAGGTCGCCGAACCACATGTGGGCCATCTCGTGCAGGATGACGTTCGCGCGCCGCTCGTACGAGGCCTGCGTGACCTTGCCGCGGAAGATGTACTCCTCCCGGAAGGTCACCAGCCCCGGGTTCTCCATCGCGCCCAGGTTGTACTCCGGCACGAAGGCCTGGTCGTACTTCCCGAAGGGGTACGGGTAGTCGAAGATCTCGTGGAAGAGGTCGAAGCCCTGCTTGGTGACCAGGAAGACGTCGTCCGCGTCGAAGTGCTTCGCCAGTCCCTTGCGGCACATCGCGCCCAGCGGGATGGTCAGGTCCCCGCGCGTGTAGGTGTCCGTGACGTAGTGGTAGGGGCCCGCCACCACGCACGTGATGTACGTGGAGATCGGCTGGGTCTCGGCGAACCGCCAGACCCCGGCCTCGCGCGACTCCTCCGCGCCGTTGCTCCACACCTGCCAGCCCTCGGGGGCGGTCACCTCGAAGCGGTAGGGCGCCTTCAGGTCCGGCTGCTCGAAGTTCGCGTACACCCGCCGCGCGTCGGCCGGCTCGTACTGGGTGTAGAGGTAGACCTCGCCGTCCTCCGGGTCCACGAAGCGGTGGAGGCCCTCGCCGGTCCGGCTGTACGCGCAGTTCGCGTCCACCACCAGGACGTTCTCGGCGGCCAGGCCGTCCAGGGCGATCCGCGCCCCGTCGAAGACGGCGGCCACGTCCAGCGCCCGCCCGTTCAGGGTGACGGCGTTCACCGAGGGGGCGATCAGGTCCGCGAAGGTGGAGCCGCCGGCGGTCGCGGCCCGGAAGCGGACCGTCGTCACCGAGCGGAAGGTCCGCGGGCCCTCGGCCGGTTCGGCCTCGTCCACCGCGGAGGTGATGTCGAGGACCACCTCGTACCCGTCGACGGACAGCAGTTCGGCCCGCTCACGGGCCTCGTCGCGGGACAGATTCTCACCGGGCACGTGCACTCCTTCGTGCGGGATCGCGTTCTTGTGTCGAATCCTCGCACGAGGGGAATGCGTGCGGCGGCGTCCTGGTTGGCCACGGAGAACATGCGCCAGTGATGCCCTTTTTCCGCCTGTGACGAGACCGAGGAGAGACATGACCGAGACCCAGGTGCGCGAGAAGACCCCGGTCGACTTCTGGTTCGACCCGCTCTGCCCTTGGGCCTGGATGACGTCCCGCTGGATGGTCGAGGTCGAGAAGGTCCGCGACGTCGAGGTCCGCTGGCACGTGATGAGCCTCGCCGTTCTCAACGAGAACAAGCTCGACGAGCTGCCCGAGACCTACCGCGAGCTGCTCGGCCCCAAGGGCTGGGCTCCGGTGCGCGTGGTGATAGCGGCCCAGCAGAAGCACGGTGAGGAGGTCACCGGCAAGCTCTACACCGCGCTCGGCACCCGCATCCACAACGACGAGAAGGGCCCGACCCGCGAGGTGATCGCCGAGGCGCTGGCCGAGGTCGGCCTGCCGGCCGAACTGCTCGCGTACGCCGACTCGGACGAGTACGACGAGGTGCTGCGGGCCTCCCACAACGACGGCATCGACCGCGTGGGCCAGGAGGTCGGCACCCCGGTGATCTCCGTTCCCGGCGCCGAGGGCGACGTGGCCTTCTTCGGCCCGGTCGTCACCCCGACCCCGCGCGGCGACGCCGCCGCCCGGCTGTGGGACGGCACCCTGCTCGTCGCCTCCACCCCCGGCTTCTACGAGATCAAGCGCACCCGCACCAAGGGCCCGTCCTTCGAGTAGGACCTGCCGTTGCGCACAGAAGACCCCCGCGAGTCACGTCCTCGCGGGGGTCTTCCGTTCTACATGCCCCGCAGGTGATGGTTGAGAAGACGATCACGAGGCTGGGGGCACCTCCCGGCCGAAGGCTGGGGGAGGGCTCTGCGGTGTGCGATCAGCCCTTGGCGGGGATCAGCAGCGGGGTGTTCGCCTTGGCGTCGGCGTAGCGCCCGGCCACGTCCTGCCAGTTGACGACGTTCCACATCGCCTCGATGAAGTCCACCTTCTGGTTCTTGTACTGCAGGTAGAAGGCGTGCTCCCAGGCGTCGAAGACCAGGATCGGGGTGCTGGCCACGCCCACGTTGCCCTGGTGGTCGTAGACCTGCTCGACGACCAGCCGGCCGCTGACGGGCTCGTACGCGAGCACGCCCCAGCCGGAGCCCTGGGTGGCGGAGGAGGCGAAGGTCAGCTGCTTCTTGAACTTCGCGAAGGAGCCGAAGGACTCGGTGATCGCGTCGGCCAGGTCGCCCAGGCCGTCGGCCGCGGTGGGCTCGCCGCCGCCCTCGCCGGTCTTCGGGCTGGCCATGTTGTGCCAGTAGATGCTGTGCAGGATGTGGCCGGAGAGGTGGAACGCGAGGTTCTTCTCGAGGCCGTTGAGCGCGCCCCAGTTCTCCTTGTCGCGCGCCTCCGCCAGCTGCTCCAGCGTGTTGTTGGCGCCCGTGACGTAGGCCGCGTGGTGCTTGTCGTGGTGCAGCTCGATGATCTGCGGGTTGATCACCGGCTCCAGCGCCGCGTAGTCGTACGGAAGCTCAGGAAGCGTGTAGATGGCCATGCGTGTTATCCGGTCCCCTCGGCGTGCCAATCGCTAATTGCAATTAATGCGCAACTGCACGCTAGCAGCATCTATTCCTCTTCTCATGTAAGGGTTGCCTCTCTTGTCGGGACCTCCGGAACGACGGAGGCCGGGCCCATGCGATCGCATGGGCCCGGCCCCTGACGTGCCGTTCGGTTCGGGTGTCACGCCGCCGCGCGCACCGCCGCGGCCCGGCGCTGCATCACGTAGCCCGTCACCGCGAGGGCGACGGTCAGCCCGCCGGTGAAGACCACCTGGACCCGGGTGTCCTCGCCCAGTGCCATCAGGACCAGCACCCCGGCCACCCCGGCCAGGGCCGCCCAGGTCAGGTACGGGAAGCCCCACATCTTCACGACGAGCTTCTCCGGGGCCGCCCGCTGAAGCCGCCGGCGCAGCACGAACTGCGAGACCGCGATGAAGCCCCAGACGATCAGGATGACCCCGCCGACCATGTTCAGCAGCCAGGCGAACAGGGTGTCCGGGTACCAGTACGAGAGCAGCACGGTGACGAAGCCGAAGCCGCAGGAGGCGAGCACCGCCCGGCGCGGCACCCCGCCGGAGACCTTGCCCAGCGCCTTGGGGCCCTGGCCGCGGGCGACGAGGGAGTAGGCCATGCGCGAGGAGCCGTAGATGTTGGCGTTCATCGCGGACATCAGGGCGATCAGGATGACCACGTTCATGATCTCGCCGGCGGCCGGGATGCCCAGCCGGCTCAGGGTGGCGGCGTACGGGCCGTCCGCCGTGACGGCCGGGTCGTTCCACGGCAGCAGGGTGACGATGACCAGCATGGAGCCGACGTAGACGATCGCGATCCGCCACATGGTGGTCCGCACGGCCTTGGCCACGCCCGCCACGGGGTTCTCGGACTCGGCGGCGGCGATGGTCACCGTCTCCAGTCCGCCGTACGCGACGACCGAGGCCAGCAGTCCGACCAGCAGGCCGTCCACGCCGTGGGGCAGCAGGCCGCCGTCGTGGAGCAGGTTGGCGGTGCCGGGGGAGGAGGTGCCGGGCAGCAGGCCGAGGACGGCCAGGACGCCCAGGCCCAGGAAGAGCCCGATCGCGCCGATCTTGAGGGCGGCGAACCAGAACTCGAACTCGCCGAAGTTCGAGACGGCGGCCAGGTTCGAGCCGCAGAACACCGCCATGAAGACGAGCACCCACATCCAGGAGGGGGTGCCCGGGAACCAGCCGGTCATGATGTGCGCCGCGCCGATGGCCTCGATGGCCACGCCCACGCACAGCAGGATCCAGAACATCCAGCCCGCGGTGAATCCGGCCCAGGGGCCGATCGCCCGCTCCGCGTGGACCGAGAAGGACCCGGAGGCGGGGTTGGCGGCGGACATCTCGCCGAGCATCCGCATCACGAACATCACGAGCAGCCCGGACGCGGCGTACGCGAGCACGATCGAGGGGCCGGCGGCGGCGATGCCGGCGCCGGAGCCGACGAAGAGCCCGGCGCCGATGACCCCGCCGAGGGCGATCATCGAGAGGTGGCGCTGCTTGAGCCCGTTGCCGAGGGGGGATCCGGCGTCGCTCTGCGGGGGTTCGAGGGGTGTCAGGGTGCTCTGGCTCATTGGGGTGTGCCTGTCCGGTGTGCGGGGGGACGTGATGAGGTGCCCCAGTCTCACCTCCGTCCGATCTTCGGATGGTCGGCGTCCGATATGCGGACAGCCGGATGACCGGCCGTGATCATCCCCGTACGCTCATGACAGGACGCAGGTGACGCGACGACGGGGGTACCGGTGGACGAAGGAACGGACCACGGCATACGGGAACTGGCCGACACGGGCCGGGGGGTGCTCGTCACCGGGGCCTCGCGGGGCATCGGGCGGGCCATCGCCACGGCCTTCGCCGAGCGGGGTGACCGGGTGGCGGTGCACTGCACGGTCCGGCGGGCGGACGCCGAGCGCACCCTCGCCGACCTGCCCGGCGAGGGCCACGTCCTCGTCAGCGGCGACCTCGCCGACCCGGCCCGCGTGGAAGCCCTCGCGGCCGAGGCCGAGGAGGCGCTCGGCGGCATCGACGTCCTCGTGAACAACGCCGCCGTGATGGTCGCGCACCCGCTGCCCACGACCTCGTACGCCGACTGGCAGGAAGCCTGGCGGCAGACCGCCGCCGTGAACCTCTTCGCCCCGGCCAATCTCACCCACTGCGTCGCCCGCCACATGATCGCCGGCCGGCGGGAGGGCCGCGTCGTCAACATCGGCTCGCGCGGGGCGTTCCGCGGCGAGCCCGACCACCCCGCCTACGGCGCCACCAAGGCGGCCCTGCACGCACTCGGCCAGTCCCTCGCCGTTTCCCTGGCCCCGCACGGCATCGCCGTGGCCTCCGTGGCGCCCGGCTTCGTGGCCACCGAGCGGGTCGCCGGGCGGCTCGAAGGAGAGGAGGGCGAGCGGATCCGGGCGCAGAGCCCCTTCGGCCGGGTCGGCACCCCGCAGGAGATCGCCGCCGCCGTGCTGCACCTGGCCTCGCCCGCCGCACGCTGGAGCTCGGGCACCGTGCTCGACGTCAACGGAGCCTCGTACCTGCGCACCTGACGCGCGAAGGCCCCCCGCGCCGGGTGCGCGGGGGGCCTTCGCATGCCGTGGGCCCGGGGGCCGTGGGCCGGTCAGGACTTCGGGGTGCGCCGCTCCCGTACGAACGCCACCACGAGCACGAGGACCGCCGCGCCCGTGGACCACAGGAGCTGCGGCCGGGCCGAGTCGTCGAACAGCATCAGGACCAGCACCGCCGCCATCCCGATCAGCGCCGCCCAGGTCGCGTACGGGAACAGCCACATCGGCAGGGTCAGCCGCTCCGGCATGTCCCGCTCGATGATCCGGCGCAGCCTCAGCTGGGACACCGCGATCAGCGCCCACACGAACAGCAGCACCGCGCCGACCGCGTTGAGCATGTAGAGGAAGATCGTGTCCGGCCACAGCAGGTTCAGCACCACCGACACGAAGCCGAAGGCCACCGAGGCGAACACCGCGCGCCGCGGCACGCCGCCCGACACCTTCAGCAGCGACTTCGGCGCCTCGCCGCGCTCGGCCAGCGAGAACACCATGCGCGAGGACCCGTACAGGTTCGCGTTCAGCGCCGACAGCAGGGCCACGAACACCACGACGTTCATGATCTGACCGGCCCCCGGGATGCCGATCGAGTCGAGGACCGCCACGTACGGGCTCTGGCCCGGCTCCAGCGAGTCCCACGGCAGCAGGGTCACGATGACCAGCATCGAGCCGACGTAGAAGAAGAGGATGCGCCACACCGCGCTGCGCACCGCCCGGGACACCGAGCGCGCCGGGTCGTCCGACTCGGCGGCCGCGATGGTGACGACCTCCAGGCCGCCGAAGGCGAAGATGACGGCGAGCATGCCGGCGACCACTCCGCCGAAGCCCTCGGGGAAGAAGCCGCCGTGACCGGTGAGGTTGGCCGTGCCGACCGGATCGGTCTCCGGGAGGACGCCGAAGATCGCGAGGGTGGCGAGGATCAGGAAGAGGACGATCGCACCGACCTTGAGGGCCGCGAACCAGAACTCGAACTCGCCGAAGTTCTTCACCGCGGCCAGGTTGCTCACGGTGAAGACCACCATGAAGAGCAGCACCCAGACCCACTGGTCGACGGCGGGCACCCAGCCGTTGGCGATCTTCGCCGCGCCGGTGGCCTCCACGGCCAGCACCACGACCAGCAGGAACCAGTACAGCCACCCCGCCGAGAAACCGGCCCAGCGGCCGAGCGCCTTCTGCGCGTAGACCGAGAAGGAGCCGGAGGCGGGCATCGCGGCCGACATCTCGCCCAGCGCCCGCATCACGAGCATCGCGAGGACGCCCGCCAGCAGGTAGGAGCAGATGATCGCGGGACCGGCGATGCCGATGCCGGCTCCGGAGCCGACGAACAGACCGGCGCCGATCACGCCGCCCAGACCCAGCATGGTCAGGTGGCGCTGCTTGAGGCTGTGGCTCAGTGGTTCCGCGGGCAGGTCGCCCGTCGTGGGAGGTGCGTCGTGCAGGGGCTCACGCATGAGGGGGTGCTCGTACTCTCGTTCGGCCCAGCGCTGGTGGGGGCTCCGCAACTGGATTGGCGGGACCCTACAGTCTCACTGAGCGGCGGCCGTCCGTGCAAAACGGACGTGTTGTTAGATGTTCCTCGTGATGAGGATCACGCCGGCGTGATGGTGGGGGTCGGGCTTTGTTTGATCCCCACCAATCGAGGGAGTGGGGCTTTGTCCCGGGCAGCGGTGGGGCGGCGCGGGGCCGCGGACTAACGTCGGTGATCGTCCTGCCCCCACCCCCTCCCGCGGAGCCCCTCATGAGCACTGCTTCCGTCTCCCTCCGGCCCGGCGCCGTCCTCGCCGACCTGCTGCCCGCGAGCCGCGTCCGCGACATCGCGCTCGTCGCCGGCGGCGCCGCGCTGACCGGGCTGGCCGCCCAGGTCTCCGTCCACGTCGACGGCCTGGCCGCGCCGATCACCGGCCAGACCTTCGCGGCCCTGCTCGTCGGCACCGCGCTCGGCGCCGGCCGCGGCTTCCTCTCGCTCGCCCTCTACACCCTGGTCGGCATGGCGGGCGTGCCGTGGTTCGCGGACGGCGCCTCCGGTGCGGGCGGCGCGACCTTCGGGTACGTCCTCGGCATGCTGCTGGCCTCCACCCTCGTCGGCGCCCTCGCCCGGCGCGGCGCCGACCGCTCGGTCCTGCTCATGGCCGGCGCGATGGTGCTGGGCTCGGCCGTGATCTACGCGGTGGGCGTGCCGTACCTGATGGCCGTCACCGGGATGTCCCTCGGTGTCGCCGTCGCCAAGGGCCTGGTCCCGTTCCTGATCGGCGACGCCCTCAAGGCCGCGCTGGCCATGGGCGTCCTGCCGGCCGCCTGGAAGCTGGTCGGCCGCCGCGGCTGACCGGGCGGTCCCCGAACGCGCCGGAGCCCGGCCCGCCTGATGAAGGCGGGCCGGGCTCCGGCGTATCTGCACGTGCGATCAGCCCTGCACGGCCGCCCGCTTGCGGCGGAAGTCCAGGACCACACCGACCAGCACGACGACGCCGGCGACCAGCGTGGACAGGGTGACGACCTCGCGGTTGGCGTCGTCCACGAACATGTAGCCGATCACGAACGTGATCAGTGCGGCGGTGGCCCAGGTCAGCCACGGGAAGAGCCACATCTTCACGGTCAGCTTCTCCGGGGCCTCGCGGACCAGGATCCCGCGCATCTTCAGCTGGGTGAAGCAGATCACCAGCCAGACGAAGAGCGCGATGGCACCCGAGGAGTTCAGCAGGAAGTTGAAGACCGTGTCCTTGAAGGCGTAGTTGAAGTAGACGGCGACGAAGCCGAAGACCGTGGAGCCCAGGATCGCGGCCACCGGCACGCCGCGGGAGTTGACCTTGGCGAACGCCTTGGGGGCGTCGCCGCGCTCACCGAGCGAGAAGGCCATGCGGGAGGCGGTGTAGAGGCCCGAGTTCAGGCAGGACAGCACGGCGGTCAGGACGATGACCTCCATGATCGTGCCGGCGTGCGCGATGCCGATCGAGTCCAGGGCGGCGACGTACGAGCCCTTCTCGGTGATCGACTTGTCGTTCCACGGGAGCAGCGTCAGCACGATGAAGATCGAGCCCAGGTAGAAGACGCCGATCCGCCAGATGACGGAGTTGGTGGCCCGGGTGACCGCCTTGCGGGGGTTCTCCGACTCGCCGGCCGCCAGGGTGACGATCTCGCTGCCCATGAAGGAGAAGACGACCATCAGCACACCGGTGAGGACCGCGCCGTAGCCGTTGGGGAAGAAGCCGCCCGCGTCGGTCAGGTGCGCGAAGCCCGCGCCCGGGTTGTCCGAGCCCGGCAGCACGCCGAAGACGGCCAGCATGCCGACGATCACGAAGGCGCCGATGGCGACGACCTTGATGCCCGCGAACCAGAACTCGAACTCACCGTAGGAGGCGACCGAGCCGAGGTTGGTGGCGGTCAGGACCGCCATCACGATCAGCGCCCAGCCCCACTGCGGGACGGCCGGGATCCAGCTCTCCAGGATGGCGGCACCGGCGGTGGCCTCCACGGCGAGCACGACGACCCAGAAGAACCAGTAGAGCCAGCCGATGGAGAAGCCGGCCCAGCGGCCGAGCGCACGGTCGGCGTAGGCGGAGAAGGAGCCCGAGTTCGGACTGGCGGCAGCCATCTCGCCCAGCATCCGCATCACGAAGACGACCATCGCGCCGACCAGCGCGTAGGAGATCAGGATGGCGGGACCGGCCTTGGCGATACCGCCACCGGAGCCGACGAAGAGACCGGCGCCGATGACGCCGCCGATGGCGATCATGGACAGGTGGCGGTTCTTGAGACCGGCCTTCAGACCGTCGGAGGGCTGACCCTCACCGATGTTGTCGGTGGGGTCGCCTTCCTTCTGGAGGGTCGTCGTGGAGCTCATGGACGGATCCTTAGGTTCTCGGGTTGCGAGCCCCGGCATTCAAACCTGAGATGAACGCAGGACGGAAGACCTCAATCCGGATCGTTGCGTTTGGACGAACGTCCCGGATCGAGGTCCTCCCGTGTCCCATCTGCGCTCTTTGGGTTTACTTGAGCTTTAGAAGTGACTTACGCGACACCCCCTGCGGGCCGCGGGACCCCTTCGTGCCACACTCGTCCCATGCGCGTGTACCTCGGATCCGACCATGCCGGCTTTGAGCTCAAGAACCACCTGGTGGACTGGCTCAAGAACAACGGCCACGAGCCCGTCGACTGTGGGCCCCACATCTACGACGCGGTGGACGACTACCCGCCGTTCTGCCTCCGCGCGGCGGAGAAGACCGCCGCGGACGCCGGCAGCCTCGGCATCGTGATCGGCGGCTCCGGCAACGGCGAGCAGATCGCCGCGAACAAGGTCAAGGGCATCCGCGCCATCCTCGCGTGGAGCGTCCAGACCGCCGAGCTGGGCCGCGAGCACAACAACGCCAACGTCATCTCCGTCGGCGGCCGCATGCACACCCAGGAAGAGGTCGTCAGCTTCGTCGACGCCTTCCTGAAGACCCCGTACTCCGACGAGGAGCGGCACACCCGCCGCATCGACATGCTCTCCGCCTACGAGCAGACCGGCGAGCTCCCCCCGATCCCGGCCCACCACCCGCAGGGCTGATCCCGCTCCCGGCCGTGCCGCTCCCTGCGGGGGTGGCACGGCCGTTTTCATTCTTCCCAGGAGTCCGCCGTGCCCGAGGGGCATACGATCCACCGCCTCGCCCAGGACCACACCGAGCGGTTCGCCGCCCGCCCGGTCCGCGTGAGCAGCCCCCAGGGCCGCTTCGCCGAGAGCGCGGCCCTTCTCGACGGGCGCGCACTGGAGAGCGCGGAGGCGCACGGCAAGCACCTCTTCCTCGAACTGGGCGACGCCTGGATCCACATCCACCTCGGACTCTTCGGCAAGCTCGGCTTCGGCCCCGCCCCGGCGCCGCCCGCGACCGACACCGTCCGGCTGCGGCTGCTGAACGAGGAGCACTACGCCGACCTGCGCGGACCCACCGCCTGCGCGCTGATCGGCGAGGGCGAGAAGAAGGCGATACACGAACGGCTCGGCCCCGACCCGCTGCGGCCGCACGACGACCCCGACCGGGCCTGGAAGCGGATCTCCCGGTCCCGCACCACCGTCGCCGCCCTGCTGATGGACCAGAAGATCGTCGCGGGCATCGGCAACGTCTACCGCGCCGAGGTCCTCTTCCGGCACGGCATCGACCCGTACCGCGCGGGCAAGGACCTCACCCGCGCCGAATGGGACGCCATGTGGGCGGACCTGGCCGCCCTGATGCGCGAGGGCGTGCGGAACAACCGCATCGACACCGTCCGCGACGAGCACCTGCCCGAGGCGATGGGCCGGCCGCCGCGCGTGGACGACCACGGCGGCGAGGTGTACGTCTACCGCAGGGCGAACCTGCCCTGCCACATCTGCGGGGGCGAGATCCGCACCGCCGATCTCGCCGCCCGCAACCTCTTCTGGTGCCCGGCCTGCCAGCAGCGCTAGCACACGAGCTGGGTCCCGTCCGCGCCTAGAAGCCGTGCGGGAGCCACGGGGCCACGTCCCCGGCGAAGGCCCGCGAGGCCTCCGTCAGCGCGCCCGGGCGCAGTTCGCGCACCGAGCCGGCCGCGGCGAGCGAGGCGAGGGTGGACCCGCCCAGGTACGCCGAGCCGAGCTCGCGGACCGACAGCTCCAGGTCCGCCGGCTCCTCGGTCCGCGTGCAGCGGGCCGTGCCCTTGGCGTCGGCGACCAGCCGCCAGCGCCCCGCGTTCCACGGACAGAAGACGTCCTCGACCTCCAGGACCACGTCCATCGGAGCCCCGTACGTCCGCGCCTCCAGCGCCGCCGCCAGGTCCACCAGCCGTACGTGCAGCGAGTCCCGGACCCGCGGCTGCGACCGCCGTATGTCAGTGACCAGGTGCAGCACCGGATCGTCCACCGGCCGCCGGGACGCCCGTACGCTCCAGGTCAGGTCGATCGAGAAGAGGAAGCGCCACAGCGCCGCGCACGCCGCCGGATCCAGCGCGTCGAGGTCGCTCACCTCGACCTTGCCGTCCGAGCCGGAGCGGTTCCAGTCCGCCCTCACCCGGTAGCGCGCGTACCCGACCACCTCGCCGTCCGCCCGCTCGGCGACCACGCACTTCAGCGGCGACGCACCGGAGCGCATCCCGACCGGGTCCAGCAGCGGCTGCCCCTCCCAGCCCGGCTGCCGGGCCGTCATGCCCGGCCGCCGCGGGACCAGCGCCGCGTACACCCGCTCGCAGTCGGCCAGCGCCGCCGACGGGTCGACGAGGCGCAGCCGCACCTCGTCCGTCCCCGGCGGCACGGACAGCCGTACCCGGGTCGTGTCGATGTCCACTTCCAGGGCGTACGTCGCGGTGCCGTAGCCGAACCGCCCGTAGATCGCCGGATCCGAGGCCGTCAGCACGGCGACCGGTTCGCCACCCGCCCGGACGTCGTCCAGTTGCCGCCGCATCAGGGAGCTGAGCACCCCGCGCCGGCGGTGGGTGGGGGAGACGCCCACCATCGTGACGCCGGCCGCGGGGACGACCGCCCCGCCCGGCACGGAGAGGCGGAAGCTGAAGGCGGAGGCCGAGCCGACGCACGAGGCGCCGTCCCAGACGCCGAGCGAGCGCTCCGCTTCCGTCAGCGACTTGTAGAGGTTCCGCTCTTCGGGGGATTCGAGCGCACCACCGAACGCCAGTTCCAGGTGGTCGTACCAGACATCCCACTCATCAGCCTGTAATACGCGCATCTCAAGAGCCATAGGGCCATCCCTATCAGGGCATTCCGTCCCGGTCGAAGTGTTTTCGAGCGCCGACGGGCCCCGGGTCCGGGGGTACCCCTGCGCATCCACAGCCAGGATGGATAGGGTCCCGAAGCAATGGCCGGAGCACGCGTGGAATCCCTCATGGCCCGGATGCGCATGCTGTCGCACCGGGGCCGCACCGCCCTGCGCAAATCCGCGGTCGACTACTTCCGCGGCGACGCCTCCGACTGGCTCGCCTTCGCCGGGCTGCTCCTGACGGTCCCCGCCATCGCCTGCGGCACGATGATGCTGCCCGTCTGGTTCTCGCCCTCGGCGCTCGTCCTGCCGATCGTGGCCGGCGGACTGCTGCTGCGCCCCGCCAGCCTGCTCGGCCTGTACGCCGCGGCCGCGGCCGCGCTGATCGTCGAGGCCGTCGTGCTCGGCCCCTACACCCAGGGACCGGCGCGCGTCACCCCCGGAACCGTCCTCGTCGTCGCCGCCTGCGGGTTCTTCGGACTGGTCATCGCCCAGTTCCGCAGCCGCGTCGGCGTGCCCTGGCGGCGCGGCGGCACCATGCTCTTCGACCTGCGCGAGCGGATCCGCGTCCAGAGCAAACTGCCCGCCCTGCCGCGCGGCTGGCACCGCGAGATGGCCCTGCGCCCGGCCGGAGGCCAGTCCTTCTCCGGCGACTTCGTCGTCGCCGCCCGCACCAACGGCGGCCGCACCCTGGAGATCGTCCTGACCGACGTCTCCGGCAAGGGCATGGAGGCGGGCTCCCGCGCGCTCCTCCTCTCCGGCGCCTTCGGCGGCCTGCTCGGCGCCCTGCCCCCGCACGGCTTCCTGCCCGCCGCCAACGGCTACCTGCTCCGCCAGGACTGGGACGAGGGCTTCGCCACCTCCATCCATCTCGTCCTCGACCTGGAGACCGGCGACTACGAACTCCTCTCGGCCGGCCACCTCCCCGCCCTCCAGCTCTCCGCGGGCACCGGCCGCTGGCAGGAGCAGTCCGGCGAGGGCCCGCTGCTCGGCGTCTACGACGGCGCCGAATTCACCCCCGCCCGTGGCAACCTCCGCCCCGGCGACGTCCTGATGCTCTTCACCGACGGCCTCGTCGAGACCTCCGACCGCGAGATCAGCGAGGGCATCGACCGCCTCACCGGCGAGGCCGACCGCTACGTCGCCGCCGGCTGGGAGGGCGCCGCCTGGCACCTCATCGAGAAGGTCGCCAAGGACGTCAACGACGACCGCGCCCTGCTCCTCATCCGCCGCTCCGCCTGACCGGGGGTGGGGTTTGCCCCACCCCCGCCGCGCCGGGCCGCGCCATGGCCGGCCGCCCACCGTGATCCGTAGCGTCGCAACCACGATCAACGCGACGGCGAAAGGCGGCACACCATGGGGCTCCGACGGAGCGGGCGGCGGCGCGAGAGCGCGCAGGCGGCGTACGACGGCACGGCCGCCGTCGAGCTGCGCGGCGTACGGCGCGAGTACGGCCGGGGCACCACCACCGTGCACGCGCTGCGCGGGATCGACCTCAGCCTGCCGCGCGGCAGCTTCACCGCCGTGATGGGCCCCTCCGGCTCCGGCAAGTCCACCCTCCTGCAGTGCGCGGCCGGGCTGGACGTCCCCACTACGGGCTCCGTCCGCCTCGGCGGCACCGAGATCACCGGCATGAACGAGAACGAGCTCACCGAGCTCCGCCGCAGCCGCCTCGGCTTCGTCTTCCAGGCCTTCAACCTGCTGCCGTCGCTGACCGTCGAACAGAACGTCCTGCTCCCGATGCGCCTCGCCGGCGGTCGCCAGGACCGGGAGCGGGCCGCCGACCTGCTCGCCCGCGTCGGCCTCGCCGGCAAGGGCGGCTGGCGCCCCGCCGAACTGTCCGGCGGCCAGCAGCAGCGCGTGGCCCTCGCCCGGGCCCTGGTCACCCGGCCCGACGTGGTCTTCGCCGACGAACCCACCGGCGCCCTCGACCCCACCACCGCGGCGGAGGTCCTCGGGCTGCTCAGGTCCGCCGTCGACACCCTGGGCGCCACCGTCGTCATGGTCACCCACGACCCGGCCGCCGCCGCCCACGCCGACCAGGTGCTCTTCCTGGCCGACGGCCTGCTCGCGGCCCGCCTCCCCCGCAGCCCCGCCCCGACCATCGCCGCCCACATGACCACCCTCACGCCCCACCGCCCGGCTGCGGCGGCGTAGCCCTTGCGCGGGTTGGCTGCGGGTTGGCTGCGCCGCTTGGGCTGTGTACGAGGGGGGCCGGTTGTGCCGGTTGCCTCCGGCGGGTCGGCAGGGGTGGGGCCGGGGGCGGAGCGCCGGTTGGCTGCGCCGCTCGGGCGGGGTGTGGCGGGGCCGGTTGTGACGGGGTCGGGCGCGCGCCGGGGTGTCTCCTCGGACGCCGAACGTGACGAGGGGTCGGACAGCTCGGCGGCAGTGCGTTCGACGCCCTGCGGGGATCACCCCGACACACACCCGCCCCCGTCCCAACCGGCCGGTTCGGCCGCGCCAAATCCAGCCTCGCCGGCGTTTGAGGCGCGGGGTCCGGGGCGGAGCCCCGATCCTTGAGCGGCACCTTCCAGCTTCGCCGCACCAAAATCCAGCCCCTCCGGCGTTTGAGGAGCGGGGTGCGGGGCGGAGCCCCGGTCTTTGAGCCGCACCCATCCGGCCCCGCCGCACCACTTTGGTCTCGCCGCACCAAAATCCAGCCCCTCCGGCGTTTGAGGAGCGGGGTGCGGGGCGGAGCCCCGGTCTTTGAGCCGCACCCAGCCGGCCCCGCCGCACCACTTTGGCCTCGCCGGTGCCCAAGGCGCGGGTTCGGGCAGAGCGCGCGCAGCGGCACCGCCCCCGGGGAACGGGCAGTCGCCGAAATCCGAAAGCGACGGCCTAGCCGAACCGAATGTGCCGCACGCCGATCACCACCCGCCGGATCCGCCCCCGCAACCGGCCGTCGGTGTCCGGCGCAAGGTCCAGCCCCGCCGACGCGGCCACCCGATCGGCGACCTCGGACACGCTCAGCCGGTCCGTGGTCACGTGCTGCGCGAACTCGGGCGCGCGCAGCGCCTCCAGGCACCCGTCCAGCCGGGCCACCGCAAAGCTCTCCCGCTTCAGCCCGCGGCCCAGCCCCCGCTCCCGCAGCCGCCTCAGCACCGTCTCCCGCTGCGCCAGCAACGCGAAATGCCGTACGTCGTGCCCCTGTTCGCGCAGCCGCCCCACGGTCTGCGCGAAATAGGCCGGCTCCGTGACCGTCATCGGCACCAGCACCACCCCCGGATGCCGCCGCGCCGCGAGGTCCAGCACCTCGAACACCCCCTGGCGCCAGGCCGGAAGGTCCTGGAAATCGCCGCGCAGCGCGGGCGGCAGCATCCGGTGCAGCCCGAACCCGACGTGCTCGGGATCGCACACCACGCTTCCCGGCAGCCGCCGCTGCACCTCGTACGCCGTCTGCGTCTTGCCGCCCCCGAAGGGCCCGTTGAGCCAGACGATCACCGGGTCGCCGCCGTCCACGGGCCGATCCCCAGCTTCCCGGTGTTCCCGAGGTCGAACGGCCGGGCCAGCCGCAGCCACAGCCGGGGCGCTCCGGGGCGGGGCGCGATCTCCAGCACCGGCACCGTCGTGGCCGTCACCGACGCGTCGGTGACGAGGTTGCGCCACACCACCGACCACGACGCGGCCTGTCCCGGCGCCAGCGTCACCCGCTGTGGGGCCGCCTCGATGTTCGGCACGCCCGTGGTGATGCCCGCCGCGCCGTGCTCCACCGTGACCTCCAGCGGATCGTTGCGGCCGTCGCGCAGCGACACCTCCGGGTAGCCCTCCAGTACGTAGGGCTCCGTACCGCAGTTGACCAGCTGGAAGCCCTCCACCCGCAGCCCCATCGCCGCGTCCCCGCCCGTCTCGACGAGCCGGACCCCGCCCTCGGGGCACTTGTCGGCAGGAGTCGGCTCCGGGGCGGGCGAGTTCCGGGTCGGCCCCGCCTCCGTACCCTGCTGCGTGGGTCTGACCTGAGGCCCGAGGGTCGGCCCCGGCGCGGCCCGCGGCGCCGGCGGCGTACCGCACCCCGCCACCCCCGCCAGCACCCCCGCGACGACCACGCCCCCGACAACGCCACCCATCCACCGCTTCGCGACCATCCACCGACCCTACGACGCCACCCCCACCCCACCCGCCGCCCCGTCCCCGCGCCCCGGCACTCCCCGAAGGCTCCGGCACACGGGCCGAACCCCCTACTCGGCGCGCCCCGGAGGGATCGGGCAGGCGAGCCGCTCCCGCGCCCCTGCGGCCCCCGGTGGGATCGGGCGTGCGGCCGTACCCGTCATCCGGTGGATCGGGCGGGCGGGCGGGCCGCTCCCGCGCCCCTGCGGTCCCTGGAGGATCCAGCGTGCGAGCCGTACCCGTGTCCCGGCGGTCCCGGAGTACCGGGCGTGCGGGTCGTACCCGTGACGCGGCGGGCCGGGCGGATCGGCAGGCGTGCCGCACCCGTGATCCGGCGGGTGGACCGGGCGCGCGGGCCGGTCCCGTGGCTCGGCAGTCCCCGGAGTACCGGGCGTGCGGGCGGTACCCGTGACTCAACGTGCCCTGGTGGGATTGGGCGGGCGGACCGCTCCCGTGACTCGGCAGGCTCGGGAGGATCCGGCGTGCGGGCCTCACTTGTGAATCGGCGGGCACGGAGGATCGGGCGTGCGGGCGGCTCCTGTGATCCCGTGGGTCCGTCGTGTCGGGCGGGTGGGCCGCCCTCGTGATCCGGCGGCAGGCGGGCCGCACTCGTGACTCGCCCCGCCTGGCGGATCCGGCACGCGGGCCGTACCCGTACTCGGCGTGCCCTGGTGGGATCGGGCGGGCCGGCCGGATCCGCCACGCGGTCCGCCCCCGCGCCCCGGCACTCCCGTGAGGCTCCGGCGCACGGGCCGTACCCGTACTCGGCGTGCCCCGGTGGGATCGGGCGTGCGGCCGTACCCGTCATCCGGTGGATCGGGCCGGCCGGTCCCACCCGGGCCCCCACGGGCCAACCGGATCCGGCACGCGGGCCGCCCCCGCGTCCCCCGAGGCTCCGGCACGCGGTTCGTACGCACCGGCGGCGGCGACGCGCGGGCCAATCCGCGCGGATTGGCACGCCCCGGCAGGGCGCGGCGCGCCTACCGTGCCCCCATGGACCGCACGCTCGCCGCCGACCTCGCCCGGCTCCCCGACCTGCTCGACGCCACCCGCCGCGCCGCCGCCGACGCGCTCGCCACGCTGGACGCGCGTCCCGTCGTACCGCCCGCCGGCAAGCCCCTCGACCCCGAACCTCTCCCCGACCCCCTCCCCGAGCACGGCACCGGCACGGCCGCCGCCCTCGCCGCCTTCCGCGCCCGCTGGGAGCCTCGGCTGTCGGCCTCCGCCGGCCCCCGCTACCTCGGCTTCGTCACCGGCGGAGCCACCCCCGCCGCCCTCGCCGGAGACTGGCTCACCGCCGCCCACGACCAGAACTCCAACTCCGCCCTCGACGGCGCCGGCCAGGACCTCGAACGCGAGACCGTCGGCTGGCTGCGCGAGCTCTTCCACCTCTCCGCCGCCCACTCCGGCACCTTCGTCAGCGGCGCCACCATGTCCAACACCACCGGCCTCGCCATCGCCCGCGAATGGCTCGGCGAACGCCTCGGCGTCTCCCCGGCCGACGACGGCGCAGCCGCCCTCGGCACGGTCCGCGTGCTCTCCGGCGCCCCCCACTCCTCCATCGCCAAGGCCCTCTCCGTCCTCGGCCTCGGCCGCCGCTCCCTCGTCACCGTCCCCACCCTCCCCGGCCGCGAGGCCGTGGACCCCGCCGCCCTGGAGCGGGCCCTCGCCGACACCCCCGGCCCGGCCGTGGTCGTCGCCAACGCGGGCACCGTCAACACCGTCGACTTCGACGACCTCCCCGCCATCACCGCCCTGCGCGAACGCCACGACTTCTGGCTGCACACCGACGCCGCGTTCGGAGCCTTCGCCGCCCTCTCCCCGGACCACGCGCACCTCGCCGCCGGCCTCGACGCCTCCGACTCCCTCTGCGTCGACCTGCACAAGTGGCTGAACGTCCCCTACGACAGCGCCGTCCAGTTCACCCGCCGCCAAGACCTCCAGGCCCGCGTCTTCCAGAACTCCGCCGCCTACCTCGGCCCCCTCGGCGACCACCCCGACCTCGTCCACCTCACCCCGGAGAACTCCCACAGGCTGCGCGCCCTCGCCGCCTGGTTCACGCTCCGCGCCTACGGCCGCCAGGGCCACCGCGAAATCGTCGAACGCGACATCGCCTGCGCCCGCGCCCTGGGCGCCGCACTGGACGAGGACCCCGCCTTCACCCTCCTCGCCCCGGTCCGCCTCAACGTCGTCTGCTTCACCCTCGCCGACACCCCCACCGCGGCCAGGCTGACCGCCCTGCGCGAGGCCGCGGCCGCCGAGGTCTTCGTCACCCCGACCGTCTACGGTGGAACCCCCGCCCTGCGCGCCGCGTTCTCCAACTGGCGTACCACGCAGGCGGATGTACGCCGGGCCGCCGAGGCCCTGGGCACAGCAGCGAGGGAGATCGCATGACCAGCCGTCCCCTGACACTCGTGGAGGTCGAGGCCCTGGCGCGCACGGCGCACGAGGGCCAGACCGACAAGGCCGGCCGGCCCTACGCCGAGCACCTCGCGGCCGTGGCCGAGGGGGTCCGCCTGCGCGGCGGCAGCCCCGAACAGCAGGCGGCGGCCTGGCTCCACGACGCGATCGAGGACGAGGCCCTCAGCCTCACCTGGCTGGATTCCGCCGCCCTTCCCCCCTCGGTGAAGGACATGGTCCTCGCGGTCACCAAGCGCCCCGGCGAACCGGTCGAGCAGTACACGGCCCGCATCCTCGCCACGCCCGGCGCCCTCCTCGTCAAGGAGGCCGACCTGGCGCACAACGCCGACCCCGTACGCCTCTCCGTACTGGACGGCCCCACGCGCGAACGACTGTCCGCGAAGTACGCGTATGTCCGGTCCCTGCTCGGTCTCACCGCCCCGTAACCCGGGCCCCGCGCCCGAAACATGCCCGGCGCACATGTGGTTGGCGGAAACGGAACCACGACGATTCGCCACCGGGCGGATAGCCGGGGCCCGTTGGTGGGAGGATGGTCCATGTGGGGGTGTGCCTGGCCGCGCGCCCCGGGCCGACCAGGGGACGACCGAAGGTGTGATCAGTAGTGGCCATTTCGCTGTCAGTGGTGGTTCTGTTGGCGGTCATCCTGGTGGTGCTGATCCGCGGCAACCACATCAAGACGGGCCCCGCCATCGTCGCGGCCCTCTTCGGTTTCTTCCTCGCGTCCAGCTCGATCGCGGACGACGTGAACCGTTTCCTCAACTCCCTCGCGACGATGATCGCCAACATCAAACTCTGACCCACCCCAATCGGCAGGGTGGTACCCGCCGCTCGCCGCCTGATCGGGCACACAAAGGGCACGCGAGCAGACACGGCTGTCAGCGGAACATCTCCGGCATCGGACACGCCTCCAACGCCTCGTCCGGCCGGTCGGCCCAGTGCCACCAGACATGCGGAGTCGGGCACTTCCACACACCCCGGCAGACCCGTCTGCCGTCGTCCTCCCGCTGACAGAGCACGAATCCACCGAACTTCATCGCTCGGCTGCACTCCGGGCAGGTCGGCACACTGCTGCTCATGCCGAGGACCCTAACGGCGTTGCGGTGCCCTGCCGTGCTCCAGCAGGATTCAGGCGGGCGAGGGCTGACCATGGAACGACATGGCTGATGCGGCTACTGGCCGGCGACGACGCGGTATCCAAGGCCGCTCTGACGGCCCTCGCCGACGGCGCCGACTACGCCGTATGGGATGCCGGGACCAGGCTCTCGGACGGCCATGCGGGGATCTTCGCGATCCGGCGTCGGTGCATGCAGCGGAAGGGCCAGGACGAGGCCGGACGATCCGATCCTCAAGGCCATCGCATTGAACGACCTGGTCCGGGTGAAGCCCGATGCTCACCCAAAGCTGGTCCCCGGCCCTCATGGGGCCGCATCTTTGCACGCGGACCAACTCGCCTGAACTGAAAGGCGCTTGATCGATCTGGTGGCCGGGTCTACTGAGACCGGTCCGGCTCCGCCGGGAGATCCACAGTGCAGGGGGTGCGCGGGGCTGATCGGGTCTCGGGAACGACGAAGGGCCAGGTCGAGGAGATGTCCTCTGACCTGGCCCTTCGTGCTTCTGAGCGGGTGACGGGAATCGAACCCGCGTAGCTAGTTTGGAAGACTAGTGCTCTACCATTGAGCTACACCCGCAACGCGCGCGCCGGAGGTACGGGACCCCGGCACGGACAGCATCCTAGCGGGTCGTACAGGGGGAGCGCACACCACATTTCGCGCGCACGCCCCGGACGAGCCCGAAACGCATCGGGAAACCCCGCACATCAGAGGGTCTCCGGGCATGTACCCTACGTGTCGCACCGACGGGGTGTGGCGCAGCTTGGTAGCGCGTCCGCTTTGGGAGCGGAAGGTCGTCGGTTCGAATCCGGCCACCCCGACCAACAGCAGTGACTCCACAAGATCGCGTTGTGGGCTGATTGCCGCTTGCGGCTACTATGCAAGCTGCGTGCCCGTGTGTCTGATGTACCGGGCCGAAGTCCGCTGAACCGCTGAATCACAGCGAGACGGCAGATCCCCCAGAAGTCAGCCACAAGGAGACCGAACCGTGAAGAGCGCCGTGGAGACCCTGAACCCGACTCGGGTTCGGCTCACTGTTGAGGTGCCCTTCGAGGAGCTCAAGGACAGCCTCGACGCGGCGTACAAGAAGATCAACCAGCAGGTCACGGTGAAGGGCTTCCGCAAGGGCAAGATCCCGGCCCGCGTCATCGACCAGCGCTTCGGCCGCGGTGCGGTGCTGGAGGAGGCCGTCAACGACGCCCTCCCGAAGTTCTACACCGAGGCCGTCAACGAGGCCGACCTGAACCCGCTGGGCCAGCCCGAGGTGGACATCACGGAGCTGAAGGACGGCGAGCTGCTGGCCTTCACCGCCGAGGTCGACGTCCGTCCCGAGATCGAGATCCCGGACTACTCCGGCATCGAGGTCGAGGTCGACGCCATCGAGGTCTCCGACGAGGACGTCGAGAAGTCGGTCGAGCAGCTGCGCGGCCGTTTCGGCTCCACCAAGGACGTCGAGCGCGCCGCCGCCGACGGTGACGTCGTCACCATCGACCTGGAGGCCAAGGTCGACGGCGAGGTGCTGCCCGACGGCGTCGCCTCCGACGTCGCGTACACCATCGGCTCGGGCGAGCTCCTCGAGGGCATCGACGAGGCCGTCACGGGCCTGGAGGCCGGTGGCGAGGCCACCTTCACCTCCCAGCTGAAGGGCGGCTCCGCCGAGGGCAAGGACGCCGAGGTCACCGTCAAGGTCACCAAGGTCTCCGCCAAGGAGCTCCCGGAGCTGGACGACGAGTTCGCGCAGATGGCGAGCGAGTTCGACACCCTTGAGGACCTCAAGGCGGACAGCCGCAAGCGCCTCGAGAACATGAAGCAGTACGACCAGGCCACGCAGGCCCAGGAGCGCGTCCTGGAGAAGCTGCTGGAGCTCGTCGAGGTCCCGATCCCCGAGAAGCTCCTCGCGGACGAGGTCCAGACCCGCAAGCACAACCTGGAGCACCACCAGCTCGGCCAGATGGGTCTGACCATCGAGAAGTACCTGGAGTTCCAGGGCAAGACGGTCGAGGAGTTCGACGCCGAGACCTCCGAGCAGGCGATCAAGGGCATCAAGACCCAGTTCGTCCTCGACGCGCTGGTCAACAAGGAGAAGCTGGGCGTCAACCAGGAGGAGCTCACCGAGCACCTCATGCGCCGTGCCCAGTCCTCCGGCATGTCCCCCGACCAGTTCGCCCAGGCGGTCGTCGAGGGTGGCCAGGTTCCGATGCTCGTCGGCGAGGTCGCCCGCGGCAAGGCCCTCGCGGTCGTCGTCGAGGCCGCCAAGGTCGTCGACACCAACGGTGACGTCGTGGACCTGTCCGACGAGGACGAGGAGACGGCCGTCGAGACGGTCGAGGCCACCGTCGACGGTGACGACGAGGTCAAGGCCGACGAGGCCAAGTAACACCCCGGGCGAAGCCCACTGAGCAGTGCCCCGAAGGGCCCGGACGCAGCCGCGTCCGGGCCCTTCCGCATGGCGCCCGAAGGGCCCCGGGACCTTGCGCTCCGAGCGAACAGTTCGGGAAGCGGGATGGCGTTGTCCGACCTGCGCGTTAGGGTCCATGAATACGAGGGCACGTGAGTACCCGGGCGCCGGCGGACTCGTCCGCACCGGCCGGACCGCGCCCCAGAACGAGACGCTGAGACGGCACATGGCCGTCGGAGACGAGCAGGTGGATACGTGACGAATCTGAAGCCTTACGCCGCGGGTGAGCCGTCCATCGGTGGCGGCCTCGGCGACCATGTCTACAACCGGCTGCTCGGCGAGCGCATCATCTTCCTCGGCCAGCAGGTTGACGACGACATCGCGAACAAGATCACCGCACAGCTCCTCCTCCTGGCCGCCGAGCCGGAGAAGGACATCTACCTCTACATCAACAGCCCCGGTGGCTCCGTGACGGCCGGCATGGCCGTCTACGACACCATGCAGTACATCCCCAACGACGTCGTGACCATCGGCATGGGCATGGCGGCCTCGATGGGGCAGTTCCTGCTCACCGGTGGCGCCAAGGGCAAGCGCTTCGCCCTGCCGAACACCGACATCCTGATGCACCAGGGCTCCGCCGGCATCGGTGGCACCGCGTCGGACATCAAGATCCAGGCCCAGTACCTGCTGCGCACCAAGCAGCGGATGGCCGAGATCACCGCGTTCCACTCGGGCCAGACCGTCGAGGCGATCATCCGCGACGGTGACCGCGACCGCTGGTTCACCTCCGAGGAGGCCAAGGACTACGGCCTCATCGACGAGATCATCTCGGCCGCGTCCAACGTTCCGGGCGGCGGCGGCACCGGGGCCTGATCCCGGCACCACCGTCAGTACCCAGCAGCCGACAGCCCGCAGAACGCCACCAGGATGGTGAACACCCAGATGCAGAACAACTTCTCCGCCAGCGCCAACGGCCTCTACACCGGCCCGCAGGTGGACAACCGCTACGTCATCCCGCGCTTCGTCGAGCGCACCTCGCAGGGCGTGCGCGAGTACGACCCGTACGCGAAGCTCTTCGAGGAGCGCGTGATCTTCCTCGGCGTGCAGATCGACGACGCCTCCGCCAACGACGTCATGGCGCAGCTGCTGTGCCTGGAGTCGATGGACCCGGACCGCGACATCTCGATCTACATCAACAGCCCCGGCGGCTCCTTCACCGCGCTGACGGCGATCTACGACACGATGCAGTTCGTGAAGCCGGACATCCAGACGGTCTGCATGGGCCAGGCGGCCTCCGCCGCCGCGGTCCTGCTCGCCGCCGGCACCCCCGGCAAGCGCATGGCCCTGCCGAACGCCCGTGTGCTGATCCACCAGCCCTCCGGCGGCACCGGCCGTGAGCAGCTCTCGGACCTCGAGATCGCGGCCAACGAGATCCTGCGCATGCGCGACCAGCTGGAGACCATGCTGGCCAAGCACTCGACGACGCCGATCGAGAAGATCCGCGACGACATCGAGCGCGACAAGATCCTGACGGCCGAGGACGCGCTCGCGTACGGCCTGATCGACCAGATCATCTCCACCCGCAAGAGTTCGCACTGATCCTTGCCGCCATTTGGCGTGGAACCGCCGCCGGATTCGGCGATGTGAACCACGTCAAGGGGGCCCCGCACGGGGCCCCCGGCAAGGTACCGTCGGATATGAGGCACCAGGAGCGCTGAACCAGGCGTCTCCCAGGCGAAGGGGAAGCACCTCGTGGCACGCATCGGTGACGGCGGCGACCTGCTCAAGTGCTCGTTCTGCGGAAAGAGCCAGAAGCAGGTGAAGAAGCTCATCGCAGGACCCGGTGTGTACATCTGCGACGAGTGCATCGACCTCTGCAACGAGATCATCGAAGAAGAGCTCGCGGAGACCTCCGAGGTCCGGTGGGAGGAACTCCCCAAGCCCCGTGAGATCTACGAGTTCCTGGAGAGCTACGTCGTCGGCCAGGAGCCGGCGAAGAAGGCGCTCTCCGTAGCGGTCTACAACCACTACAAGCGGGTCCAGGCCGGCGAGAACGGCGGCGCGCAGGGCCGCGACGACGCGATCGAGCTCGCGAAGTCCAACATCCTGCTGCTGGGCCCCACGGGTTCCGGCAAGACGCTGCTCGCGCAGACGCTCGCCCGCATGCTGAACGTCCCGTTCGCCATCGCCGACGCGACGGCGCTGACGGAGGCCGGGTACGTCGGCGAGGACGTCGAGAACATCCTGCTGAAGCTGATCCAGGCCGCCGACTACGACGTCAAGAAGGCCGAGACCGGGATCATCTACATCGACGAGATCGACAAGGTGGCCCGCAAGAGCGAGAACCCGTCGATCACGCGCGACGTGAGCGGCGAGGGCGTTCAGCAGGCCCTCCTGAAGATCCTGGAGGGCACGACCGCCTCCGTGCCGCCGCAGGGCGGCCGCAAGCACCCGCACCAGGAGTTCATCCAGATCGACACGACGAACGTGCTCTTCATCGTGGGCGGCGCCTTCGCCGGCCTGGAGAAGATCATCGAGTCGCGTGCGGGCGCCAAGGGCATCGGCTTCGGGGCGACGATCCGCTCGAAGCGCGAGATCGAGGCCAGCGACCAGTTCCAGGAGGTCATGCCGGAGGACCTGGTGAAGTTCGGGATGATCCCCGAGTTCATCGGCCGCCTCCCCGTGCTGACCTCCGTGCACAACCTGGACCGCGAGGCCCTGCTCCAGATCCTCATCGAGCCGCGCAACGCCCTGGTGAAGCAGTACCAGCGGCTGTTCGAACTCGACGGTGTCGAGCTGGACTTCGAGCGCGAGGCCCTCGAGGCCATCGCCGACCAGGCGATCCTCCGCCAGACCGGCGCGCGCGGCCTGCGCGCCATCATGGAAGAGGTCCTGATGTCGGTGATGTACGAGGTCCCGTCCCGCAAGGACGTGGCCCGCGTGGTCATCACCTCCGACGTGGTCCGCTCCAACGTCAACCCGACGCTGGTCCCCCGGATCGTCCCGAAGGACCAGGGCCCGCACGAGAAGTCTGCGTAGCTACACCAGGCATTACACAGGAGGGTCGATTCCAGCCAACTGGCTGGGACCGGCCCTCCTGGCGTGTGAGATCAGCCAAGAAGATGCGGAAATAGGCTATAGGTTCGATTGTTCGTTGAGTCCGCGCTCATCGGCGAGTTGACTACCGGCTGGTAGGAAACGAATCGCAAGGAGTAGGTACATGAGCAAGGCGCGACGGATCATCGGGATCGCGGCAGCGGCGGCAATGGCAAGTGCGCTTCCTCTGTTCGCGGCGTCGCCCGCGCAGGCCACGTCCGGGGACTGCCAGAACTACCTGCGGAACCTGGGCTACAACGTGGGATCCGGCGTCGTCGGCGCTTGCGATCTCGGCGAGGGGGGATTCGTCGGTGAGCAAGGCTGTATCGCTCGGATGATCCAGCTGGGTGTGAAGTACGACGACGTTCGCGAGGCGTGCTATCAGGCGGCGCGTGACTGACGGCATGGCCCAAGGGCCCAGCGCGCATGCTGGGCCCTTGCCGTATCAGGCCTTGGTGCGGCTGGTGTTGTAGAGCTTCGCCGTCAGCGCGGCCACCTCGTCAAGAGTGCCGCTGTTTCCGCCGAGCGCGGCTGCGACAGGGTCGACGGCGTTGATGCCGACCAGCGTCGAGTGGTCGCTCCAGGCGCAGGAGGGGATCTCGACGTCCTTGGGCGTCTTGGCGGTGCCGGGCTTGGTGCTGATCATCTTGACGTTGGCGCACTTCATCACGGCGCCCTTGAAACCAGCCGGAGTGAACTCCTTCGGGGAGCCGACGAGTTCATACTTGAAGCCCAGCTTCTCGGTCTCCTTGTTGTTCTGGCCGATGCCGGCGTAGTAGGCATCGATGGCCTTTTCCGGGTCCGAGACATCGCCCCAGAGTCCATTGGCCGCGAACTGCTTGCCCTTCCCGTCCGCACCGATCTGGTACTTGGCGGTGGCGTTGTGCGCGTTCTTCACGCCGAGCGCCTCGGCTTTGGCCTTCCCCTCACCGGTGACCGGGGCGTCGGCCGCGGGGGCACCCGCGGTGTCCGGCGCCTTCTGGTAGCTGTCGACGGCAGCGGGGTAGGCCAGCTTGTAGCCCTTGGTGTCGGCCGCGATGGCGCCGCCCGCGCCGCCGCCCTTCGTGAAGTACCAGCCGGCGCCCGCGACGACCGCGACCGCGACGACCACGGCGATGATCACCCCGGCCTTGGACTTCTTCGGCGGCTGCCCGCCGTACGGAGCCTGCTGGGGGTAGCCGTACGCCGGCGTCGGAGGCTGCTGGGGGTAGCCCTGCGGGGGAACGCCCGGCTGCTGCGGGTAGCCGTAGCCCGGCTGCGGGGCGGGCTGGCCGTAGGGCCCGGGCTGAGGGGCGGGCTGGCCGTACGGACCCGGCTGCTGGGGCTGCTGCCCGTACGGTCCCGGCTGCTGCGGCTGCTGCCCGTAGGGCCCTGGCTGGTTGTAACTCATCCCGCGTCCCCCAATGAGGTTGGCTATCCGTTTTGCTTATCCGTTCCACACATCCTGGCGGAAGCCAGGGGTGGCGCGGACCGCGGGGTGCGGTTCAGTACGCGACTGTTACCGCTGTTGTGACATGAAGTCGCCAGATCCGGCCTGTTACCGGCATTTCAGGTCACGCCGCCCTCCCCGGCGGCTCGGATGCCTACGGTCTTGAGCGTGCAGCTTCGCTACAACTACCGGGTGTATCCGGATGCCCGGCACCGCACCCGGCTCGCGCAGGCATTCGGGTGTGCTCGTGTGGTGTGGAATGACTGCCTCCGCGACCGGAGGGAGGCGCACGCAGCGGGACTGTCCTATGTGACGTCGGCGGAACTGTCGAAGGTCCGAATCACCCAGGCCAAGCGCACCGAGCAACGCGCCTGGCTGGCGGAGGTGTCGGCGGTGGTGCTCCAGCAGTCCCTGCGGGATTTGGATGCCGCCTTCAGGAACTTCTTCGACTCCGTCAGGGGTGAGCGAAAGGGCCGCAAGGTCGCAATTCCACGGTTCAAGTCGAAGAAGGACGCCCGACAGTCGATTCGTCTGAACACCAACGCCTTCTCCATTCAGGAGGGCGGCACGCTCTACGTCGCGAAGGTCGGCCACCTGAAGGTGAAGTGGTCGAGGGCGATGCCTGCCCCACCCAGCTCTCTGACGATCGTCAAGGATTCAGCCGGCCGCTATTTCGCGAGCTTCGTCGTGGACGTCTCCCCGGACCTCTTGCCCGAGCTGGGCACCGAGGTCGGCATTGATCTCGGCCTCACCGTGTTCGCCGTCCTGTCCGACGGCACGAAGATCTCCTCTCCGCGCTTCCTGCGGCGGGCGGAGAGGAAGCTCAGGAGACTTCAGCGTGATCTGTCACGGAAGACGAAGGGCTCGAACAACCGGGCGAAGGTGCGGATCAAGGTGGCCCGGCAGCATGCGCGGGTGACTGACCGGCGCCGGGACTGGCACCACAAGGCGTCCACACGGATCATCCGCGACAACCAAACGGTGTACGTGGAGGACCTTGCGGTGCATGCCATCGGCCGGACCCGGCTGTCCAAATCGGTGTACGACGCAGGCTGGGGCACCTTCGTGAGGATGTTGGAGTACAAGGCTGCCAAGCACGGCCGATACCTCGCGAAGATCGGCCGCTTCGAGCCGACCTCCCAGACCTGCTCCACGTGCGGCCACAGAGACGGCCCCAAGCCGCTCCATGTTCGTGAGTGGACCTGCGCAGCATGTGGCACGGTCCACGATCGGGACGAGAACGCAGCGATCAACACCCTGGCCGCCGGGCGGGCGGACAGGACAAACGCCTCGCGGAGCGCGGGTAAGACCAGGGCGAGAGTCCCGGGCACGGCGTGATGAAGCAGGAAGCCGCTGCCGACAAGGCCAGGCGGCACGTCAACGGTTTCATGACTGGACGGGCACGGCCGTAAACTGTGGCCCGTGACCGAGAACACGCAGACACCCAGCAGCCCCAACTCCGAATTGCCGACCGCGTACACGCCGGCCGAGGTAGAGGGGAAGCTCTACGAGCGCTGGGTAGAGCGTGGGTATTTCGAGGCCGACGCGAAGAGCGAGAAGCCCCCGTACACCATCGTCATCCCGCCGCCGAACGTCACGGGCTCGCTCCACCTGGGCCACGCCTTCGAGCACACGCTCATCGACGCCCTGACCCGCCGCAAGCGCATGCAGGGCTTCGAGACGCTGTGGCAGCCCGGCATGGACCACGCCGGCATCGCCACCCAGAACGTCGTCGAGCGCGAGCTCGCCAAGGAGGGCAAGTCCCGCCACGACCTGGGCCGCGAGGCGTTCGTCGAGCGCGTCTGGCAGTGGAAGGGCGAGTCCGGCGGGCAGATCTCCGGCCAGATGCGTCGCCTCGGTGACGGTGTCGACTGGTCGCGCGAGCGCTTCACCATGGACGAGGGCCTCTCCGAGGCCGTCCAGACCATCTTCAAGAAGCTCTACGACGACGAGCTCATCTACCGGGCCGAGCGCATCATCAACTGGTGCCCGCGCTGCCTCACCGCGATCTCCGACATCGAGGTCGAGTACCAGGACGACGAGGGCGAGCTCGTCTCCATCCGGTACGGGGACGGTGACGCCTCCATCGTCGTGGCCACCACCCGCGCCGAGACGATGCTCGGCGACACCGCCGTGGCCGTCCACCCGGAGGACGAGCGCTACAAGCACCTCGTCGGCACCGAGATCGAGCTTCCGCTGACCGGCCGCCGCATCCCGGTCGTCGCGGACGAGCACGTCGACCCGGAGTTCGGCACCGGCGCCGTCAAGGTGACCCCGGCGCACGACCCGAACGACTTCGAGATCGGCCAGCGCCACGGCCTGCCGAACCTCGCCGTCATGGACGAGCACGCCATCATCACGGCCCACGGCCCCTTCCAGGGCCTGGACCGGCTGGAGGCCCGCTCCGCCATCGTCGCCGCGCTGCGCGCCGAGGGCCGGATCGTCGCCGAGAAGCGCCCGTACACCCACTCCGTCGGCCACTGCTCGCGCTGCAAGACCACCATCGAGCCGCGCCTGTCGATGCAGTGGTGGGTCAAGGTCGGCCCGCTCGCGAAGGCCGCCGGTGACGCGGTCCGCGACGGCCGGGTCAAGATCCACCCGCAGGAGATGGAGAAGCGCTACTTCGACTGGGTCGACAACCTCCACGACTGGTGCATCTCGCGCCAGCTGTGGTGGGGCCACCGCATCCCCGTCTGGTACGGCCCGAATGGCGAGGTCGTCTGCGTCGGACCGGACGAGCAGCCGCCCGCGGGCGAGGGCTGGACCCAGGACACCGACGTCCTCGACACGTGGTTCTCGTCGGGCCTGTGGCCCTTCTCCACGCTCGGCTGGCCGAACCAGACCGAGAGCCTGGCGAAGTTCTATCCGAACTCCGTCCTGGTCACCGGCTACGACATCCTCTTCTTCTGGGTCGCCCGGATGATGATGTTCGGTCTGTACGCGATGGACGGCACCCCGCCGTTCCACACCATCGCCCTGCACGGCATGGTCCGTGACGAGCGCGGCAAGAAGATGTCGAAGTCCTTCGGCAACGCGGTCAACCCGCTGGACTGGATGGACCGGTACGGCTCCGACGCCGTCCGCTTCACCCTGGCCCGCGGCGCCAACCCGGGCGTCGACGTCCCGATCGGCGAGGACTGGGTCCAGGCGTCCAGCAAGTTCGCCAACAAGATCTGGAACGCCACGCGCTTCGCGCTGATGAACGGCGCCACGATCGAGGGCGAGCTGCCGGCCGTCGAGGAGATGTCGGCGACCGACCGCTGGATCCTGTCGCGGCTCAACAAGACCGTGGCCGAGGTCGACGCGTTCTACGACGACTACCAGTTCTCGAAGCTGTCGGACTCCCTCTACCACTTCGCGTGGGACGAGGTCTTCGACTGGTACGTGGAGCTGTCGAAGACGACCTTCTTCGCGGGCGGCGAGCAGGCCAAGGCCTCCGCCCGGGTCCTCGGCGAGGTCCTCGACGTCATGCTGCGCCTGCTGCACCCGGTGGTCCCGTTCGTCACCGAGACGCTGTGGACCACGCTGACCGGTGGCGAGTCCCTCGTGATCGCCGACTGGCCGAAGGACAGCGGCTTCCGCGACGCGGCCGCCGAGGCCGAGATCGAGGCCGTCCAGAGCCTGGTCCGTGAGGTCCGCCGGTTCCGCAGGGAGCAGAACCTCGACGACAAGCAGAAGGTCCCGGGCCGCCTGGACCTGTCGGGCACGACGCTGGGCCTGCACGAGGCCGCCATCCGCCAGCTGCTGCGCCTGCAGCCGGAGGGCGAGGGCTTCGAGGCCACCGCGACCCTCCCGGTGGGCGGCGCCACCGTCGCGCTCGACCTGTCGGGCACGATCGACATCCCGGCGGAGCGCAAGCGGCTGAGCAAGGACCTGGCCGCCGCCGAGAAGGAGAAGCAGCAGGCGGAGGCGAAGCTGGGGAACGAGGCGTTCATCGCCAAGGCCCCCGACAACGTCGTGGACAAGATCAAGGGCCGGCTCGCCAAGGCCGAGGCGGACATCGCGCGCCTCCAGGCCCAGCTGGCCGCGCTGCCCGCCGCCTAGCGGTCCGCAGGCACAGGGCGAAGGCCCCCACACCGTCGGTCGGTGCGGGGGCCTTCGCCGTATCCCTTCCCCGTGCGGGGGACGGCGTCACAGCAGGCGGGTGCCGAACCGCACCAGGACCAGCGCGGCCAGCACCGCGTACCCGGCCAGCGGCACCAGCCAGTGCGGGAGCGCCCGCAGCAGGGAGCCGGGCGCCGCCAGGTGCCGGGTGACGTACCAGAACAGCGGGATCATCACCGCCCAGACGGCCGTGCACCACGGGCACAGCGCGCCGATCACGTACAGGCACTGGCCGATCAGCCACACGGTGAAGCCGAAGCCCACGGCCACCGCGGCCCACAGGCCGAGCCAGATCCCGCGCGGGAACACCGCCCCGGCCGTCAGTGCCGCGCCGAGGGCGGCGAGGGCCGCGAAGCCGGCGATGCCGAGCAGGGTGTTCGGGAAGCCCAGCAGATTGCCCTGCCAGGTGGTCATCACGTCCCCGCAGCTGAGGACGGCGTTGACGTTGCACCCCGGGGTGAAGAGGGGGTCCTCCAGGGTGCGGATGCGGTCGTACGCGAGGACTCCGGAGGCCAGCGCGCCGATCAGGCCGCCGATGAGCAGGAGCAGGGCGGTACCCCGGTGGGTGATCGTCGCGGTCGTCATTCCTCCGACGCTATGAGGGCCCGGTGGGTCCGCGGCAGGGCGCAAGGTCGCGGGATGCCGGGACTTCCGGCCGGGACTTCCGGCAGGGACCTTCGACGGGGACCTTCGACAGGGACCTCCGGCCTGTCCGAAGTGCCCTAAATCACTCCAGTTTCGGTCTCCGTCGATCCGATCCGATGCGCTGACCACGGATGATGGAGGGCATGCGCGTCCAGCCCCTCGTCTCGGCGTACCACCGGTGCGTGGCCTCCGGCCGCCGGCTCACCGAGAGCTGGGCCGGGTCGCCGCGCGCGCTGGACGTGCTCACGGCACTGAGCTGCCTCGGCCTGATGGCCCTCGACCTGCCGGGACTCGCCGCCGCCGACAACTCGCTGAGCGGGCCCGCCGCCGCCGTCGTGCTCGCCGTGGGCTGCGCGAGCCTGCTGGTGCGCCGCCGGACGCCCTGGATCTCGTACGTGGCCGCGCTGCTGTTCATCGGCTGGCTGCACGAGCTGACCCTGATCCAGTTCGCGCTGTACTCGGTGGGCCGCTACCGGGGCCGGCGGGCCGCGGTCCTGGCCACGATCGGGTACGTCGGCTTCGCGCTGCTCCTGTTCTCCTGCGTGCCGGGCTGGGCGGCGGACAAGGCCGAGACGCTCAGCGGCTTCCTCGGCCTGTTCGTGCCCATCGGGGTGCTCGCCGCGGCGGTGGGCATCGCCGCCTACCGGCACGACCTGGTGGGGGAGCTCACCGCCCGGCGGGCCGAGTCCGCCGTGCTGCAGGCCGTCCAGCAGGAGCGCACCTCCGTCGCCCGCGACGTCCACGACTTCGTCGGCCGGGAACTGACCCTGCTGACGGTGCGCTCCGAGGTGCTGTCGGTGCGGGCGCGCGAGACGACGCACGCGAAGGACTTCGAGGAGCTGGCCGACACCGCGCGCCGGGCCCACCTGGTGCTCAACGAGATCATCGTGCAGCGCGGGGAGCGGGCCGCGACCCCGGGCGTGGACGGGCTGCCCGCGCTGGCCGAGGAGAGCGGGCGGGCGGGCTCGCCCGTGCGGCTCGCCATGGACCGGGAGGTGCACGGGCTGTCGCCGCTGCGGCAGGCGGCGGTCTACCGGGTGGTGCAGGAGTGCCTGACCAACGCCGCCAAGCACGCGCACGGGGAGACCATCGACGTGTCGATCGCGGCGGACGGCCCCCGGCTGCGGATCGCGGTGAGCAACGCGCTGCCGGCCCGGACCCCGGGCCGGGCCCCCGTCTCGGCGGGCTCCGGCACGGCGAGCATGTCCGAGCGCGTACGCAGCCTGGGCGGGACCCTGACGGCGCGCCGCACCCAGGACGCGTACGAGGTCGTGGCCACGCTGCCGCGCGGCTGACGGACGTCCCCGGCCAGGCCGTCTAGGCCTTCGCCGGGACCAGCAGGCTGCCCAGCGTGTCCAGGTCCTCCACGCACCGGCCGGAGCCCGGCGCCACGCAGTCCAGCGGGTTGTCCGCCACGAAGACGGGGATGCCGGTCGCGGAGGCCATCCGCAGGTCCAGGCCGGGGAGCAGGGCGCCGCCGCCGGTCAGGACGATGCCGTGCTCCATCACGTCGCCGGACAGTTCGGGCGGGCACTCCTCCAGGGTGGTGCGCACGGCGGCGATGATCGCCTCGACCGGCTCGTCGAGGGCCGCCCGGACGTCCGCGGCGCCCAGCTCCAGCGTCTTCGGCATGCCGCCGACCTTCTCGCGGCCGCGCACGGTGAAGGTGCGCGTCTCCAGTTCCGGCCGGTCCGGCACCGGCCAGGCCGAGCCGATGGCGAGCTTGACGTCCTCGGCGGTGCGCTCCCCGATGAGCAGAGCGTGCCGTTTGCGCACGTGGTCGATGATCGCCGCGTCGAGCCGGTCCCCGCCCACGCGCAGCGACTGGGAGGTGACGATGCCGCCCAGGGAGATGACGGCGACCTCGGAGGTGCCGCCGCCGATGTCCACGACCATGGAGCCGCGGGGTTCGGCCACGGGCAGTCCGGCGCCGATCGCCGCCGCCATCGGCTCCTCGATCAGGTGCACGGCCTTGGCGCCGGCCCGGGTGGAGGCGTGGATGATGGCCCGCCGCTCGACGGGGGTGACCCCGGACGGTACGCAGATCACCATCCGGGTGCGGGGCCGGCGGCCGGGGACGGCCTTGCGCACGAAGTGCCGGATCATCTCCTCGGCGGCCTCGTAGTCGCAGATCACACCGCCCTTGAGGGGGCGGATGGCGGTGATGGAGCCGGGGGTGCGGCCGATGGTCTCCTTGGCGTCCGCCCCGACGGCCAGGGCGGTGGTGGTGCCCGCTTTGACGGCGACCACGGACGGCTCATTGAGGACGATCCCGTGGCCCCGCGCGTAGACCAGGGTGTTCGCGGTCCCCAGGTCTATCCCTATGTCGCGGCTGGAAGCCGTCTTGTTGGTACTGGCCTGCGGCATTTATTCCCCTATCTGCTGCCCGCAAGGCTTGCATAACGATCCGGTCGCTCTTGCCGCCGAAAGTCCCCAACCGGCCGGGCCGAAAGTCCTCCGGGTCCCCGTCCGTAGACTGGCCCTGTGAGTGAGCAGCAGCCCGAGAGCCACGACCGCGATGACAACGACGACCTCGCCGGCACCTTCGACGAGTTCGACCAGATCGTGGCGGAAGAGTCCGACCGCGACCCCGACCTGGCGGTGATCGAGGCCGGCAGCCGTACCCTGCGCGCCCAGGCCGGACCGCCCCAGGGCGACCCGGTACCCGCCCCGCCCGTCGACCCGGAGGTCGCGAAGGCGCTGCTGGAGGTGGAAGAGGAGCTGTCCACCCGCTGGGGCGAGACCAAGCTGGAACCGTCGGTGTCGCGGATCGCGGCGCTGATGGACGTGCTGGGCGAGCCGCAGCGCGCGTACCCCTCCATCCACGTCACCGGCACCAACGGCAAGACGAGCACGGCCCGCATGATCGAGTGCCTGCTGAACGCCTTCGAGCTGCGCACCGGGCGCTACACCAGCCCGCACGTGCAGTCGATCACCGAGCGGATCAGCCTCGACGGGGCGCCGATCAGCGCCGAGCGGTTCGTCGAGACGTACCACGACATCAAGCCGTACGTGGAGATGGTCGACGCCGCGGAGGAGTTCCGGCTGTCGTTCTTCGAGGTGCTCACCGGGATGGCCTACGCGGCCTTCGCGGACGCGCCGGTGGACGTGGCGGTGGTCGAGGTCGGCATGGGCGGCAGCTGGGACGCGACGAACGTCATCGACGCCTCGGTCGCGGTGGTCACCCCGATCAGCCTGGACCACACCGACCGGCTCGGCTCCACGCCCGGCGAGATCGCCGTGGAGAAGGGCGGCGTCATCAAGCAGGACGCGACCGTGATCCTGGCGCAGCAGCCGGTGGACGCGGCGCAGGTGCTGCTGAAGAAGGCCGTGGAGGTCGACGCCACGGTGGCCCGCGAGGGCATGGAGTTCGGCGTCGTCTCGCGCGAGGTCGCCGTCGGCGGCCAGCAGCTGACGCTGCGCGGTGTGGGCGGGGAGTACGGCGGCATCTTCCTGCCGCTGTACGGCGCCCACATGGCGCACAACGCGGCGGTGGCGCTGGCGGCGGTCGAGGCCTTCTTCGGGATCGGCCAGGAGCACGCGCGGGTCCTGGACCTGGAGACCGTGCAGCGGGCCTTCGCCTCGGTGACCTCGCCGGGCCGCATGGAGGTCGTGCGGCGCAGCCCGACGGTGGTCCTGGACGCGGCGCACAACCCGGCGGGTGCCGCGGCCACGGCGGACGCGGTGACCGAGTCCTTCGGCTTCAGCCGGCTGATCGGCGTCGTGGCCGCGAGCGAGGGCAAGGACGTCCGCGGGGTGCTGGAGGCCTTCGAGCCGATCTTCGCGGAGGTGGTGGTCACGGAGAACTCCAGCCACCGGTCGATGGGCGCGGACGAGCTGGCGGCCGTGGCGGTCGAGGTCTTCGGCGGGGACCGGGTGCAGGTGGAGCCGCGGCTGGACGACGCCCTGGAGGCGGCGATCACCCTGGCGGAGGAAGAGGCCGAGTACGGAGGGGCCGGGGTCCTGGTGACCGGTTCCGTGATCACGGTGGGCGAGGCCCGCCTGCTGCTGAAGAGGGGCTGAGGGATGCGCACGCTGTGTGCGAGCACGCTGATCGGCGAGTTCTTCGTGATCGGCTTCGCGGGGCTGGTGGCGATGAAGGATCCCGACCTGACCCAGGCCACGGTCTGGACGGTCTGCGGGATCGCGATGCTGCTGTCGGTGTTGCTGTGCGGGATGCTGTCGCGTCCCGGGGCGGTCCAGCTGGGCTGGGCGCTGCAGATCGGCCTGATCGTGAGCGGGTTCGTCGTCCCGACGATGTTCTTCCTCGGCGCGGTGTTCGCCGGCCTGTGGTGGTGCTCGGTGCACTACGGCCGGAAGATCGACACGATCAAGGCGAGGTGGGCGGCCGCGCAGGAGGCGTCCGGTGCGTCCGGGGCGTCCGCGGCGCCCGACACCGCGTGACGGATCCCCTTCGGGTCCGGCCGGGGACCGGCCGGACCGCCCCCTGATGGCCCTGTAGATTCGTCCCACCGCACCCGTTTGCCGCAAGGAGCCGAAACATGACCCAGCGCACCCTCGTCCTGCTCAAGCCCGACGCCGTCCGTCGTGGTCTGGTCGGCGAGATCATCGGCCGCATCGAGCGGAAGGCCGGCTGGACGATTCCCGCACTGGAGCTGCGCACGCTGGACCAGGAGACCCTCGAGGCGCACTACGGCGAGCACAAGGGCAAGCCCTTCTACGAGCCCCTGATGGGCTTCATGGCGAGCGGTCCGATCGTCGCCCTGGTCGTCGAAGGGGAACGCGTGATCGAGGGTGTCCGCCAGCTGGCCGGACCCACCGACCCGATCGCCGCCGCGCCCGGCTCCATCCGGGGTGACTTCGGCACCATCACCCGGGAGAACCTGATCCACGCCTCGGATTCCGAGGAGTCCGCGGAGCGCGAGCTGAAGCTGTTCTTCCCTGCTCTCTGACTCTTCCGGAGCACTCTTTCCTGACGAGACATCAGCCAAATAGCGCTCATGACCTGGGGCGACCGAAGTAATTTCGGTCGCCCTTCGGTATTTCCCGGCGCGAGCGGGAACGCCTGGGCAGGACACGTCGTCACCACTAAGGGGGCGGGTATCCATTCCGGCGGGATTGCCGGAGTCCCGTCGCGCGGTGTCGGTACAACCGTGACTACGATGGGGCCTCCACCCACACACCCACCTCGCCGACCTGACAGCAGCCGCTATCAACTGGAAGGCCAGACGCTCCTCATGGGGAACAAGGGGAACAACATGTCGTTCATCGGCCGTGACATGGCGATCGACCTCGGGACCGCCAACACGCTGGTGTACGTGAGGGGCCGGGGGATCGTCCTGAACGAGCCGTCCGTGGTCGCCATCAACACGAACACCGGCGGCATTCTGGCGGTCGGCTCCGAGGCGAAGAAGATGATCGGGCGCACGCCCGGCAACATCGTCGCCGTACGACCCCTCAAGGACGGCGTCATCGCCGACTTCGAGATCACCGAGCGTATGCTCCGGTACTTCATCCTCAAGATCCACAAGCGACGTTACCTGGCACGTCCGCGCGTCGTGGTCTGTGTCCCCTCCGGCATCACCGGGGTGGAGCGACGCGCCGTCATCGAGGCGTCCACGCAGGCCGGCGCCCGTCAGGTGCACATCATCGAAGAGCCCATGGCCGCCGCCATCGGCTCGGGCCTGCCCGTCCACGAGGCCACCGGCAACATGGTCGTGGACATCGGCGGCGGCACCACTGAGGTCGCCGTCATCTCCCTCGGCGGAATCGTCACGGCGCAGTCCATCCGGGTGGCCGGCGACGAGCTCGACAACGCGATCATCCAGCACATCAAGAAGGAGTACTCGCTCCTCCTCGGTGAGCGGACGGCCGAACAGATCAAGATCACCATCGGGTCGGCGTACGACCTCGACAAGGACGAGCACACCGAGATCCGAGGACGCGACCTGGTCTCCGGCCTGCCCAAGACGGTCGTCATCTCGGCCGCCGAGGTCCGCAAGGCCATCGAGGAGCCGGTCAACGCCATCGTCGACGCGGTCAAGACCACGCTCGACAAGTGTCCGCCGGAGCTCTCCGGCGACATCATGGACCGCGGCATCGTCCTGACCGGCGGCGGCGCCCTGCTGCGCGGCCTCGACGAGCGACTGCGCCGGGAGACCGGAATGCCGATCCACATCGCCGAGGACCCGCTCGACTCCGTGGCGCTCGGCTCCGGCAAGTGCGTCGAGGAGTTCGAGGCGCTCCAGCAGGTCCTGGACGCCCAGCCCCGTCGCTGACAGACGCCCCTCCTAGCCGGAGGGGCCATGCGGAACACACAAGGATCCGCCGTACGGGTGCTACCGGGCCCGTGCGGCGGATCGTTGATATACAGGCAAAAGAGAATTCCGACGAGGAAGGCACGGCCGCCGCACGTGAGGGACACACGAGAAAGCCGGCTGCTCCTGGTGCTTCTGATCGCCATCGCGTTCGCGTTGATCACGGTGGACATCAGGGCAGGCGAGGAGTCGCCGGTCGACGGTGCCCGGCAGGCCGCGGCAGCGGTCTTCGGGCCGGTCGAGGAGGGTGTGGCGACCGCTGTCGATCCGGTCGCCAACGCCATAGGGGCGGTACGGGACTCGGGCGAGCGGCACAACCGCATCGCCACGCTGGAGCGCGAGAACGCCGCCCTGAAGGCCAAGCTGGGCAGCGACGAGCAGACCCGCAGCCGCATCCACGAGCTCGACGAGATGCTCAAGCGGGCGGGCGCCGGACAGTACGGCATCAAGGGCGCCGAGGTCATCGCGATAGGAGCGGCCCAGGGCTTCTCCTGGACCGTCACCATCGACGCCGGCAGCAAGGACGGCATCGAACGCGACATGACCGTCCTCAACGGGGACGGCCTCGTCGGCCGGGTCAGCACCGTCGGCCCGGACACCGCCACCGTCGTCCTCGCCAACGACCCCGACTTCACCGTCGGCACCCGGCTGGAGAAGACCGGCGAACTCGGCTTCGCCACCGGCCAGGGAGACCGCGCGATGTCCGTGCAGATGCTCAACGGCAAGGCCAAGATCAACCCCGGTGACCGGCTCGTCACCTTCGGCTCGCGCGGCAACAAGCCGTTCGTACCCGGCGTGCCGATCGGCGAGGTGGTCAAGGTCGACCCCTCGCGCGGAGACCTGACCCGCACCGTATGGGTCAATCCGGCCGTCGCGTTCTCGCGCCTGGACATCGTCGGCGTCGTCGTGATGCCGCCGCGCGAGGACCCGCGCGACGCCGTCCTGCCGCCCAAGCCCGAGGCCCCCAAGCCCACCCCGACGGTCACCGTCACGGTGACCCCGTCCGGGTCCGCCAGCGTCCCCGGCAAGCCGGCCGACGAGTAGGAGCAGACCGCCCATGCGCTTCAACCGGATCCTGCTCTCGGCCACGCTCGTCGTGGTCGCCCTCGTCATCCAGGTCACCGTCCTGGGCCGGCTCCAACTGCCCGGTGCCGTCCCCGACCTGCTGCTCCTCACCGTCGTCGCCCTCGCACTCGTGTACGGGCACGTCAGCGGAGCACTGATCGGCTTCGCCGCCGGTCTCCTCGCCGACCTGGCCCCGCCCGCCGACCACGCCGCCGGCCGGTACGCGCTCGTGCTGTGCGTCATCGGCTACGTCTGCGGGCTGGTCCGGCCCGACGGCGGGCGGTTCCGCTCCGCCTGGGGCCCCATGCTCACCGTCGTCGCCGCCGCGATCGGCTCCACCCTGCTTTACGCGGGCGTCGGCGCCCTCGTCGGCGACACCGCCGCCCGTCACGTGGGCCTGACCGGGCTGCTGTTCACGGCGACCCTCTACGACCTGCTGCTCGCGCCCTTCACGGTGCCGTTCATCATGGCCCTGGCCCGGCGCGCCGAGAACGACCCGATGGCCGTCGAGGCCGGCGGCGGTCCCACGAAGAAGGCCGCCGACGTCTCCGCCGGCTGGCTGGCCGGCGGTACGGGCCTGCGCATCGGCAGCCAGCGCGGCGGCCTGCGCCTGAAGACCGCGCGCTCCCGCGCCAACAAGGCCGTCCGCATAAAGGGCGTCAAGGCAGTCAAGGGTGTGAAGAGCGTCAAGAAGCTGTGAGGGAGGAGCAGGCATGACGAACGTTCCGGAGACCGGCCGCACCTCCCGGGTGCAGATCAGGCTCGTCATCATGCAGGTGCTCATCCTCTCGATGCTGGTCACCCTCGGCGGCCGGCTCTGGTTCCTGCAGATCCGCAACGGCGCGGAGTACTACCACGAAGCCAAGAGCAACCACGTGCAGCGGGTGGTCCAGCCCGCCGTGCGCGGCTCGATCCTCGACGCCCGCGGGGTACCCCTCGCCGACAACGAGACCCGGCTCGTCGTCTCCGCCAGCCGCACCGCGCTGATGAAGATGAAGGACCGGGGCAAGGGCGTCATGACCCGCCTCGCCGACGTCCTGGACATGACCCCCAAGGAGGTCATGGAGAAGGTCCGCCTCTGCGACTCCCAGACCCCCGCGCCCTGCTGGAACGGTTCCCCGTACCAGCCGATCCCGGTCACCATGGAGGCCACCACGCAGCAGGCGCTCCAGCTGCGCGAGCGCCCCGAGGACTTCCCCGGCATCACCGCGGAGCCCACGGCCGTCCGCCGCTACCCGGCCCCCGGCGGGGCCCGTACCTCGCAGGTGCTCGGCTACCTCTCGCCGGTCACCGACGACGAGATCCAGAAGGCCAAGGACACCGACTCGCCGCACCTGCGGTCCGATCAGGTCGGCCGCTCCGGCATCGAGCGCACCTATGACCGGCAGCTGCGCGGCAAGGCGGAGGTCACCTCGTACGAGGTCGACAACCTCGGCCGGGTCATGGGCCAGACCAAGTCCGACCCGGGCGTGGCCGGGGCCACCCTCATCACGAGCATCGACGCCCGGGTGCAGGCCGTCGCCGAGTTCGAGCTCCAGCAGGCGATGAAGGTCGTCCGCAACGAGACCGACAACATCACCGGCCGCAAGTACGAGGCCGACTCGGGCGCCGTCGTCGTCATGGAGGCCAAGACCGGCCGCGTCGTCGCGATGGCCTCCCAGCCCGACTACGACCCCAACGCCTGGGTCGGCGGCATCTCCGGCAAGGACTACGCCAGGCTCACCAGCAAGAGCTCCAACTACCCGCTGCTCAACCGGGCCATCCAGGGCCAGGCCCCCGCGGGCTCCATCTTCAAGGTGGTCTCGGCGAGCGCCGCCGTGCGGGCCGGCTACGACTTCGACGGCAAGTACAACTGCAGCGCCTCCTACAACATGGGCGGCCGCAGCTTCGCGAACTTCGAGTCCAAGGGGCACGGCCCCATCACCCTCGGGGACGCGCTCAAGTTCTCCTGCAACACCGTCTTCTACGCCCTCGGCCACAAGGAGTGGCAGCGCGACGGCGGCCTCAAGCCCAAGAAGAACGCCCACGACTGGTTCTACCGGACCGCCCGCGAGTTCGGACTCGGCTCCGAGACCCACATCGACCTGCCGAACGAGGTCACCGGCCGCATCCCCGACCGCAAGTGGAAGCAGACCTTCTGGGCGGCCAACAAGGACTCCTGGTGCAAGCAGGGCAAGCGGGGCGGCAGCTACGTCGAGCAGATCGCCTACGAGAGCTGCCTCGAAGGCAACCAGCTGAAGGCCTACGACAGCATCAACTTCGCCATCGGCCAGGGAGACGTCCTCGTCACCCCCATCCAGATGGCCACCGCGTACTCCGCGATCAGCAACGGCGGCACCCTCTACAACCCCACCGTCGGCAAGGCCCTGGTCAGCCCCGACGGCAAGAGCATCGAGATGATCAAGCCGCAGTCGCACGGCAGGCTGCCGGTCGACGCCAAGACCATCGGCGACCTCGACAAGGGCCTGCGCTCGGTCGCCGAGCCGGGCGGCACCGCCGCCTGGCGCTTCATGGGCTGGCCGATGGACAAGATCCCGATGCACGCCAAGACCGGCACCGCCCAGGTGTACGGCAAGCAGACGACGTCCTGGCTGGCGACCTACACCAAGGACTTCACGATCGTCATGACGATCTCCCAGGGCGGCACCGGCTCCGGAGCCTCCGGCCCCGCCGTCCGCAACCTCTACAACGCCATCTACGGTCTCGACATGGCCGGCAAGCAGGACCTGAAGAAGGCCCTGCTGCTGCAGCCCGAGGCGAACCTGCCCAAGATCCGCCCCGACGGTTCCATCGACTCCCCGGAGATCCGGCCGTACGTGCCGCCGTCCCCGGAGGAGCTGGAACCGCCCGCCCTCGCCGGGCCGCCCGCCCCGACTCCCGCACGGCACGACTGAGGACCGAAAGACATGCAGACCGCCAACAAGTTCTCCGTCTCCCGGTACGCGCCCGAGCGCGGGGCGATGGCCAAGCTCACGGCCCGCGACTCCGTGGTGCGCCGGCTCGACTGGCCGATACTCCTCTCCGCGCTCGCCCTGTCCTTCATGGGCGCCCTGCTGGTGTGGTCCGCCACCCGCAACAGGACCCAGCTGAACCAGGGGGACCCGTACTACTTCCTGGCCCGGCACGCCCTGAACACCGGCATCGGCCTCGTCCTGATGATCGGCACCGTCTGGCTCGGCCACCGCACCCTGCGCGGTGCGGTGCCGGTCCTCTACGGGCTCTCGCTGCTGCTCATCCTGGCCGTGCTCACCCCGCTCGGCGCCACCATCAACGGCGCCCACGCGTGGATCGTGATCGGCGGCGGATTCTCCCTCCAGCCCTCCGAGTTCGTGAAGATCACGATCATCCTGGTCATGGCGATGCTGCTGGCCACCCGGGTGGACGCGGGCGACCTCACCCACCCGGACCACCGCACGGTCGTCAAGGCGCTCTGCCTGGCCGCCGCCCCGATGGGCATCGTCATGCTGATGCCCGACCTCGGGTCCGTCATGGTCATGATCGTCATCGTGCTCGGCGTGCTGCTCGCCTCCGGCGCCTCCAACCGCTGGGTGCTCGGGCTCCTCGGCACCGGCGCCGGCGGCGCCATCCTGATCTGGCAGCTCGGCGTCCTCGACGAGTACCAGATCAACCGCTTCGCGGCCTTCGCCAACCCCGAGCTCGACCCGGCGGGCGTCGGCTACAACACCAACCAGGCGCGCATCGCGATCGGCTCCGGCGGGCTCACCGGCTCCGGGCTGTTCAAGGGCTCGCAGACCACCGGCCAGTTCGTGCCGGAGCAGCAGACCGACTTCGTGTTCACCGTGGCGGGGGAGGAGCTGGGCTTCCTCGGGGCCGGGCTGATCCTGTTCCTGCTGGCCGTCATCCTGTGGCGGGCCTGCATGATCGCCCGGGAGACCACCGAGCTGTACGGGACGATCGTGTGCGCCGGGATCATCGCCTGGTTCGCCTTCCAGTCCTTCGAGAACATCGGGATGACCCTCGGGATCATGCCGGTGGCCGGACTGCCCCTGCCGTTCGTCTCGTACGGAGGCTCGTCGATGTTCGCCGTGTGGGTGGCGATCGGACTGCTGCAATCGATCAAGGTGCAGCGGCCATTGTCAGCCTGATCTCCTGTTCACCCTGCCGCCGTGATCCGTTCAGGACTAAGTTCGGTCTATGGCGGACACCAAGCGCGAAATCGAGCGTAAATTCGAGTTCTCCAAGGCCAAATCTGCCCGGCGCGGGCTGCCGGACCTGACGGGCACGGCCGCGATCGCGGCCGTCTCCGACCAGGGCACCGTCGACCTCGACGCCGTCTACTACGACACCCCCGACCAACGGCTGGCCGCCGACGGTCTCACCCTGCGGCGCAGAACGGGCGGCGCGGACGCGGGCTGGCACCTCAAACTGCCCGTCTCTCCCGGAGTGCGGGACGAGGTCACGGCCGCGCTCAGTGACACCGTCCCGCCCGCCCTCGCCGCCCTCGTCCGCTCCCGGGTGCGCGGCGCCGGACTCCAGCCGCAGGTCAGGCTGGTCTCCTCGCGCCGCGTCAGCCACCTGCTCGACGCCGACGGAGCCCTCCTCGCGGAGCTGAGCACCGACGAGGTCCTCGCCGAGCGGGGCCAGGCCAGCGCCTCCTGGACCGAGGTCGAGGTGGAACTCGCCGACGGGGTGGACCCCGAACTGCTCGACGCCGTCGAGAAGGCCTTCCGCAAGGCCGGGCTCCGGGTCTCCGACGCCCCCTCGAAGCTCGCCCGGGCCCTCGTGGAGACCGACGCCGCGCCCCCGGCCCGGCCCGAGGGCGGCGGCCCCGAGGGCACGGCGGGCGCGTACGTGCTGGCGTACCTGCGGGACCAGCGCGACGCCCTGATCGCGCAGGACCCGGCCGTGCGGCGGGGCCTGCCGGACTCCGTCCACCAGATGCGGGTCGCCACCCGGCGGCTGCGCAGCGCCTTCAAGACGTACCGCAAGGTGCTGGACCGGGCGGCCACCGACCCGATCGGCGAGGAGCTGCGCTGGCTGGCCGCCGAACTCGGCGTCGACCGCGACCAGGAGGTGCTGCTGGAGCGGATCCAGACCCGGCTCGGCGAGCTGCCGCGCACCCTGGTGATCGGCCCGGTCCGCAGCCGGCTGCGGGTGTGGAACGCCACCCGGCGCTCCGCGTCGCGGCGCCGGGCCGTGGCCGTCCTCGACAGCGAGCGGTACGTCTCCCTCCTGGACTCCCTCGACGCCGTGCTGGAGGCGCCGCCGCTGCTCAAGGGCGCCGAGGCGCAGCCGCGGGCGGTCCTGCCGAAGGCGGTGCTCGGCGACTACGCGCGCCTCGCCGTCCGGGTCGAGGGCGCGCTCTCGCTGCCGGAGGGCGAGGAACGGGACCTGGCCCTGCACGACGCCCGCAAGGCGGCCAAGCGCCTGCGGTACGCGGCGGAGTCGGCCGTGCCCGCGCTCGGCAAGCCGGCGAAACGCCTGGCCAAGGCGGGGAAGAAGGTCCAGACCCTGCTCGGCGACCACCAGGACAGCGTGGTGGCCCGCGAGGCCCTGCGCGGCCTCGCGGTCCAGGCGGCGGGCGCGGGCGAGTCCGCCTTCACCTGGGGCGTCCTGTACGCCCGCGAGGAGGCCCTGGCCGAGCGGCGCGAACGGGAACTTCCGGACATCTGGGCAAAGGCCGCGGACCCCGCGAAGCGGGCGGCGCTGAGCTGATCATGTGGGTGGGCCCTTTCGGATCGGGCCGGTTAAGCCCGCGTCGTCTGGCGCCGTGCATCGCAAGGCGGAGGGGCGCCCGTGTACTGGACGTACTTGGGTGCCCCGACAACGCGGCGAGGTGCGGTGCCAGGCGGCGCGGGTCAGGCCTGATCCGAAAGGGACGGCCCAGGGGCGGCTGGGGGGCGAGGTACGCTTGAGAGCTGCCCCCTGCCCGCTTCACGAAAGTCGCGTGATGACCGAGTCGGTCTTCCCTCAGCTTGAGGCCCTGCTTCCGCATGTGCAGAAGCCCATCCAGTACGTCGGCGGTGAACTCAACTCCACGGTGAAGGAGTGGGAGAGCTGCGACGTCCGCTGGGCGCTCATGTACCCGGACGCGTACGAAGTCGGGCTGCCCAACCAGGGCGTCATGATCCTGTACGAGGTGCTGAACGAGCGCGAGGGCGTCCTCGCCGAGCGCACGTACAGCGTGTGGCCCGACCTCGAAGAGCTGATGCGCGAGCACAATGTGCCGCAGTTCACCGTGGACAGCCACCGGCCGGTCTCCGCCTTCGACGTGTTCGGCCTGTCCTTCTCCACGGAGCTGGGCTACACCAACATGCTCACGGCGCTGGACCTCGCGGGCATCCCGCTGGAGGCCCGCAACCGTACGGTCGACCACCCGATCGTCCTCGCGGGCGGCCACGCGGCCTTCAACCCCGAGCCGATCGCGGAGTTCATCGACTGCGCGGTCATCGGCGACGGCGAGCAGGCCGTCCTCGACATGACCGAGATCATCCGCACCTGGAAGGCCGAGGGGCGGCCGGGCGGGCGCGAGGAAGTCCTGCTCCGCCTGGCGAAGACCGGCAACGTCTACGTGCCGGGCTTCTACGACGTGGAGTACCTGCCGGACGGCCGCATCGGCCGTGTCGTGCCCAACCGCTCCGGCGTGCCGTGGCGCGTGTCGAAGCACACGGTCATGGACCTCGACGAGTGGCCCTACCCCAAGCAGCCGCTGGTCCCGCTCGCCGAGACCGTCCACGAGCGGATGTCGGTGGAGATCTTCCGCGGCTGCACCCGCGGCTGCCGTTTCTGCCAGGCCGGCATGATCACGCGCCCCGTGCGGGAGCGAAGCATCACCGGCATCGGCGAGATGGTGGAGAAGGGTCTGAAGGCCACGGGCTTCGAGGAGGTGGGTCTCCTCTCCCTGTCCTCCGCGGACCACACGGAGATCGCCGACATCGCCAAGGGCCTCGCGGACCGCTACACGGACGACAAGGTGGGCCTGTCCCTGCCGTCGACCCGCGTGGACGCCTTCAACGTGGACCTGGCCAACGAGCTGACCCGCAACGGGCGCCGCTCCGGTCTGACCTTCGCCCCCGAGGGCGGCTCCGAGCGCATGCGCAAGGTCATCAACAAGATGGTCTCGGAAGAGGACCTGATCCGCACGGTCTCCACCGCGTACGGCAACGGCTGGCGCCAGGTGAAGCTGTACTTCATGTGCGGCCTGCCCACCGAGACCGACGAGGACGTCCTGCAGATCGGCGACATGGCGGTCAACGTCATCGCCAAGGGCCGCGAGGTCTCCGGTCAGAACGACATCCGCTGCACGGTCTCCATCGGCGGGTTCGTGCCGAAGCCGCACACCCCGTTCCAGTGGGCGCCGCAGCTGTCGGCCGAGGAGACGGACGCCCGCCTGGGCAAGCTCCGCGACAAGATCCGCGGCGACAAGAAGTACGGCCGCTCCATCGGCTTCCGCTACCACGACGGCAAGCCGGGCATCGTCGAGGGCCTCCTGTCCCGCGGTGACCGCCGCATCGGCGACGTCATCCGTGCCGTGTACGAGTCGGGCGGCCGCTTCGACGGCTGGCGCGAGCACTTCTCGTACGACCGCTGGATGGAGGCCGCGGAGAAGACGCTGCCGGCCTACGGCGTGGACGTCGCCTGGTACACGACGCGCGAGCGCACCTACGAGGAGGTCCTGCCCTGGGACCACCTGGACTCCGGTCTCGACAAGGACTGGCTCTGGGAGGACTGGCAGGACGCCCTCGACGAGACCGAGGTCGACGACTGCCGCTGGACCCCCTGCTTCGACTGTGGCGTGTGCCCGCAGATGCAGACCGAGATCCAGATCGGTCCGACGGGCAAGAAGCTGCTGCCGCTGTCGGTCGTGAAGTAACCCTTGGGTCACGAGAGGCCCCCGCCCGCAACGGGTGGGGGCCTCTGTCGTGTCCTTGACTGCATGGAACTGGACGAACGGCCTCCCGGCGGCGGTGGCGACGGATGCCTGGTGGGAGTCATCAGGATCCCCGTCAAGATCGTCGCCGTACTCGTCGTACTGCCCGTACGAGTGGTCTGGGAGCTGCTCGTCGCCCTGGGCCGGGCCGCGCACCGGCACGTCCTCGGGCCGCTGTACGTCCACGTCGTCGAGCCGGCGCTCCGGATGCTCGGCCGGGTGCTGGCCACCCTGCTCAAGCTGGTCTTCGTCTGGCCGTGGGTCGGACTGTGGCGGTACGTGCTCGCCCCGGTGGGGCGGGGTCTGGCCTGGCTGGGCCGCGGCGCGTACGCGCACCTGCTCGCACCGGCCGGGCGGATCCTGACCGGCTACGTGTTCCGACCGCTCTGGGCAGCCCTGACCTGGGCCGGCCGGGGCGGGCTGCGGTACCTGCTCGCCCCGCTCGGCAAGGGGGTGGCCTGGGTCGTGTGGGCGCTGGCCATGGTGCTCTTCGTGTGGCCGTGGGTCGGCTTGTGGCGGTACGTGCTCGCGCCCGTCGGCCGCGGCCTCGCCCGGCTGGCCGAGGCGGCCTACCGGTACGTTCTCACCCCGCTCGGACACGGCCTCGCGTGGCTGGCCGCCGCGGTGTACCACTACCTGCTGCGGCCCGTCGGGCTGGGCCTCGTATGGCTGGTGGTGGCGGTGTACCGGTACCTGCTGCGGCCCTTCGGGCTCGGCCTCGCCTGGCTGGCGGTCGCGCTGTACCGGTACGTGCTCACCCCGCTCGGGCAGGTGCTCCTCTGGGCCTGGCACGTGGCCGGGAGGATCGCCGGAGCGCTGTGGCGCGGGCTCAAGTGGGTCGGCTGGGTCCTGGTCGGCTGGCCCGCGTCCCGGGTGTACCGGTACGTGCTGACCCCCGCCGGCCACGCCGTCCGCGAGGTCTGGCGCACCGGCCGCGCCGCGGTCCGGGAGGCACGGGCGGCGGTGCGCAAGGCGCTGTTCGGTACTCCTCCCGTGGAACCGGCGAGGTCACGGGCGCGTACTCTGGGTAGTACGACAGCCGCAGGCAACACGCCCGCTCCCGAGATCTCCCTCCACGAACGGCAGGGGTGAGCCGGAGGCAGGGCGGCGCCGGCCGGTCCCACAGACGCTCAGGGCGACGCGCGAGCCGCGGAGCCCCGCACAAGGAGAAGAACCACTGGGCAAGCGACAGCCCGAAGGCCCGCCTCCCGCACCGGTGGTGCAGCGCATTCGACTGCGCTACACCAAGCGCGGCCGCCTCCGGTTCACCAGCCACCGAGACTTCCAGCGCGCCTTCGAGCGGGCCCTGCGCCGCGCCGAGGTGCCGATGGCGTACTCGGCGGGCTTCACCCCCCACCCGCGCGTCTCGTACGCGAACGCCGCTCCCACCGGGACCGGCAGCGAGGCCGAATACCTGGAGATCGCCCTCGCCGAGCCCCGCGACCCCGAGAAGCTCCGCGAGCTGCTCGACGAGTCGATGCCGACCGGGCTCGACATCATCGACGCCGTCGAGGCCCGCACCTCGGGCCTCGCCGACCGGCTGACCGCCTCCGTGTGGGAGCTGCGCCTGGACGGCGTGGAGCTCGCCGAGGCCGAGCGGGCCGTGACGGCCTTCCTCGCCGCCGAGACCGTGGAGGTGCAGCGCCGTACCAAGAACGGGATGCGGACCTTCGACACGCGTGGCGCGGTCGTCAGCCTGGAAGCCCTTCCTGCCCCGGCTGATAGGCCGCTGGACAATGCCTGTGCGATACTGCGGCTGGTTGTTCGGCATCTGACACCTGCCGTGCGACCCGACGACGTCCTGTCCGGTCTCCGAGCTGTGGCCGACCTGGCGCCGCCGGTCCCCTCAGCGGTGACCAGGCTGGCGCAGGGGCTCTTCGACGAGGAGTCCGGCACGGTGACCGACCCGCTCGCGCCCGACCGCGAGGCTGATACGGCCGCTCTACCCACGGCCGCCGTAGCCGCCGACGCGAAGGCGCCGGAAGGTCCCGCCGCGTAGGGATCGTCGTCGTCGCGCAGCCCTGGTACTCGGGAGCCACCTGGGTCGGGCCGCGCACTGACCTGAAGACTTCCGCCAGGCCGTACGGACAACACGTACGGAACCGGCGGCCATGGACTACAGCTCCCGTGTGGCGAACGCGCCCCGGAGGCCGGTTCCGCGCTCATTACGCGGAGCCGAGCCGGACCGGAAGTCAGCCGCGGCGCCCGGGAGCGTGACGGGAGAACCGCCCGCAATGCTCAACAACGAAAACGACACCACCGCAGGTAACGCCGACAGCGGCAGCCCCAGCGACAACCTGCCCCCGCGCAGGCGTCGCCGCGCCGCTTCCCGGCCCGCCGGCCCGCCCGGTGGGGCCACCGCAGAGGTGACCCCGGTGACGGAGGCCGCTGCGGCCGCCCCCGCCGAGGAGGCCGCTCCGGCCACCGCCCCCGCACGTACCCGCCGCCGCGCGACCCGCGCCGTGGCCGCCCCCGAGACGCCGGCCGAGGCCGTCGTCGCCCCGGCCCCCGCCGCCGCGGCTCCCGCTGCCGCCGCCGAGGAGCCCGCCGCTCCCGCCCCGCGTGCCCGTCGCCGTGCCACTCGCGCCGTGACCGCTCCGGAGGCTCCGGCCGTCGAGGCGCCCGTGGTCGAGGCCGCGCCCGTGGTGGAGGAGGCCCCGGCCGCTCCCGCTCCGCGTGCCCGTCGCCGCGCCACCCGCGCCGTGGCCGCCCCGGCCGCCGAGGCCGCCGCCGTCGTCGAGGCGCCCGTGGTCGAGGCCGCGCCCGTGGTGGAGGAGGAGGCCCCGGCCGCTCCCGCTCCGCGCGCCCGTCGCCGTGCCACCCGCGCCGTGACCGCCCCGGCCGCTCCCGCCGCCGAGGCCGCCGCCGTCGAGACCCCGGCCGCCGAGGCCGAACCGGTCGTGGAGGAGGCCCCCAAGGCCACCACCCGCACCTTCACCGTGGCCGACGCCCTGGACTCCCCGAAGCGCGGCGGCCGCCGCCGCGCCACCCGCTCCACCACCGCCCCGGCCGCCCCCGCGCAGCCCGCCGCCGAGGCCGAGGCGCCCGCCGCCCCGGCCCGCGCCCGCCGCGCCGCGCGCCCCGCCGTGGCCGTCTTCCAGGCCCCGGTCTTCGCCGAGCCGATGTTCCAGACCCCCGAGACGGCCGCCATGGCCGCCGCGGCCGCCCGCGCCGCAGCCCCGGCCGACGAGGTCGAGGAGGAGGAGCTCGAGGCCGAGGCCGAGGTCGTCCAGACCCCCGCCCCGCAGCCCGCAGGCCGCCGCCGTCGCCGTGGGCGCGGCGCCGCCGAGTCCGCTCCGGCCGCCGAGTCCGCGCCGGTCTCCCTCCCCGAGGTGCTCGCCGAGGAGGAGCCCGAGGCCGAGCTCGAAGAGGAGTCCGCCGAGTTCGACGAGGGCGACGAGTCGGGCGAGCGCCCGTCGCGCCGCCGCCGTCGCGGTGGCCGTCGCCGCCGCCGCGGTGAGGCCGCCGACCTCGACGAGTCCGCCGAGGAGGAGCCCGAGGCAGAGGCCGAGGCCACCGAGCAGGAGGCCGAGGACGAGGAGGACGACGAGACCGAGGAGGCCCTCGGCTCCAGCTCCAGCCGCCGTCGCCGCCGTCGCCGTCGCCGCAGTGGCGACACCGCCGCCGAGGCCGCCGAAGCGGGCGAGGACGACGGTGTGCGCACCGTCGTCAAGGTCCGCGAGCCGCGCCCGGCCCGCGAGAAGGCCGAGCCGTCCGACGAGGTCCAGTCCATCAAGGGCTCGACCCGCCTGGAGGCGAAGAAGCAGCGCCGCCGCGAGGGCCGCGAGCAGGGCCGCCGCCGCGTCCCGATCATCACCGAGGCCGAGTTCCTGGCCCGCCGTGAGGCCGTCGAGCGCGTCATGGTCGTCCGCCAGGCCGGCGAGCGCACCCAGATCGGCGTCCTCGAGGACAACGTGCTCGTCGAGCACTACGTCAACAAGGAAGAAGCCACCTCGTACGTCGGCAACGTCTATCTGGGCAAGGTCCAGAACGTGCTGCCGTCGATGGAGGCCGCCTTCATCGACATCGGCAAGGGCCGCAACGCCGTCCTGTACGCCGGTGAGGTCAACTTCGAGGCGCTCGGCATGGCCAACGGGCCGCGCCGCATCGAGTCCGCCCTCAAGTCCGGCCAGTCGGTCCTGGTGCAGGTCACCAAGGACCCGATCGGCCACAAGGGCGCCCGCCTGACCAGCCAGGTCTCGCTGCCCGGCCGCTACCTGGTCTACGTGCCCGAGGGCTCGATGACCGGCATCAGCCGCAAGCTGCCCGACACCGAGCGCGCGCGTCTGAAGACCATCCTCAAGAAGATCGTCCCCGAGGACGCGGGCGTCATCGTGCGCACCGCCGCCGAGGGCGCGAGCGAGGACGAGCTGCGCCGCGACGTCGAGCGCCTGCAGGCCCAGTGGGAGGACATCCAGAAGAAGTCGAAGCAGATCTCGACCTCTTCGCCGAGCCTGCTGTACGGCGAGCCGGACATGACCGTCCGCGTCGTGCGCGACATCTTCAACGAGGACTTCTCGAAGGTCATCGTCAGCGGTGACGGCGCGTGGGAGACCATCCACGGCTACGTGAACCACGTGGCCCCGGACCTGGCCGACAGGCTGTCGCGCTGGACCTCCGAGGTCGACGTCTTCGCGACGTACCGGATCGACGAGCAGCTCGCCAAGGCGCTCGACCGCAAGGTGTGGCTGCCCTCGGGCGGCTCGCTTGTGATCGACAAGACCGAGGCGATGATCGTCATCGACGTCAACACCGGCAAGTTCACCGGTCAGGGCGGCAACCTCGAGGAGACCGTCACCAGGAACAACCTGGAGGCGGCCGAGGAGATCGTGCGCCAGCTGCGGCTGCGCGACCTGGGCGGCATCGTCGTCATCGACTTCATCGACATGGTCCTGGAGTCCAACCGCGACCTGGTCCTGCGCCGGATGCTGGAGTGCCTGGGCCGCGACCGTACGAAGCACCAGGTGGCCGAGGTCACCTCGCTGGGCCTGGTCCAGATGACCCGCAAGCGGGTGGGCCAGGGTCTGCTGGAGTCCTTCTCCGAGACCTGTGTCCACTGCAACGGCCGCGGTGTCATCGTCCACATGGAGACGCCGACCGCGATCGGCGGCGGTGGCAACGGCAAGCGCTCGAAGCGCCGCGGTGGCCGTGGCGAGTTCGACCAGCACGACCACGAGGTCGAGACGGTCGAGGCGGTCGAGACGGACTTCGAGTCCGAGGCGGAGGTGGCCGCCGAGGCCGCCGCTCCGCGGGCGCTGCCCGAGCCGGAGTTCGTCGCGGACGAGGAGCTCTACAGCAGCCCGGCCGAGGCCGAGGCCGCGGCGGGTCTGAGCAGCCGTCGCAACCGGCGCCGCGCAACCCGCAAGGCGACCGCTCCGGCGGGCGCCCCGCGCGGTGCTGCCGCTCCGGCGCAGGCCCCGGCCCCCGTGGCGGAGGCGGAGCCGGTGACCGAGGCGGCCGACACGGTGCTGGTGCCCGAGCCCGAGCCCGTCGTCGAGGCCGTGGCCGAGCCCGTGGCCGAGGTCGTCGCGGAGCCGGTGGCGGAGGAGGCCCCCAAGGGCCGTACCCGTCGCCGTGCGACCCGTAAGGCCACCGCCCCGGCGGGTGCCCCGGCCGCTGCGGCCGAGGTGGCCCCGGAGCCGGAGCCCGTCGTGGTGCCGGAGCCCGAGCCGGTCGTCGAGCCCGAGCCCGTGGCCGTGGTCGAGGAGGCCCCCGTGGCGGAGGCCGCACCGGCCCGTCCGCGCCGGCGTGCCACCCGTAAGGCCACCGCACCCGCCGGGTCCCCGGCAGGCGCGGCGGAGGCCGCCGTGGTGGTCGTCGAGGCCCCGGTGACCGAGGCCCCGGCTCCCTCCGAGGAGGCCGCACCGGCCGAGGAGGCCGCGCCGGCGAAGAAGGCCGCCAAGAAGGCTCCGGCCAAGAAGGCGACCACGGCGAAGAAGGCCCCGGCCAAGAAGGCGGCGGCCGCCAAGAAGACCGTGACCAAGAAGGCGGCCACGACCAAGAAGACCGCGGCGAAGCGGGCGACGAAGAAGACCGCGGCGGCGGAGCAGCAGGCTGCCCCGTCCGTCTCGGCTCCGACCGAAGCCTGATCCGCTCATGACCGTGGGCCCCGCCGAGCGGCGGGGCCCACGGTCGTGCGGGGCCCGGTTTGACCCTCCGGAACCGGCCCCGTAACCTAGACCGTCGGCGTGTCTTGGACGAATCCGTCCAGTGTGCGCCGCGCTCCTGAGCACCTTCCTCCCGTACCGCACGCGCGAGCGTCGTTCGAGAGAGGCCGCTCGTCCAATCCGGATCAGAGTCGTCCCCGTCCGTACGAGGGGCCTGCCTGAGCGGCTGGCTTCAGGAGCATCCGTCCCGAGTGAGAGAGAGATCCGCGTGTACGCCATCGTGCGCAGCGGTGGTCGCCAGCACAAGGTTGCTGTCGGCGACATCGTTGAGGTTGACAAGATTTCCACTGCCAAGGTTGGCGACACGGTCGAGCTCTCGACCCTGCTCGTTGTCGACGGCGACGCCGTGACCAGCGACCCGTGGGTCCTGGCCGGCATCAAGGTCCAGGCCGAGATCGTGGACCACCACAAGGGTGCGAAGATCGACATCCTTCGGTACAAGAACAAGACCGGCTACCGCCGTCGCCAGGGTCACCGCCAGCAGTACACGGCGATCAAGGTCACCGGTATCCCCGCGGCTGCGAAGTAAGAGGGACTGAGACATGGCACACAAGAAGGGCGCATCGTCCACCCGGAACGGGCGCGACTCGAATGCCCAGCGGCTCGGCGTGAAGCGCTTCGGCGGTCAGGTCGTCTCCGCCGGCGAGATCCTCGTCCGCCAGCGTGGCACCCACTTCCACCCCGGTTCGGGTGTTGGTCGTGGTGGCGACGACACGCTGTTCGCGCTGCAGGCGGGTGCCGTGCAGTTCGGCACGCACCGTGGCCGCAAGGTCGTCAACATCGTTCCGGCCGCCTGATCCAGCTTCGGCTGATCAAGCGTTCGTAACTTCCCGAGGGCGGATCTCAGCTCTTCCCGGCTCTGGCCGGGAAGAGAGGTCCGCCCTCGGCGCGTTGGTACGTACAGACGTTTTAATGGACAGCAAGGCCTGTCCGGGACATTCCCGTATGTAACTGGAGGAACAACCATGACCACCTTCGTGGACCGCGTCGAGCTGCATGTCGCCGCGGGTAACGGGGGCCACGGCTGCGCCTCCGTTCACCGGGAGAAGTTCAAGCCGCTCGGCGGCCCCGACGGCGGCAACGGCGGCCGTGGCGGCGACGTCATCCTGGTGGTGGAGCAGGCGATCACCACCCTGCTGGACTACCACCACAGCCCCCACCGCAAGGCCACCAACGGCAAGCCCGGCGAGGGCGGCAACCGCTCCGGCAAGGACGGCCAGGACATGGTCCTGCCCGTGCCGGACGGCACCGTCGTCCTCGACAAGGAGGGCAACGTCCTCGCCGACCTCGTCGGCCAGGGCACCACCTACGTGGCCGCCGAGGGCGGCCGCGGCGGCCTCGGCAACGCCGCGCTCTCCTCCGCCCGCCGCAAGGCGCCCGGCTTCGCGCTCCTCGGCGTCCCCGGCACCACCGGCGACATCGTCCTGGAGCTCAAGACCGTCGCCGACGTGGCGCTGGTCGGTTTCCCGAGCGCCGGCAAGTCCTCGCTGATCTCGGTCCTCTCCTCGGCCAAGCCGAAGATCGCGGACTACCCCTTCACCACCCTCGTCCCGAACCTGGGCGTCGTCACGGCCGGCTCGACGGTCTACACGATCGCCGACGTCCCGGGCCTGATCCCCGGCGCCAGCCAGGGCCGTGGCCTGGGCCTGGAGTTCCTGCGCCACGTCGAGCGCTGCTCGGTGCTCGTGCACGTCCTGGACACCGCCACCCTGGAGTCCGACCGCGACCCGATCGCCGACCTCGACGTCATCGAGGAGGAGCTCAAGCTCTACGGCGGCGGTCTGGAGAAGCGTCCGCGCCTCGTCGTCCTGAACAAGGTCGACATCCCGGACGGCCAGGAGCTCGCCGACATGGTCCGCCCGGACCTGGAGGCGCGCGGCTACAAGGTCTTCGAGGTCTCCGCGGTCGCCCGTACGGGCCTGAAGGAGCTCTCCTACTTCCTCGCCGAGGGCATCGCCAAGGCCCGCGCCCGCAAGCCGAAGGAGGAGGCGACCCGCATCGTCATCCGTCCGAAGGCCGTGGACGACGCCGGCTTCACCGTCACCTACGACGAGGTCGAGGACGTCTACAACGTGCGCGGCGAGAAGCCGGAGCGCTGGGTCCGCCAGACCGACTTCAACAACGACGAGGCCGTCGGTTACCTCGCCGACCGCCTCAACCGCCTCGGCGTCGAGGAGGCGCTGAAGAAGGCCGGCGCCCGCGCCGGCGACGGTGTCGCGATCGGCTCCGACGAGAACGCGGTCGTCTTCGACTGGGAGCCGACCGTGATGGCCGGCGCCGAGATGCTGGGCCGCCGCGGCGAGGACCACCGTCTGGACGCCCCGCGTCCGGCCACCACCCGCCGCAAGGACAAGGAAGCCCAGCGCGGGGACTCCGCGCAGAAGGAGTACGACGAATTCCGGCCGTTCTAGTCCCCTCCCGAGGGAATCTGCCCCGGAGGGTTTGAAGGCGTCTTTATGTGGGTCGCCTAGGATCCTTCGGGTGAACAGCAGCAACCTCCCCACGGTCTCCGTCGTGGTCATCGCGTACAACGACGCCGGGCTCGTGGGCGAGGCCGTCTCCTCGGCCCTCGCCCAGGGCCCGGTGGTCGCCGAGGTCATCGCGGTGAACGACGCCTCGTCCGACGGCACCGCGCGGGTGCTGGACGAGCTGGCGGCCGCGCACCCCCGCCTGAAGGTCGTGCACCGCACGGAGAACAGCGGGGGGTGCGGCACCCCGCGCAACGACGGGATCGCGGCCGCGTCCGGCCGGTACGTCCTCTTCCTCGACAGCGACGACGTCCTGCCGCCGGGCGCGGCCGACGCCTTGGTGCGCACCGCCGAGCAGCACGGCGCCCCGGTCACCGTCGGCGCGGCGGTCCGGCGCGAGCTGCCCCAGCGCCACGACGTGCCCTGGATGCCCGGCCTGTACACGCCCGGCGACGTCATCGAGCGGCCGGCGGACCGGCCCGAGCTCGTCCGCGACACCCTCTGCGTCAACAAGCTCTACGACCGCGCCTTCCTGGAGGAGCACGGCCTGCGCTTCCCCGACGGCCGGTTCGTCTACGAGGACTTCGTCTTCACCTCGCGGGTGCTGGCCGCGGCCCCCCGCATCGCCGTCACCGGCGACCTCGTCTACGTCTGGCACGTGCGCCGCAGCGCCGCCCAGGTGTCGATCTCCCTGGACCGCAAGGACGTCGGGAACTGGCGCGCCCGCATCGAGGCCCACCGGACGGCCTCCCGGACCCTCGCCGCCGCCTCCCCGGTGCTGGGCAGCGCCTGCCAGGTGAAGTTCCTCGAGTACGACCTGCGCATGTACCTGCGCGAGCTCGGCAAGGACCCCGAGTACCAGGCCGCCTGGTGGACCCTCACCCGCGAGTACCTCGACACCTTCGCCGAGGCCGACATCGAGTCCGCCGCCGCCCACGCCCGCTGGATCGTGGGGGTGCTGCGCGCCACCGACACCCCGCCCGCCGACGTGGGCCGGCTCACCCGGCTGGCCGCCGAACCGCCGCGGCTGCTGCCCCCGTACGCGGTCGGCCCCTCCGGTGTCCCGGTGTGGAGCGAGGAGCTCCCGGTGGAGCTGGACGGCCTGGCCGGGCTGCCGGTCGCCGAACTGCCCGTCACCGTCGACGCGGAACCGGCCGGCCGCGGCGCCGTCCGGATCCGCCTGCACGACCTGTACGGACGCCTCGCCGAGGCCGGGCCCCGGACCGTGCAGCTGAGCTTCATCCCGCGCGCGGGAGCCGAGCCGGTCCTCGCCCAGCCGGTCGGGCTGCGCCCCGACCACAACGGCGGCTGGATCGCCGTACTGCCCTTCCGGCTGGCCGACCTGGCCGTCACGGGCCGCCGCCAGGGGCTGCGCAGGATGCAGGCCTGGAACGTCGGGGTGCGCGTGGAGTGCGCCGACGGGAGCTCGGTGTTCACCTCCCTGCGCCCCGGCGGCCGCCTGCTCCGCCGTCGGGCCCTGCCCAGCAGCCGGTACGGTGTTCTGCTGGCGCAGCCCTACCGGACGGGGGCCGGCGCCCTCGCGCTGCGCCTCGCGCCCGGCGCCGAGGGAGCGCTGTACCTCGTGCGCAACCGCCTCCACCGGGCCCGGGCAGGCCACGGGACGGGCTGACGGACCCCTCCACACCTCTGCGCTTCCCACACCGCTGTGCTTTCCCCACCGAAGTCGGACAGGACCAAGGAGATACACATGACGTTTCTGATCACCGGTGGCGCCGGTTACATCGGCGCGCACGTCGTCCGCGCGATGCTGCTCGCGGGGGAGAAGGTCGTCGTGCTCGACGACCTCTCCACGGGCAAGGAGGACCGCGTCCCGGAGGGCGTCCCGCTGGTGGTCGGCTCCGTCCTGGACCGGCTGACCCTGGACAAGACCCTCCGCGCGCACAAGATCACCGGCGTGGTGCACCTGGCGGGCAAGAAGCAGGTCGGCGAGTCCGTCGAGAAGCCGCTGTACTACTACCACGAGAACGTGCAGGGCCTCACGGTCCTGCTCCAGGCCGTGGCCGAGGCGGGCATCCGCAACTTCCTCTTCTCCTCCTCCGCCTCCGTCTACGGCATGCCCGACGTGGACCTGGTCACCGAGGACACCCCCTGCGCGCCGCTGAGCCCCTACGGCGAGACGAAGCTGGCCGGCGAGTGGCTGGTCCGCGCGGCGGGCAAGGCCCACGGCATCTCCACCGCCTGCCTGCGCTACTTCAACGTGGCGGGCGCGGCGACCCCCGAACTCGCCGACACCGGCGTCTTCAACCTGGTCCCGATGGTCTTCGAGCGCTACGACGCCGGCCAGGGCGCCAAGATCTTCGGTGACGACTACCCGACCCCGGACGGCACCTGCATCCGCGACTACATCCACGTCGAGGACCTCGCGGAGGCCCACGTGGCGGCGGCCCGCAAGCTCGCCGAGTGGGGTGCGGCCGGGGAGTACAAGGACCTCACCGTCAACATCGGGCGCGGCGAGGGGGTCTCGGTCGCCGAGATGGTGGCGCTCCTGAACAAGAACACCGGGCACGACTACGCGCCGGTGATCAGCCCGCGCCGCGCCGGCGACCCGGCGAAGGTCGTGGCCTCGGCCGACAAGATCACCGGTGAGCTGGGCTGGAAGGCCCGCCACGACGTCCGCGAGATGGTCACCTCCGCCTGGGCGGGCTGGGAGGCCAACAAGGCCGCCCGCACGGACCGCCACAAGGACGTCCACAAGGCCTGACCGGCCGGCGGACACCTGAACACACCTGAACACACCTGATTACGCCAGATACGCGGCCGCCCGCCCCGGACAGTCTCCGGGGCGGGCGGCCGCGTGTGTTGCGCGGTGGGCGCGCTCAGCGCTCCAGGAAGGAGAACAGCTCCTCCCAGCGGTCGGTGATGTCGGTGCTGGAGTACCGCTTCACGGCGTGGAAGGCGTTGTCCCCGAGCCGGTCGCGCAGCTCGCGATCGGACATCAGCGCGTCCAGGTGCCCGGCCAGCTCCATCGTGTTGCCCAGCCGGGCCAACAGCCCGTCCTCGCCGTGCTCGACGATCTCCCGTACGCCCGGCGCGCAGTCGAAGGCGGCCACCGGAACGCCCGCCGCCATCGCCTCCAGCAGCGTGATCGGGAAGCCCTCGGCCCGCGAGGCCTGAGCGAAGACCGAGGCCCCGCGCAGGGCGCCCAGCACGTCGCCGGTGCTGCCCATCCACTGCACGGAGTCGTCCAGCCCCAGCGAGGTGCAGTGCGCCCGCAGCGCCTCCTCCTCCGCGCCCGCCCCGTAGATCCGCAGGACCCAGTCGGGGTGGTGCGGCGCGGCGTCCGCCCACGCGTCGAGCAGCAGGTCGACGCCCTTCTCGAAGGCGAGGCGGCCCACGCACGCCACGACCTTCTCCGTGCGCGGGGCCGGGGTGTCGGGCATGAAGGGCAGCGGGTTCGGCATGCTGCCGACGTTCTCCATGCCCGCCCGGATCCACAGGTCCGCGTCCTCGGCGGTCAGCACCAGCAGCCGGTCGACCTCGGGGTAGTAGCGGCGTACCCGCTCGCCCCGGGTGGACTTGTGGCTGGCCTCGAAGGACTCGTGGCTCATGCCGATGACGCTGAGGCCCTTGGTGTCGGCGAGCGCCACCCACTCCATCGCCCAGACCTGCGTGACGATGACCACACCGCCCGGGCGGGCCGTGCGCAGCAGCCCGCTCAGCTGCTCCGCCTTGACCCGCATCTTCGCCCGCCGGGCCGCCTGACGGCGCCGCTCGGGGGCGTTCAGCCGGCCCTTGATGCCGCGCAGCCGGCGGGCCGACGGCGGGTGGGCGTCGTAGAGCGTGGTCATCGCGTACGGCAGGTCCTGCGGCAGCTTCTGCCGGATCTCCTCGGCGACCGGGGCGATGCCGACGATGTGCACGCGGTGGCCGCGGTCCGTGAACTGCCGGGCCATCTGGTGGGACCAGGTGGTCACGCCGCCGAGCTCGTCGACGTTGTTGGAGACGATGAAGATGTCACGGCCGCCCGGGGTGGTGGTCTCCTGGCTCACTTGCCGCTCCTGGTGAAGAACTTCTCGACGATCTGGCGGGCCGCGTCCCCGCGGTCGTACTCGCCGAACTCGGCGAGGAAGCGCTGGCGCGCCTGGGCGTACTTGACGTCCGCCTCCTCGAAGGCGGCGACCGCCTGCAGGAGCTCGTCCGCGGTGGCCACCACCGGGCCCGGGGCCTTCTCCTTCAGGTCGAAGTACGTGCCGCGGATGTCGGTGGCGTACTTCTCGTAGTCGTACGCGAAGAACAGCATCGGCCGGTCCAGGACCGCGTAGTCGAACATCACGGACGAGTAGTCGGTGATCAGTCCGTCGGCGAGGGCCAGCAACGGGGTGATGTCGTGGTGCCGGGACACGTCGATGACCCGGCCCGCGACCGACGGCGGCAGCGAGACGCTGTTGAGGTAGTGGGTCCGCACCAGCAGCGTGAAGCGGTCGCCGAGCCGGTCCGCGAACTCCTCCACGTCGAAGGGGAAGGTGAAGCCCTCCACCGCGCCGTCCGCGCCCGCCCGGAAGGTCGGCGCGTACAGCAGCACCTTCTTGTCCGGGTCGATGCCGAGCTCCGTCGCGAGCGGGCCGCGGACCCGCTCCCCGCTGTCCGCCTCGGTCCGGTACGCCTCGACGAGGGCGTCGTTGCGCGGGTAGCCCGTGCGCAGCAGCACCTCGTCGCACAGCCGGAAGCCCTTGGCGAGGGTGCGGGTGTCGTGCTCGGAGCGGATCAGGAAGTGGTCGAAGCGGTCGACGGCCTCCTGGAAGCGCTTCTGGCCGGCCCGCCCCTGCGCCTTGGTGCGGGGCTCGTGGAAGCCCATGCGCTTGAGCGCGGAGCCGTGCCAGGTCTGGATGTACGTCGTGCCCGGGCGCTTGGCCAGCGCCAGCGGGAAGCCCTGGTTGTCGACCCAGTACTCGGCCTGGGCGAGGGCCCGCAGGTAGGGCCAGCTCCAGCGCCGCACCAGGGTGGCCTCCTTGGGGAAGCCGGTGGGCTTGCCGCCCGCGTACGACCAGATCGCCTCGAACGGCACGCCCTGGCGCACCATCTCCTCGTAGATCGCCTTAGGGCTGTCGCTGTACTGCTTGCCCATGTGGCTCTCGAAGACGACCGTGCCCTTCTTGATCGGCAGCTTCGAGAAGACCTCGTGGTAGAGCTTCACCTTCTGCTCGCCGGAGCCCATGTTCCGGCGGGCCCGCAGGGCCTTGCGCAGGCCCCGCTTGACCACGCCGGCCGCCTTGCCCTGTATGGCGTTGTTGATCAGCGACTGGGTGCGTACGGCGGCGGCGCCCTCGGCCGACAGGACGTAGCTGAGGTTGCCCTTCTTGGTCATCTCCGGCCCGAAGCGGTCGGAGACCAGCCGGGTCAGGCGCGGCCGCACGCGCAGCCGGGCCGCCGAGTCCAGGTCCACCCCGCCCACCGAGACGCGGGTGGTCAGCCGCTCCTTGCCGGCGGTCAGCTTGAGGCGGACGTCCCAGACGGCGTCGATGATGCCGAGGGGGCGGACCGTGCCGGCGACGTCGGCTGTGCCGGTCCACTCGATCGTGTCACCGGCGTGGCGCACGCTTGCCACCGGGAAGCCGAAGGAACGCACGCCGACCTGCCGGCGGGCCCGGAACTCGAGCGTGGCCTTCAGCTCCGCGTCGGCCGGGATCCGGCCCAGCGGGTTCACGAGGGAGCCCGACATCGTGACGGTGCCGCGCCCGTCGTCCTCGTAGGAGGTCAGGCGGTTGCCCAGCGTGAGGGAGGTGAGCGGGGTGGTGTGGAAGCCCTGCTCGGTGACGTCCAGTATCCGGCGGGCCTCGGCGGCCTCGGCGGGGTCGGGGCTGTCGATGTGCCGCCCGCACCAGTAGACGCGGCCGTCGCGCTCGGCGAGGGGGGAGGTGAGCCGGCCCTTGTTGGTCATGGCGTCGGCGGCCGGGAGCAGGTTGTCCCAGTCCTCCTTGCCCAGCAGGTAGGCGCAGATCGCCTGGAGGTGGGTGACGTTCTCGTACGCGGCCGGGTCGATCCCCGCGAGGTAGCCGTTGGCCAGCCGGGCGAACTGCCGGCGGTACTCGTCGCTCAGCAGGCGCAGGTCGCGCAGGTGCAGCACCAGGTCGTGCTTGACGAACTTGGCGTCCTTCGCGGACTTGATGTCCGCGTGGCCCTTCGACGCCAGCAGCTCGTCGACGCGGCGGTGGATCTCCATCCGGTGGACGAAGTTCTCGATCTCGTGGCGCCGGTTGCTGATCGACAGGGCGGCGGCCTTCTCGACCACGTTCCAGAAGTAGACGTGGTTGGGGATCAGCGTGATGCGGCGGGCCGCGACGTAGGCCTGCGCGGAGAACAGCAGGTCCTCGTAGTGGATGCCGACCGGGAACTCCAGGCCCTGCTCCAGCAGGAACGCGCGCCGGTAGCACTTGTTCGTGGAGAGGGTGTCGTAGACCAGCAGGTCGGGGAACTCGGTGATCGATTCCAGCGTGCGGGTGCGCGAGTAGATCCAGGGGTACCACTCGGTGGTCTTGCCCCACCGGTTGTCGAGGTGCACGCGTACGCACATGCCCGAGACCAGATCGGAGCCGGTCCGCTCGGCGGCCTGCAGCATGTTCCGGCAGGCGTTGCGCTCCAGCACGTCGTCGCTGTCGAGGAACATCACGTACGTTCCGGTGGCCTGCAGGATGCCGTGGTTGCGCGGCGCGCCGCAGCCACCGCTGTTCTCCGGCAGCTGGAACGCGCGCACTCTCCCCGGATGCGCGGCCTCCAGTTCCTGGGCGACCGCATAGGAACGGTCCTTGCTGCAGTCGTCGACGATCACGACTTCGACCCCGTGCAGGGTCTGGTCCAGAACGGACTGGACTGCTGTCGACAGACGCTCTGCGTCGTTGTAGACGATGACGACCACGGAGACGTCGGGCACGTGCACCTCGATCCCTTCGTTTCGTTGCGTTTCGTTCAGCTCATTCCGCTTATCTCGTCAAAGCTACCGTGTACCGCTCTCGGCTCAGGCAGGCCGACCGACGCTCCACCCTCGCCGTGCATACTTCTAAGGAAGAGGTGAGAGGCCGGTCCGGTCGCCGACAATCACCCGTTCGGACCCAGCAGGAAGTGTTCATGACGAAGCTGTCCGTAGTTGTCCCTTGCTACAACGAAGAGGCCGTCATCGACAGCTTCGACGCGGAGGTCCGCAGGGTCCTGGACGCCCTCCCCGTCGAGTATGAGATCTGCTACGTCGACGACGGCAGCCGCGACGGCACCCTCGGAAAACTGCGGAAGATCGCCGCGGAACACGGGGACCAGACGCGCTACGTCTCCTTCAGCCGCAACTTCGGCAAGGAGGCCGGGATGCTCGCCGGCCTGCGCGAGGCCACCGGCGATGCCGTCGTGATCATGGACGCCGACCTCCAGCACCCGCCGGAGCTCATCGAGCGCATGCTGGAGCACTACCGGCAGGGTCACGACCAGATCATCGCCCGCCGCACGCGCGAGGGCGACAAGAAGCTCCGCTCCGCCCTCAGCCGCCTCTACTACCGGGGCATCAACCGCTGGGTCGACGTCGAGCTCACCGACGGCGTCGGAGACTTCCGCATGCTGTCGCGCCCGGCCGTGGACGCCCTGCTGTCGCTGCCGGAGTACAACCGCTTCTCCAAGGGCCTCTTCTCCTGGATCGGCTTCGACACCGTCCACTTCGACTACCGCAACGCGCAGCGCGAGGCCGGCGAGACGAAGTGGAAGTTCGGCTCCCTGCTGAACTACGGCATGGACGGCCTGATCTCCTTCAACAACCGGCCGCTGCGCATCGGGATCTGGTTCGGCGTGTCGCTGGTCGTGCTGACCGGCCTGTACGCCCTGTGGATCACGATCACGGCGATCACCGACGGCGTCGAGTCCCCGGGCTACGTCACCCTCGTGGCGATCATCACCGGCCTGGGCGGCGTCCAGCTGATCATGCTCGGTCTCATCGGCGAGTACATCGGCCGCATCTACTACGAGACCAAGCGCCGGCCGCACTTCCTGGTGAAGGAGTCCCACGGCGCGGAGCAGGCCCCGCGCGACGGCCGGACCAAGCCGGCGGCGGAGCCCGCCGTCGTGGAGCGCAGCGCCCGATGAGCCGCAGGGACCAGCTCGGCCAGATCTTTCGCTTCGCCCTCGTCGGCGGGGTCAACACCGGCACCTTCTTCGGCATCTACCTCCTGCTGCACCCGTGGATGCCGTACTTCGCCGCCTACTCCCTCGCCTTCGTCCTGGCGATGGTCGGCTCGTTCTTCATGAACACCTACTTCACCTACCGGACCCGGCCGACCTGGAAGAAGTTCTTCCTCTTCCCGCTGACGAACGTGACGAACTACGTCATCCAGTCGGCCGGCCTCTACGCCCTGGTGACCTGGGCCGGGATGGACACCCGGATCGCTCCGCTGGTCGCGGCGATCGTGGCCATCCCGTTCACCTTCCTCCTCTCCCGCAAGATCCTCGTCCCGGGCGCGGCGCGGGCCCCCGAGCCGGAGCACGCCCACGACGGCCCGTCCAGGGTCTGAAACCCCCGAGCAGCCCTTCGCACCCACCCCGTAGATTGAGGTGGCAGGCATTTCGGCAAGGGGCAAGGGGACAGACGTGTCAGCGGCTAGGCAAGGTGTCGTGGACGCCCGCAGGATCGTGGTCAAGGTCGGTTCCTCCTCCCTGACCACCGCGGCGGGCGGACTCGACGCCGACCGGGTGGACGCGCTGGTCGACGTCCTGGCAAAGGCCCGCGGCGGCGGCGAGAAGGAGATCGTCCTCGTCTCCAGCGGAGCCATCGCCGCCGGACTCTCCCCGCTCGGCCTGCGCCGCCGCCCCAAGGACCTGGCCCGCCAGCAGGCCGCCGCCAGCGTGGGCCAGGGCCTGCTCGTCGCCCGCTACACCGCCTCCTTCGCCCGCTACGGCCTGCGCGTCGGCCAGGTACTGCTCACCACCGACGACACCAGCCGGCGCGCGCACTACCGCAACGCCTACCGCACCCTCGACCAGCTCCTCGCCATGGGCGCCCTCCCTGTCGTCAACGAGAACGACACCGTCGCCACGGACGAGATCCGCTTCGGCGACAACGACAGGCTGGCCGCCCTCGTCGCCCACCTCGTCCGCGCGGACCTCCTCGTCCTCCTCTCCGACGTGGACGGCCTCTACGACGGCGACCCGTTCCTGCCCGGCACCACCCGCATCGACGAGGTGCGCGGACCCGGGGACATCGCGCACGTCTCGATCGGCAGCGCCGGCAAGGCGGGCGTGGGCACCGGCGGCATGGTCACCAAGGTCGAGGCCGCCCGGATCGCGGCCGCCGCCGGGATCCCGGTCGTGCTGACCTCCGCGAGCCAGGCCGCCGACGCCCTCGCCGGGCGGGGGACCGGCACGTTCTTCCACGCCACCGGGCGCCGCTCGGCGGACCGGCTGCTCTGGCTCCAGCACGCGTCGACCCCGCAGGGCCACCTGGTCCTGGACGACGGCGCGGTGCGCGCCGTCACCGAACGCGGCAGCTCCCTCCTCCCGGCCGGCATCGCCGCCGTCGAGGGTGACTTCGTCGCCGGGGACCCCGTGGAACTGCGCGCCGCCGACGGCCGCGCGGTGGCCAGGGGCCTCGTCAACTTCGACGCCAAGGAGCTCCCGCAGCTCCTCGGCCGCTCCACTCGCGAGCTCGCACGGGAACTCGGACCCGCGTACGAGCGGGAGGTCGTCCACCGGGATGATCTGGTCCTGCTGCAGGGCTGAGGTTCGGGAAAAGCGCAGCACGGAGGGCCGGGGACTGGTCAACTGTGAGGGGCGGGCGGAGACGCGCAGCGGAGACAGGAGGCGGCTGGTGAGACGAGCGCTGACCAGCGTCGGGCCGGGGGACGGTGACGGCGGCGGTGGCGGGGAGGAACAGGATCACGCCTCGCGCCTGTGGCACGTGACCCTGAGCGTCTCCGGCAAGCCGGCCCCGCTGTCCGAGGTCCGGCGCGGACTGGAACAACTGGCCCACGACCACCCCTTCCTGCTCACCAGCCGGTACGCCGACGACCACGCGGAGATCCGGTACTGGGAAGAGGCCCGCGACCTCCACGACGCGGCGGCCGTCGCCCTGCGCCTGTGGGGCGAACACCGCTCCTCGGCGCAGCTCCCGCCCTGGGAGATCGTCGGCCTGGAGGTCATCGACCGCGCCACCTACCACCAACGCGTGGCCGAAGGCTACGGCCCACCCCCGGCCCACCCGGTGGGCGTCCACCCGTACTAGCTCTCAGCCCTGCTTATCCAGCCCCGCTGGCGTTTGAGGCGCGCTCTTCCAGCCCGTCCGGCGTTTGAGGACCGGGTCCGGGCGGAGCCCGGCCCGCGGCCGCGTCTCGGGGGATGGAACCCCATCGGTGGGGCACCGGCGGGGGCTTACCCTGGCGGCATGACCTCGCTCGATGCCGCCACGGCCACCGCCGCCACCTCGCCCGTCATCGCCACCGCGCAGCGGTCCCGCACCGCCGCCGCCACCATCGCGCCACTCCCGCGGTCCGCCAAGGACACGGCCCTGCTGGCGATCGCGGACGCGCTGGAGGCCCGTACGGCCGAGATCATCGCCGCCAACGCCGTGGACACGGACAAGGCCCGCGCCGCCGGCACCAGCGAGACCGTCATCGACCGCCTCACGCTGACCCCGGAGCGCGTCGCCGCCATCGCCTCCGACGTGCGCGACGTCGCCGCCCTCCCCGACCCCGTCGGTGAGGTGGTGCGGGGCAGCACCCTTCCCAACGGCATCGACCTCCGGCAGATCCGCGTTCCCCTCGGTGTCGTCGGGATCATCTACGAGGCGCGCCCCAACGTCACCGTCGACGCCGCCGCCCTCTGCCTCAAGTCCGGCAACGCGGTCCTGCTGCGCGGCAGCTCCTCCGCCTACGCCTCCAACACCGCGCTCGTCACCATCCTGCGCGACGCCATCACCGGGGCCGGCCTGCCCGCCGACGCGATCCAGCTCGTCCCGGGCGAGTCCCGCGACTCCGTCCGCGAGCTGATGCGCGCCCGCGGCCTCGTCGACGTGCTCATCCCGCGCGGCGGCGCCTCCCTCATCAAGACCGTGGTCGAGGAGTCCACCGTGCCGGTCATCGAGACCGGTACCGGCAACTGCCACGTCTACGTCGACGCCCAGGCCGACCTGGACATGGCCGTGGACATCCTCGTCAACTCCAAGGCCCAGCGGCCCTCCGTCTGCAACTCCGCCGAGACGCTCCTCGTCCACCGCGACATCGCCGACGCCTTCCTGCCCCGCGCCCTCGACGCGCTCGCCGACGCCGGCGTCACCGTGCACGGCGACGCCCGGGTCCTGGCCGCGGCCGAGTGCGGCAAGGTCACCGCCCTGCCCGCCACCGACGAGGACTGGGCCGCCGAGTACCTCTCCTACGACATCGCCGCGGGCGTCGTGGACTCCCTCGACGACGCCGTCGCCCACATCCGCCGCTGGACCTCCGGCCACACCGAGGCGATCGTCACCACCTCCCAGGCCGCCGCCCGCCGCTTCACCCAGCTGGTCGACTCGACCACCGTCGCCGTGAATGCATCCACTCGGTTCACGGACGGTGGCCAGTTCGGATTCGGCGCCGAGATCGGCATCTCCACCCAGAAGCTGCACGCCCGGGGCCCGATGGGCCTTCCCGAGCTCACCTCCACCAAGTACATCGTCACCGGCGACGGTCACGTTCGGTAGTCGCCGCCTGGACGCGGTGTGGCCGGAATTCGGCTGACACCCTGCCCAAAGGCGCCCCCCAGGTCTAGGCTGGTCCTGTGCCGGACGACGTGGGGGGCAAGCCGTTCCCGGACGACGGGGAGCCCGACGACGACCGCGGAGGCGCGGATCAGGACTTCGCCTCCGTGGTGTTCGACGAGGCCTTCGTCCGGAACGCCGAGATCCATGAACCGAGTGCCGCCGAACGCCAGCGGGCGGCCGACCGGGCGCGCGCGGAGGCGGAAGCCGCCCGCGCCGTGGCCGGCGGCTGGACGGGCGACGACGACTACGACGGATACGGATACGGCCACCCCGACGGGTACGAGGCCGACGACCAGGGCTGGGACGACCGCGGCCACGGCTACCCCGACGGCCCGTACGGGGCCTACGGCGGCAGCCTGCGCCCGTACCGCGGCCGCGCGCCCTGGCTGCGCCCCGTCGCCTGGGTGCTCGCCTTCGTGATGGGCCTCGGCATGGTCGCGCTCGCCTTCAGCGCCGTCTACCGCAGCGCCGCGGGCGAGGCGGACCCGGCCCCCGCGCCCGCCAGCACCCCCCGGCGTGAAGTCACCGGCGTCGGCGCGTTTACGTACCCCTCCGTCCGCCAACCCTGAAGGTACGACCCCACTCGCGTACGTCGGAGCCGGGGGCTTCTCTGAAGCGGGGACAGCGGGGAGAAGCGATGGCCGTTCCAGGAGATCCGCCCAACGGCACCCCCGAAGACATCGGCGGGGGCGACGACGAGTTCCGGTCGGACGAATACCGATCGGTGGTGTTCGACGAGGACTTCGTCCGGGCTGCCCGGCTCCAGGAGTACTCGGCACAGGAACGCATGGGCGAGCACGCCCGGGCCGTCCGCAGCCGCTCCATCTGGTCGGGCAGCGGCCCCGGATCCCGGACGGGGACCCCCGGCCGCGGCGCCCGACAGGGCATGCTGCTCGTGCTGCTCATCGCCACGGCCTTCGCCGCCGCCGTCTACATGGGGCTGCGCAACCCCTACGTCCCCGCGCCCGGGGGACCCGCCCAGGCGCTCAGCAGCACCGTGGTCCCGCTCGCGCCGACCACCGCCGTGCCCGGCGGGCGACCCGCCGACCTGTACGCGAAGAGCCCCGCCGCCGACTACCGCGTCGGGGCGGCCGGGATCACCCTGCCCGCCGTGCGCCGCACGGACCACTTCACCGACGTCCAGATCCTCACCGCGCTGTCCATCGCCAAGGACTACCTGGTGAACTCCTCGCTCGACCCCGACGTCCTGGCCGGCGCCGCCAACCGGCCGGTGCGCGTCCTGCTCGACCCCGACCAGCTGGCGCAGTTCGACCGCAGCATGACCTCGCCCGCCGGCGACGGCCGGCACGCGGTCACCGGCTGGCTGGTCCGCTTCGACCCGGCCACCGCCGTCGTGGCCGACTCCCGGGTCCGGGTGAGCGGGAGCCTCGCCTACGCGGAGGTCGCCCCGGAGGTGCTGGAGGTGATCACCGACCACACCTTCGTGTACGCCGTGCGGCCGGCCACCGGCGTGCCGGCCGCGGCCGATGGCGCCTCGCTCTTCACCGTCCGGCGGGAGCTGCGGCTGCGCTTCGACCGGGACGACCTGAACGCCCGGCGGCTGGAGCTGGCCGCGGCCTACGTGATGGCCGGGCCGCAGGACTGCTCCAGCGACCCGGCCGGGGGCTTCCGCCCGGTGCTGGCCGGAGCCGGCCCGACCACGGTGGGCCCGCCCGCGAGCGACCCGTACGCCACCGGCGAGCCGCGGCGCACGGCCGGGCTGTGCGGCGTACTGGCGCCCTCCGCCCTCCCGGAGGAGACCCGGGTCAGCCCTGCTCCGTAGACCCGCCCTTGGCCGCCGGCCCGGTGCCCCCGGCGGATCCGCTGCCGGCGCCCGTGAACTTGTCGCGGAGCTTGCCGCCCATGTCGGCCGCGCCGCCCGCGATGTCGCCGACCAGCTTGAACAGCGGGTCCTTGCTGGTGCGCACCGAGTCGGCGTAGTGCGCTGCCGACTCCCGGAAGGAGTCGGTGACCGAGGCGTCCTTGTCCTCCTCGCGGCGCGGGTAGTGGCCGTCCATGATCCGCTGGTAGTCCCGGCTCTCCGACCACTTCTTCAGTTCGGCCGCCCGGACCGTGGTGAAGGGGTGCGTGCGCGGCAGCATGTTGAGGATCTTCAGGACGGAATCGCGCAGGTCGCCACCCTTCTCGTACTCGTCGGCCTGCTCCAGGAAGGCGTCCACGTTCATCTCGTGCAGGTGGTTGCCGCCCGCGAGCTTCATCAGCCCCCGCATCGAGGCCGTCACGTCCTGCCCCACCAGCAGGCCGGCCCGGTCCGCCGAGAGCTCCGACTTGCGGAACCACTCCCGCAGCGCGGTCACGAGCGCCGTGATGGCCACATTGCCCAGCGGGATCCACGCGACCTTCATCGCCAGGTTCGTCAGGAACAGCAGGATCGTGCGGTACACGGAGTGCCCCGACAGGGCGTGGCCCACCTCGTGGCCCACCACCGCCCGCATCTCCTCCTCGTCGAGCAGCTCGACGAGGCTCGTGGTCACCACGATGATCGGCTCGTCCAGCCCGATGCACATGGCATTGGGCTTCGGGTCCTGCTGCACGTACATCTGCGGGACCTTCTCCAGGTCCAGGATGTAACAGGCGTCGCGCAGCATCGCGTACAGGTGCGGGAACTGCGTCTCGCCCACCCGCACCGAGTCCGACAGGAACAGCAGCCGCAGGCTGCGCTCCGGGAGCAGCCCGCTCAGCGCCTTGAACACGGTGTCGAACCCGGTCAGCTTGCGCAGCGCCACCAACGCCGAGCGGTCCGCCGGATGTTCGTACGCCCGCGAGGAGATACCGGGGAACCTCCTGCGGTCCCTCGCCGGTGCCTTCTCGAAACCCGTCTCCGTCATAGCGCCCTCCCCTGGATGGACCTGCTCGGCCGTGCGTCTATCCTCTCCAACGCCTGAGTCGGCGTGAGCGTGCCCCAGGCCCCCGCATACGATGTGAGCGAAGTCTCCGCCCGCTCCCCGACTCGATAGGTACCTGCCTGATGAGCCTCGCCTCCACCGCCCACAACCTGGTCGTCCTCGCCTCGGAGGGGGCCGAACAGCACGGCGGCAACCACGACAGCCTGAACCCGTACCTCACCGGCGGCGGTGCCTTCGTCGTCCTGATGCTGATGCTCTGGGTCACCACGCGCCTGAACCGCGACCGCTAGACCGACCGGTCCGCCGGGCCAGTAGGCTCTGCGCTCATGGGAGAGCAGGAGATGCCTACCGGTCCGGTCAAGCGCCGGCTCGGCGTGATGGGCGGGACATTCGACCCGATCCACCACGGACACCTGGTGGCCGCCAGCGAGGTGGCCGCCCTTTTCCACCTCGACGAGGTGATGTTCGTGCCGACCGGTGAGCCGTGGCAGAAGTCGCAGCGGGCCGTGTCGCCCGCCGAGGACCGCTACCTGATGACGGTCATCGCCACGGCGTCGAACCCCCAGTTCTCGGTGAGCCGCATCGACATCGACCGCGGCGGGCCGACGTACACGATCGACACCCTGCGGGACCTCAAGGCGCTGAACGACGACGCCGACCTGTTCTTCATCACGGGTGCCGACGCGCTCGCACAGATCCTGACCTGGCGCAACGCCGACGAGCTCTTCTCGCTCTCCCATTTCATCGGCGTCACCCGCCCGGGCCACGTGCTCACCGACGACGGGCTGCCCGAGGGCGGCGTCTCCCTCGTCGAGGTGCCCGCGCTGGCGATCTCGTCCACGGACTGCCGTGCGAGGGTGGCCCAGGGGGATCCCGTCTGGTACCTGGTGCCGGACGGTGTCGTGCGTTACATCGACAAGCGTGAGCTGTACCGGGGAGCCTGAGCTTCCGGAGAGAGGGGCCCCGCGGTGAACGACCGACAGGATCCGTACGACCCGTATGCCGCCCAGGAGCAGCAGCTCGTCGGCTACGACGCGTACGGGCGGCCGGTGTACGGCCAGGTGCCCGTCCAGCCCGTCCAGCCCGCGCCGCCGCAGTACGAGCAGCAGCAGTACGGCTACGACTACCAGGACTACGGCCAGCAGCAGCCGCAGCAGCAGTACTACGCGCAGCAGCCGGCCGCCCAGGAGTACGGGCAGCAGGAGTACGCGCAGGCGCCCGGCTACGGGTACGACACGCAGCAGACCCAGCAGTGGATCCCGCAGCAGGCAGCCTCACAGCAGGCCGCTCCGGAGCAGACCGCCCCGCAGCAGGCCGCCCCCGAGGCGTCGGCCGCGGCCCCGGCCGAGCGCCGGACCGCCCAGGTCCCCGAGCCGCGCCGGCCCGACGGCGAGCCCGAGGCGGGCCGGGACTACCGCACCGAGATGTTCGCCTTCATCGACCAGCCGGACGAGGACTCCGAGGACGTCATCGACTGGCTCAAGTTCACCGAGAGCCGGACCGAGCGCCGCGAGGAGGCCCGCCGCCGCGGCCGCAACCGGGTGGTGGCGCTGATCGTCGTCCTCGCCGTGTTCGTCGTCGGCGGCCTCGGCTACCTCTGGTACGCGGGCAAGCTGCCGTTCCTCGACGGACCCGGCCAGGACAAGGCCGGTGCGACCGCCGCCGGGGCGCAGAAGCGCGACATGATCGTCGTCCACCTGCACAACACCAAGAAGGGCGGCACCTCCTCGGCGCTGCTCGTCGACAACGTCACCACCAAGCAGGGCGCCACCGTCCTGCTGCCCAACGCCCTCTCCCTCACCGGCCAGGACGGTTCCGCGACGGGCCTCGGCAAGGCGGTCGAGGAGGGCGGGATCGGCACCCGGGAAGCCCTCGACTCGGTGCTCGGCACCCACATCGGCGGGACCTGGCGGCTGGACACCCCCTTCCTGGAGAACCTGGTCGAGCTGGTCGGCGGCATCGAGGTCGACACCGACGCCGCGGTCCCGGCCGACGACGCGGCCAAGACCCCGGCCGTGGCCCAGGGCCAGAAGCAGAGCCTGAGCGGCGCCATGGCCGTCGCGTACGCCACGTACCGGGGCCAGGGCGAACCGGAGGCCAAGCAGCTGGAGCGCATGGGCAAGGTGCTCCAGGCGGTCCTGCGCAAGGTCCCGAGCGACCCGAAGGCGGCGGCCGTGACGGTCGAGAGCATCGGCCAGATCCTCGACCCGGCCCTGAACGCGCAGACCCTCGGCGCCCTGCTGGCCCGGCTCGGCGAGCACGCCAAGGTGGGCGCGTACCGCACCGACACGCTCGCCGTGAAGCAGGACGGCACGCTCACGGACGAGGCCAACAAGAAGGTCGTCAAGGAGGTGCTCGGCGGGTCCGCCGCCGAGGCGCAGCCCGGCGCCACTCCGCGCGTCGGCCTCAAGGACGCCACCGGCGACGAGAAGGCGCAGATCGCGGCGAAGGCGGCGCTGACGAACGGCGGCTACACCTTCGTGGACGGCGGCAAGGCCGACAAGGCCGCGGCCGCCTCGCAGATCACGTACCAGGACGACGCGCAGCGGGAGCGGGCGATCGAGGTCGCCAAGACGCTGGGGCTGCCCGAGACGGTGGTGAAGAAGGCCGAGAACGCCGTGAACGCGGAGGTCGTGGTGATCCTGGGCAAGGACTACAAGGCGTCCTGAGGCGTCCTGAGGCGTCCTGATCCGGGCTCCGGCCCGGTCCCGGGAGGTGCTTTCGCCCGCGCGGGCCGTTCCGCGCGGGCGGTGTCGGCGGTACATGAGACCCTTGTAAGGATCTGCCCGCCAACCCGAAAGCATGGCCAGTGACCGCCACGGACCGCTCCATCGAGCTCATCACCGCCGCCGCCCAGGCCGCGGCCGACCGGCTCGCGCACGACATCATCGCGTACGACGTCAGCGACGTGCTGTCGATCACCGACGCCTTCCTGCTCGCCTCGGCGCCCAACGACCGCCAGGTCAAGTCGATCGTCGACGAGATCGAGGAGCGCCTGCTCAAGGAGCTCGGCGCCAAGCCGGTGCGCCGCGAGGGCGACCGCGACGCCCGCTGGATCCTGCTCGACTACGTCGACATCGTCGTCCACGTCCAGCACAGCGAGGAGCGGGTCTTCTACGCGCTGGAGCGCCTGTGGAAGGACTGCCCCGAGATCGAGCTCCCCGAGGACGCCAAGCTCACCATCGGCAAGGCCGAGGAGCACGCCAAGCTGCGCGAGGCGGCGGGCGACGACGAACTGGACGGTGATCTGTTCTGAGCGCCAGCACCTCGGGCAAGTCCGGACGCAAGATCGTCCTCTGGCGGCACGGCCAGACCGCATGGAACCTGGAGCGGCGCTTCCAGGGCTCCACGGACATCGAGCTGACCGAAGCGGGTGTGGCGCAGGCGCGCCGCTCCGCGCGGCTGCTCGCCTCGCTGAAGCCGGCTGCCATCGTGGCGTCCGACCTGCGGCGAGCCTCCGCCACGGCGGCCGAACTGGCCTCCGTCACGGGGCTGCCCGTGGAGCACGACGCGGCGCTGCGCGAGACGTACGCCGGCGAGTGGCAGGGCCTCACGCACGACGAGATCATCGAGAAGTACGGCGAGCAGTACGCGGCGTGGAAGCGCGGCGAACCGGTCCGCCGCGGCGGCGGTGAGCTGGAGACCGAGGTCGCCGACCGCGCCGCACCGGTGGTGCTGGCGCACGCCGACCGGCTGCCGCAGGGCGGCACCCTCGTCGTGGTCAGCCACGGCGGCACCATCCGTACGACGATCGGGCGCCTCCTGGGCCTGAACGCGTACGACTGGGAGGGCCTGGGCGGGCTCTCCAACTGCTGCTGGTCCGTCCTCGGCGAGGGCGCGCGCGGCTGGCGCCTGTTGGAGCACAACGCCGGCACCCTGCCGGAACCGGTGCTCGGCGACGACGACTGAGCTGCTTCCCGCAGCTCGTTGCCGCCCCCTGCCGGGGCTGCCACCCGGATTTCACTTTCCGGCTGGTCACAGGCTAGAGTTCTTCTTGTTCGCAGCGCGGAACACCGGAGACGGGGGGAGCGCGGCGGAGAGCGGGGCTATAGCTCAGTTGGTAGAGCGCCTGCATGGCATGCAGGAGGTCAGGAGTTCAATTCTCCTTAGCTCCACAATCAGGATCCCGTCCCCAACAGGGGGCGGGATCCTTGTTTTTGTACCCTTTGCGTTTGCTGACCTGGCCCGCACCGGCATGGCAGAATCGGACCGCCGGAGGGGGAGACGACGGCCCGACGCGGGAGGGAGTCGCTGACGGATGGGTGCACACCGGCGCCGGTGCGACTGGTGCAACAACGGCACGCCGATCGTGCGGGACATGGACCCGGTCAACCCCGACTACCAGTACTGGTGCGAGGAATGCGCGCGGGCGCTGATCATAAAAGGCGACCCGATCGAGACGTACCGGGAGCTGGAAGGGGAGCCGATCTACGGCCGGCTGCTCGACGAGCACTGCACGCTCAAGCGCTTCTATCAGTTCGCGAGAGCGTGACAAGTTGGATCAAATCGGACATGGCCCACAGTCGGTGGAAACCGATTTTTGGACCAGGGCCATGACCGTGTAATGTTTGGGACGTCGCCAAGGGGAACCGGCAAGGGAAACCGAAGCGGCAAGCAGAACAAGGGGCTATAGCTCAGTTGGTAGAGCGCCTGCATGGCATGCAGGAGGTCAGGAGTTCAATTCTCCTTAGCTCCACAGTGAAGAAGCGGGCCACCCGGATCGGGTGGCCCGCTTCTCGTTGTGCGGTCGTCCGAGCGGGCGCCACGGGTGCTGCGGTACCCTGACGCCATGCGTGCCGTACGCCTTCTGCTTACCGAGCCGCGCTGATCAGCGCCGACCTACGAGAGGTCGGCACCGGCGCGGCGTCCCCTCCTGTGCGAGGGGTTTTTTCGTTTGGGCAGGCAGAGACGGCGAAGACGATCGATGGAGCTTCAGAAATCATGAGCGAGACGAACACCCCGGCCCCCGAGGCGGCCGAGGCGCACCGCTACACGGCTGCCATGGCCGCCGACATCGAGGCACGCTGGCAGGACGTATGGGACGCGCAGGGCACCTACGAGGCCCCGAACCCGACCGGTGACCTGGCCGGGGACCCCGCGGTGGTCGCGCGGCCCAAGAAGTTCATCATGGACATGTTCCCGTACCCGTCCGGTGCGGGCCTGCACGTCGGTCACCCGCTCGGTTACATCGCCACCGACGTCTTCGCCCGCCACCAGCGGATGACCGGCCACAACGTCCTGCACACCCTGGGCTTCGACGCCTTCGGCCTGCCGGCCGAGCAGTACGCCGTGCAGACCGGCACGCACCCGCGGGTCTCGACCGAGGCGAACATCGAGAACATGAAGGTCCAGCTGCGCCGGCTGGGCCTGGGCCACGACAAGCGCCGGTCCTTCGCGACGATCGACCCGGACTACTACAAGTGGACCCAGTGGATCTTCCTGCAGATCTACAACTCCTGGTACGACGCCGACGCGGGCAAGGCCCGGCCGATCACCGAGCTGGTCGCCGCCTTCGAGAACGGCTCCCGTGAGGTTCCCGGGGGCCGCAACTGGGCCGAGCTGACCGCGGGCGAGCGGGCCGACGTACTGAACGGGTACCGGCTGGCCTACTCCTCGGACGCGCCGGTGAACTGGTGCCCCGGGCTGGGCACCGTACTGGCCAACGAGGAGGTCACCGCGGACGGCCGGTCCGAGCGCGGCAACTTCCCGGTCTTCAAGTCCCGGCTGAGCCAGTGGAACATGCGGATCACCGCGTACGCCGACCGGCTGCTGGACGACCTGGACGCGCTGGACTGGCCCGAGGCCATCAAGCTGCAGCAGCGCAACTGGATCGGCCGCAGCGAGGGCGCCCGCGTCGACTTCGCGCTGGGCGACGAGGCGATCACCGTCTTCACCACCCGTCCGGACACCCTGTTCGGCGCCACCTACATGGTGCTGGCGCCCGAGCACCCGCTGGTCGAGAAGTTCGTCCCGGCCGCCTGGCCCGAGGGCACGCACCAGCTGTGGACCGGCGGACACGCGACCCCGGCCGAGGCCGTCGCCGCGTACCGCAAGCAGGCCGCGGCCAAGTCGGACGTCGAGCGGCAGGCCGAGGCCAAGGACAAGACCGGTGTCTTCACCGGCGAGTACGCGGTCAACCCGGTCAGCGGCCAGAAGGTCCCGGTCTTCATCGCCGACTACGTGCTGATGGGCTACGGCACCGGCGCGATCATGGCGGTCCCGGCGCACGACGCCCGCGACTTCGAGTTCGCGCGCGCCTTCGAGCTGCCCGTCCGCTGCGTGGTCGAGCCGACCGACGGGCGCGACATCGACCCGGCCGAGTGGGACGACGCCTTCGTCGCGTACGACGCGAAGCTGGTCAACTCCACGGGCGAGGGCATCTCGCTGGACGGCCTGGGCGTCGTCGAGGCCAAGGCCGCGATCACCGACTGGCTGACCGAGCGCGGCATCGGCGAGGGGACCGTCAACTTCCGCCTGCGCGACTGGCTGTTCAGCCGGCAGCGCTACTGGGGCGAGCCCTTCCCGATCGTCTACGACGAGGACGGCGTCGCGCACCCGCTGCCCGAGTCGATGCTGCCGCTGGAGCTGCCGGAGGTCGAGGACTACTCGCCGCGCACCTTCGAGCCGGACGACGCGACCTCGAAGCCGGAGACCCCGCTGTCGCGCAACGCGGAGTGGGTCAACGTCGAGCTGGACCTGGGCGACGGCCGCGGCGTGCGCTCCTTCCGCCGCGAGACCAACACCATGCCCAACTGGGCCGGTTCCTGCTGGTACGAGCTGCGCTACCTGGACCCGAACAACGCGTCGGCCCTGGTGGACCCGGAGATCGAGCAGTACTGGATGGGCCCGCGCGAGGGCGCGCCGCACGGCGGCGTCGACCTGTACGTCGGCGGCGCCGAGCACGCGGTGCTGCACCTGCTGTACGCGCGCTTCTGGTCCAAGGTGCTGTTCGACCTGGGTCACGTCTCCTCGGCGGAGCCGTTCCACAAGCTGTTCAACCAGGGCATGATCCAGGCGTACGCCTACACCGACGCGCGCGGGGTCTACGTCCCGGCGGCCGAGGTCGAGGAGCGCGACGGCGGTTACTTCTACGAGGGCCAGCCGGTCAAGCGCGAGCACGGCAAGATGGGCAAGTCCCTGAAGAACGCCGTCACGCCCGATGAGATCTGCGAGGAGTACGGCGCGGACACCCTGCGCCTGTACGAGATGGCGATGGGTCCGCTGGACGTCTCGCGTCCGTGGGACACCCGTGCCGTGGTCGGTCAGTACCGCCTGCTGCAGCGCCTGTGGCGCAACATCGTCGACGAGGAGACCGGCCGGGTCACCGTCGTCGACGGCGAGCCGGGCGAGGACACCCTGCGCGCGCTGCACAAGGCGATCGACGGGGCCGGCGCGGACATGACGGGGCTGCGCTTCAACACCGCCATCGCGAAGATCACCGAGCTGAACAACGCCCTGACGAAGGCGGGCCGCCCGCTGGAGCGCTCGGTCGCCGAGCGGCTGGTGCTGCTGATCGCCCCGCTGGCCCCGCACATCGCCGAGGAGCTGTGGAGCCGCCTGGGCCACGGGGAATCGGTGGTCCACCAGGACTTCCCGGTCGCGGACCCGGCGTACGTCGTGGACGAGAGCGTGACGTGCGTGGTGCAGGTCAAGGGCAAGGTCAAGGCGAGGCTGGAGGTGTCGCCGACGATCTCGGAGGCGGAGCTGGAGCAGCTGGCCGTGACCGATGAGGGTGTCGTGGCGGCGCTGGGCGGTGCGGAGATCCGCAAGGTGATCGTGCGCGCGCCGAAGCTGGTGAACATCGTCATCTGACCGAGGTCGGCCGGGGCACCCCTTACATGGGGGAGATCCCGTACGGGCAGGTTGGGGGTTCGAATGGAACCCCCAGCCTGCCCGTGGCGTTTACGGTTGAGGGGACGGCAGAAAACCGCGGGGACTGGGGAAGGGACACTCATGGAGGCCGCGTTGATCATCTTCGCGCTGATGGTGCTTTTCACCTTCCTTGGTCTGGGCGTGTACGCGACCGTCAAGGTGGTGCAGGCGACCAAGCGCGGAGTGGACCGGACGATCACCCAGGCCCGGCGGACGGTGGAGGACACCACCCTGCGGGCCAAGAGCTTCGGCCAGGTCGGGGTCACGGGTGCGCTGGCGCAGCTGCGGCTGGACCTGCGGACGTCGATGCGCTCCACGCAGCAGGCCCTGCACGAGGGGGTCCGGCTGGACGCCTCGCTGCGGGAGTCGATCGCCCTGTTCGAGCAGCTCAGCGCGCACGGGCACGAGCTGGACGGCGAGCTGAAGCGGCTGGAGCAGGACCCGGACCGCAAGCGGATCGCGGAGCGCCTGCCCGACCTGCGGGAGCGGACGGCCAAGATCACACAGGCCTCGGACTCGCTGCGCTGGGCCGCGCGGGACCGGGCCAGCCGCTTCGCGGAGGACGACCTGTCCGCCTTGTCGGCCCAGATCGAGATGGAGTCCGGCGCGCTGCGGGACTGGTCGCCGGAGTCGGTGGACCACCTGGCGGCGGCGGCCGCGGAGTGGGACGCGGCGCAGCAGGGACGGCAGACGCAGCAGCGTGAGCAGCCGCGGAAGGCGGCGCTGAACCCGGCCGCCCCGGCGCCCGACTACCCCTGGCAGAAGACGCGCCGCCCGGAGAGCACGACCTGATTCCTGCCGGCCTCGCAGGCCGCGCAAGCCGCGCAGGCCTCGCCTGCCTTGTCGGTTTTTGAGGCGCGGGGCGGGCGCGGGGGCCGGAGCTCCGGTATCGGAGAGTCCCGTCGGACCCGCCGTGGGCCCCGGTGAGGGGCCCAGGCTGCCGTCACGCCCCCACTGGCGGTAACCTCCGCCTCATGTCCCGCCATGTCGCCATCGTCACCGATTCCACGGCCTACCTGCCCCAACCGGCCATGGCGCGGCACGGAATCACCTCCGTCCCGCTGACCGTGGTGCTCGGCGGCGAGGCGCTCGAGGAGGGCACCGAGATCTCGGCGCGCAGCCTGGCCGTGGCCCTGCAGAAGCGCCGGTCGGTGACCACCTCGCGCCCCAGCCCGGAGGAGTTCGTCCGGGCCTACCGGGCGGCCGCGGACGCCGGGGCGACAGGGATCGTCAGCCTGCACCTGTCCGCCGAGCTCTCCGGCACCTACGACGCCGCCCTGCTCGCCGCGAAGACCGCACCCGTGCCGGTGCGCGTCGTGGACACCGGCATGATCGCGATGGCGCTGGGCTTCTGTGCGCTGGCCGCCGCGGAGGTGGCCGAGGGGGGCGGTTCCGTGGACGAGGCCGTGGCGGCCGCCGAGAAGCGGGCGGCCGACATGTCCGCGTACTTCTACGTCGACACCCTCGACTACCTGCGCCGCGGCGGCCGGATCGGGGCCGCGCAGGCACTCCTCGGCTCGGCACTGGCGGTGAAGCCCCTGCTGACGCTGGAGGGCGGGCGGATCGAGCCGCTGGAGAAGGTGCGCACGGCCTCCAAGGCCATCGCCCGCCTGGAGGAGCTGGCCGTCGAGCGCGCCGGGTCCGCGGCCGTCGACGTGGCGGTGCACCACCTGGCGGCTCCGGAGCGGGCCGACAAGCTCGCCCAGCGGCTGCGCGAGCGCATCCCCGGACTGGTCGAGCTGCACGTCAGCGAGGTCGGTGCGGTGATCGGCGCGCACACCGGTCCGGGGCTGCTGGCGGCGGTCGTCTCCCCTCGCTGATCACCGGAACGAGTGGCCCGGATATCCACAACGGGCTTGTTGTCCACCGGAATTGAAGGCTCCGAACGGCGGTCGGGGCGGGCCTCTACCGTCGTGGCATGACTCTTCGAACGCGTACTTCGCACCCGTCGGGCGGCGCCACCGCTGGTCCGGGCCGCCCCCGTCCCTCCGACAGCCGTTTCGCAGATGGCCGTCTCTCCGACGGCCGATTCTCCGACGGCCGTCTCGCGGGCAGTCGGCTCCGCCACCGCCGTGGCCGCCGCGGGCGTCCGGTGCACCGGGTTCCCCCTCCGGAGCCGGGTGCGGTGCGCCGGCGGGCCGAAGCGCTGCTCGGTGGCAGCGGTCCGCCGCAGGCGTCGCCGCCGGCCGGGGCGGATCCCGGGACCGGTCCGGGGCCCGATCCCGGGACCGGTCCGGGGCCCGATCCCGGCATCGGGCCCGTCGAGGCGGCCGGGCCGGGGGCGGCCGGGCTCGGGGCGGCCGGGCTGTCCTCCGGGGAGGCACGGAGGCTGGCCGTGCGGGAGCGGCTGCCGCTGTGGCTGCAGGCCCGGTGCGGGGTGGAGCCGCGCACGGTGGCCGCCGTCGCGGTGGTGCTGGTCGCCGCCGTCGGCTTCGCCGGGCAGCAGTACTGGTCGGCCAGGCCGCGGGAGGTGAGCGTCCCGGCGGTGGTCGCCCCGGGGGTGGTCCCGGCGGCGGCCACGGCGGCCCCGGGGCCGACTGCCGCGCCGGCCGGGGGCGGTGGTGCCGGTGCCGGCGGCGGAGCGCGGATCGTCGTCGACGTCAGCGGCAAGGTCAGGGATCCCGGGGTGCGCCGGCTGCCCGCCGGTTCCCGGGTGGAGGACGCGCTGGCCGCCGCCGGGGGAGTGCGTCCGGGTACCGACACCACCGGGCTGAACCGGGCGCGGGTGCTCGTGGACGGGGAGCAGGTGCTGGTGGGCGCCCCGGCGCAGCCGCCGCCGGGCGGGGCCGTCGCCGGCTCCGGACCGGGTCCGGGTCCGGGTGCGGGGCCGCTCAGTCTGGGCTCGGCCACGGTCGCGCAGCTGGACGGTCTGCCGGGGGTCGGGCCGGTGCTGGCGCAGCACATCGTCGACTTCCGCACCGCCCGCGGCGGCTTCCGGTCCGTGGAGGAGCTGCGCCAGGTCGACGGCATCGGTGAGCGGCGCTTCGCCGACCTGCGCACGCGGGTGCGGCCGTGAACCGCCCCGAGGAGACGGGCCCGGTGGATCTGCGCCTCGCGGTGCCGGCCGTGGCCGCCTGGGCGGCGGCCGCCCTCGCCCTGGACGCGCCCGCGGGCCGGACCGCCCTCGGGGTGGGGCTGGGGGTGGTCGGGGCGGGCCTGCTGGTGCTGGCCGGGTACCGGCGCCCGGGCTCGCTGTGGAGGGTCGCGCCGGCCCTGGCCGCGGCCCTGCTCTGCGCGGCCGCCGGGGCCGGGGTGGCGGGGCTCCAGCGGGCTGAGGCGCGGGCCGGACCGGTGGCGGGGCTCGCGCGGGAGCATGCCCGCGTCCTCGCCGAGCTCACCGTCGGCTCCGACCCGAGGACCGCCCGCGGCGGGAACGGGCCGCCGGTGGTGGTGCTGGACGCGGTGGTGACCCGGGTGACCGGGCCCGACGGGACGGGCACCCGGGTCGAGACCCCGGTGCGGGTGCTGGCCGGGCATGCGGGATGGGCCCGGCTGCAGCCGTCCACCCGGGTGGCGGTGGTCGCCCGGCTGGCTCCGGCGCGGGACGGGGAGCGGGCCGTGGCGCTGCTCCGGCCCGCCGCTGACACCCCGCCCCGGGTCACCGGCGGCCCGGACACCGCGCAGCGGATCGCGGGGCGGCTGCGGGCCGGGCTGCGCGAGGCCACCGAGGGGCTCGCGCCGGATGCCAGGGCCCTGCTGCCCGGGCTGGTCGTCGGGGACACGTCCCGGGTGCCGCCCGATCTGTACGAGGCCTTCCGGGCCACCGACCTGCTGCACCTGCTGGCCGTCTCCGGGTCCAACCTGACCGTGGTGCTGTTCCTGCTCATCGGGCCCCCGGCCCGCGCGCAGCAGGCCGAGCGGCGCGGGCTGGCGCCCCGGCTCGGGCTCTCCCTGCGGGTGACCGCCCTGTGCGGGGCGGCCCTGACGCTGGCGTTCGTGGTGGTGTGCCGGCCGGAGCCCAGCGTGCTGCGGGCCGCCGCCTGCGGGGCGGTCACCCTGCTGGCCATCGCCACCGGGCGGCGCCGTTCCCTGATCCCGGCCCTGGGCGCGGCCGTGCTGCTGCTCGTGCTCTACGACCCGTGGCTGGCCCGCAGCTACGGCTTCCTGCTCTCCGTGCTGGCCACCGGGGCGCTGCTCACCCTCGCTCCCCGGTGGAGCGAAGCCCTGCGGCGGCGCGGGACGGGCCCGCGGCTCGCCGAGGCGATCGGGGCCGCGGCGGCCGCGCAGGCGGTGTGCGCGCCGGTGGTGGCCGTGTTGGCGGCCCGGGTCAGCCTCGTGGCGGTGCCGTGCAACCTGCTGGCCGAGCTCGCGGCGGGTCCGGCGACGGTCCTCGGCTTCGCCTCGCTCGCCGCGGCCCCGCTGTGGATGCCGGCCGCGCAGGCGCTCGCCTGGTGCGCCGGGGTGCCGGCCGGGTGGATCGCGGCCGTGGCCCGGACCGGGGCGCGGGTGCCGGGGGCGGAGCTGCCCTGGCCGGGCGGGCTCACCGGCGGCCTGCTGCTGGCCGCGGCCGTGGTGGCCACCGTGGCCGTCGTGACCGTGGGGGGAAGGCTCGGGCGGCGGTGGTGGCGGTGGCTCTGCCCGGCGCTGGCGGTGCTGCTGCTCCTCGCCGTGCTGCGGCCGCCGCAGCTCACCCGTACGCTCACCGGCTGGCCGCCGCCCGACTGGAGCTACGTCCAGTGCGCCGTGGGGCAGGGGGACGCCGCCGTCCTCGCGGTCGGCCCGGGCGAGGCCCTGGTGGTGGACGCCGGACCGGAGCCCGGCCCGGTGGACCACTGCCTGCGCGCGCTGGGCGTGCACCGGGTGCCGATGCTGCTGCTGACGCACTTTCACGCCGACCATGTCGGAGGGCTGGCCGGGGTGCTGAAGGGCCGGTCCGTGGGTGTGATTCAGGCCACCACGCTGGAAGAGCCCTCGGCTCAGGCCGAGTTCGTCCGCCGGACCGCGGCGGCCGCCGGTGTGCCCGTCGTACGGGCGGCCCAGGGGGAGCGGCGCCGGGCCGGTCCGCTGGAGTGGCAGGTGCTCTGGCCGCCCGCGGCCGGACCGCCGCCCGACGGGCCCAACGACGCGAGCGTCGCCCTGCTGGTGCGCGGCGCGGGCCTGACCCTGCTCCTGCTCGGCGACCTCGAACCGCCCGCACAGCAGGCACTCCTGAGGGAGCATCCGCAGCTCGGCCCGGTGGACGTCCTCAAGGTCGCCCACCACGGCTCAGCGCACCAGGACCCCGAACTGACCGCCCGGGTCCGGCCGCGGCTCGCGATTGTTCCTGTCGGCACAAAAAACCGCTACGGCCACCCCGCGCCGGGTACGCTCGCACGCCTGCGGGCGGTGGGGGCGACGGTGCTGCGCACCGACACCGATGGCTCGATCGCCGTCAGCGGAACCGGCGTTCGGATGCGTGCGTTTCCGGCCAACCGGCGCCGGATCCGGCGCGGTCATACCGGGCGCGACCGCTCTGTTTGCCCACAACCCGACAGCATGATCGAATGCGTCTTCGCCAGAACGGTCCAAGTCCACACAGCACGGGGGTGCATCAGCCATGTTCGGTCGCCGACGGGGGATGGAGTCGGCCGGAAGTTCCAGCCCACAGACATCCGCGACACTGACGCTGCCGCCTACGGCGCGTCTGCTCAGCTGCCGGGTTCTCGACACGGTCCACCAGCCGGTCCGGCAGGCCACGTTCGAGGTGACCGACCCGATCGGGCGGCGGATCGTCAGCGGGGAGACCGACCCGTACGGCGGTTTCACGGCGGCCGTGCCGGAGGGGGAGTACCGGCTGTCCGTCACCGCCGAGGGGTACGCGCCGTTCCACGGGGCGACACTCGTGGGGGACCCGGCGCAGCCGGGCACCGGGGAGATCATCCTCGACGCGGTGGAGCCGCCGCTGCTGCCGCAGCCCGGTCACTGGGAGCTCGATCCGACGCACTCGTCGATCGCCTTCACCGCCCGGCACATCGGGATGGCCCGGATCCGCGGCCGGTTCAACACGTTCGCCGGAGCGGTACGGATCGCCGAGCGCATGGAGGAGTCGTCCATGCACGTGATCATCGATGCGGCGAGCATCGACACCGGGTTGCGGCTGCGGGACGACCACCTGCGGTCGGGGGACTTCCTGGACGCGGTCCGGCACCCCACGGTGGAGTTCTACAGCGAACGGTTCATCCACCGCAGCGGCAGCCGCTGGACCGTGGCCGGCGCCCTGACCCTCCACGGGGTCAGCCGGTCCGTGACCCTGGACACCCGGTACCTGGGTCTCGGCACGGGGCTGGAGGGCGAGCCGAGGGCCGCCTGCCGGGCCACCACCGAACTGCACCGCGAGGACTTCGCCCTGAACTGGCAGTCGGTGCTGGCGCAGGGGATCGCGGCGATCGGTCCGAGCGTGGACGTGACGCTGGACGTCCAGATTGTGCACAAGGCCTGATCCCGGACGCTCCCCTACGGGGCTTCCAGCCAGCCTTCGTACTCGGCGGCGAGTTCGTCCAGCGTGGTGGCGTCGAGCCGTTCCTGTGGATCCTCGACGACCACCAGCCACTGGGCGTCCTCGGCGTCGTCCTCGCCGGCCAGCGCGTCGCGGACCAACTGCGGTTCCTCCGGGAGGCCGAAGCGGTCGACGGCCTCCTGCGCGACCTCCTCGGCGGCGTCGCGGTCGGGCAGGACGAGTACATGTCGCACGTTCACGCGACCATTCTCAAGGATCCGGTGAGAGGGCCCGCGGGGCGGGGGACTGTCAGTGCGGCGTGGGATGCTGGAGGCGATGGCCACCAGGAAGAACCCCACCGACGATCCGCTTGCCCCGCTCACCCTCGCGGTGGGGCAGGAGGAGCTGCTGCTCGACCGTGCCGTACGGGAGGTGGTGGCGGCCGCCCGCGCCGCCGACGCCGACACGGACGTCCGCGACCTCGCGTCCGAGCAGCTCCAGCCCGGCACGCTGGCCGAGCTGACGAGCCCCTCGCTCTTCTCCGAGCGCAAGGTGCTGGTCGTACGCAACGCGCAGGACCTGTCCGCGGACTCCGTCAAGGAGGTCAAGGCCTACCTCGACGCGCCCTACGAGGAGATCATCCTGGTCCTCCTCCACGCGGGCGGGGCCAAGGGCAAGGGGCTGCTCGACGCGGCGCGGAAGGCCGGCGCGCGGGAGATCGCCTGCCCGAAGATGACGAAGGCCGCGGACCGGCTCTCGTTCGTGCGGGGCGAGTTCCGCGCGCTGGGCCGGGCGGCGACCCCGGAGGCCTGCCAGAACCTGGTCGACGCGATCGGCAGCGACCTGCGGGAGCTGGCGAGCGCGGCGGCGCAGCTGTGCGCGGACGTCGAGGGCACCATCGACGAGGCCGTGGTCGGCCGCTACTACACGGGCCGGGCCGAGGCCTCCAGCTTCACGGTCGCCGACAAGGCGGTCGAGGGGCGTGCGGCCGAGGCCCTGGAGGCCCTGCGCTGGTCCCTGTCCACCGGGGTGGCGCCGGTCCTCATCACCAGCGCCCTGGCCCAGGCGGTCCGCGCCATCGGCAAGCTGGCCTCCGCCCCGCGCGGGGCCCGCCCCGGCGACCTCGCCCGGGACCTGGGCATGCCGCCGTGGAAGATCGACAGGGTCCGCCAGCAGATGCGGGGCTGGTCGGCGGACGGCGTCGCGGACGCGCTGCGCGCCGTGGCCGCCGCCGACGCGGGGGTTAAGGGCGGCGGCGACGACCCCGAGTACGCCCTGGAGAAGGCGGTCGTGGCGGTGGCCCGCGCGGCCCGCCCGCAGCGCCGCTAGGCCGCCCGCTTTCTCGGATCCCGCCGGGCCCGCGGCTACGGCCGACCGGCTGCCGACGCGTGGGTCCGCCGCCTCAGGGTTAGCCTGGACACGGGGAATTCGCCGACCAGGCCGCCTTCACCACCGGACGGCAAGGGCGTCCCGGTGGGCGAGAGGGAGGTTCCGTGGCCGGCAGAGTGCGCGTGACGACGGTGGACGCCGGGCCCTTCACCATGCCGATGAGCGGTCTCCAGTACGGGGCCTCCGGCATGATCACCGTGCCCTCGACCGTGGCCGTCATCGAACACGCCACCCACGGGCTGATCCTCTTCGACACCGGGATCAACCACCGCGTGGCCGACCCCGAGGCCGCCGAGGCCCACTGGGGTCCGGGGCTGCGGGCGGCGTACGGGGCCGAGGGGTTCACCCGGGCCCACGCCGTCGACGCGCAACTGGAGCGCCTCGGCTACCGGCTCGACGAGGTCAGGTACGTCCTCTACTCCCACCTGCACCTCGACCACGCCGGAGGGATGACCTACTTCCCGCACGCCGTGCACGTGGCCCAGCACGAGGAGCTGCGCCACGCCTGGTGGCCGGACCGCTGGACCGCGCGGGGCTACGCCTTCAACGACTACGCGGGCAGCCGGGACTACGAGTTCCTCGAACTCCGCGGTGACACCGACCTGTTCCAGGACGGCACGCTCACCCTCCTGCACACCGCCGGCCACACCCCCGGCCACCAGGGCGTCGTCCTGGACCTCGCTCACCACGGACGGATCGGCCTCATGGGCGACGCCGCGCACCTGCAACAGGGACTGGACCGGAACGCGCCCATGCCCAGCGACTGGAACATCGAGGAGAAGCTGCTCACCTACGGGCGGCTCCGCGTGCTGTCCCGGGCCGGCATCCCCGTGTTCCTCTCCCACGATCCCGACCACTTCGCCGACCTCCCGCACGACGGCGAGTTCTGGGACTAGACCGAGCGCCCGACGGGGCCGGGCTCAGTGAGCCATGGCGCGGGCCGCCGTCGGTGAGGGGCGGCCGCTCGGGAGGAGGGCGGCGGCGGCCACGGCGAGGGCCAGCGCCGGGAAGGGCAGCGCGGTGAAACCGCCCGAGGCCAGGGCGGCGACGCCGATGGCCGCGCCGAGCTCGTGCGAGGTGCCGACGAGCCCGGAGGCGAGGCCGGCGTGCTCCGGAGCCACCTCGGAGAGGGCCGCCGTCGTCGCGCAGACGAAAGCCGCGCCGAGACCGAACGCGAGCAGCGCGAAGCCGGGGACCAGGCCCGTCCACAGGCCGCCGCGCGGGGCGAGGGCGGCGCCGGCCGCGGCCAGGGCGAAGGCCGCGCCGCCGACCGGGCGCCAGCCGAACCGGACCACCGCCCGGCCGCCCGCGTGCGCGCCCGCGGTGACGGCCACCGCGACCGGCAGGAAGGCCAGCCCGGTGACCAGGGGGCCGCGCCCGAGCGTGTGCTGGATGTGCAGGGAACTCAGGTAGAACCCCGAGACCAGCAGCCCCGCCGCCCCCAGCATCACCGCGCCCCCGCCCAGCAGCGCGCGCCGGCCCGGCAGGTTGGTCGGCAGGAGGGGATGCGGGGTCCGGCGCTGCGCCAGGCCCAGCAGGATCCCCGCCGTCGCCGCCCCGGCGAGCCAGGGCCAGGAGCCCTCGGTCAGCCCGTGGACCAGGCAGGCCGAAGCCGCCGTCAGCAGCACGGCTCCCGGCACGTCCACGGGGGTCCGGAGGGCCGGCCGGCAGCCGGGTGCGCACAGCGGGCGGCCGAGCAGCAGCGGGACGGCGACCAGGGCGAGCAACCCGGCGGGCAGGTTGACGTAGAAGATCCAACGCCAGCCGGGCCCGTCGGCGAGGACGCCGCCGAGCAGGACACCCACGGCCGCGCCCGCGCCGCCGACCGCCGCCCAGACACCGAGGGCGCGGTGCCGCGCCGGACCCTGGAACAACGCCATGACCAGCGACATCGCGGCCGGCGAGAGCAGCGCCGCGCCGATTCCCTGCGCCGAGCGGGCCGCGATCAGCGTGCCGCCGTCGCCCGCGAGGCCGGACGCCGCCGAGGCCGCGGTGAAGACGGTCAGCCCGGTCAGGAACATCCGCCGCGCCCCGAACCGGTCGGCCAGCCGCCCGCCGACCAGCAGCAGGGCGCCGAAGAGCAGGGTGTACACGGTGACGACCCGGGTGAGGGCTGCGCCGGAGAGCGCGAGGTCGGCGCCGACGGCGGGCAGTGCCACGTTCACCACGGTGACGTCCGCGATGAGCATGAACTGGGCCAGGCAGAGGAGGGCCAGCAGGCGCCACCGGTGCGGGTGCGGGTGCAGAGGTGCAGGTGCGTCGGCGTGGGCGTGAGAGGGCATGGCGAGGCCGCTCCTAAGGTTAACAGGGCTGTTAGGGATTGAGTATGCGGGTCCGCCCGTGGAATGTGAACAGTGGTGTTAAGTTTGGGGGCATGGCAGCAACCGACGCCCCCACCCCCCGGCCCCGTCGCGCCGACGCGGAGCGCAACACCGCCGCGATCGTCGACGCCGGCCTGGACTGCTTCCTCGCCGACCCGCAGGCGAGCATGGCCGCCATCGCCCGCGCCGCCGGGGTCAGCCGGGTCACCCTCTACTCCCACTTCCCCACCCGCGAGGCGCTCCTCGACGCGGCCTTCGCCCGGGCCTCCGACGAGGCCGCCGCCGCGCTCGCGGACGGGTCCGACCTCGCTTCGCTCGTCCGCACCTCCTGGCGGCTGCTCGACCGGCACTCCGCCGTCTTCGCCGCCGCCTCCGCCGCGTTCCCGCCCGAGGAGCTCCGCGAGCGCCACGACCGGATCCTGGCCCCCGTCCGCCGTCTGGTCGTGGCCGGCCGGGAAGCCGGTGACGTGCGCACGGACCTGTCCGTCGACTGGCTGGTCACCGTCGTCTACAGCCTGGTCCACGCGGCCGCCGCCGAGGTGCAGGCCGGCCGGATGGACCCGGCCGACGCCCCCGAGGTCCTGACCTCGACCGTCCTCGCCGCCGTCCGCGCCCACGGGTAACGCGAAGGCCCCGGCCGCCACCCTGGGGAAGGGTGGAGGCCGGGGCCTTCGGTACTTGCATTGGTGCGCCGCACCCGCGTGGCGAACGCAGGCCGCGTGCGGCGCGGTGTGCCGGTGAAGGAGCGGAAGAGAGGGCCCGCTGGGTCCTTACCGGCGATTCACATCGAGAGCTCAGCCCTGGAGGGAGGCAACCTTGATGGCCAGCGCCGACTTCTTGTTGGCGGCGGCGTTCTTGTGGATGACACCCTTCGAGACAGCCTTGTCGAGCGCACGCGCGGCGGCGCGAGAAGCCACGGTGGCCTTCTCGACGTCACCGGCGACGACGGCCTCGCGGGCCTTGCGGATCGCGGTCTTGAGCGACGACTTGACGGCCTTGTTGCGCAGGCGCGCCTTCTCGTTGGTCTTGTTCCGCTTGATCTGGGACTTGATGTTCGCCACGAAAGAGCCTTTTCAGGTTCAGAGTTTTGTTCTTCGGATTGTGCCTCGACAGCTGAGAGGGCATACGAGACACAGCTGCCCAGGCTACCAGGCACGCTCCGGGCAGCCCAAACCGAGCGCACTGCCCCATCCATGGGAGCATGGGAGGACTCAGACTTCGTTCCGAGTTCCGACTGCGACCGAGAATCAGGACACTGCGTGCCCGCGATCCCCAGCCACGTGCCCGAGCCGAGCCGTACCGACTCGGCGCTGATCCGCAACTTCTGCATCATCGCGCACATCGACCACGGCAAGTCGACGCTTGCCGACCGGATGCTCCAGATCACCGGTGTGGTCGACCAGCGGCAGATGCGCGCCCAGTACCTCGACCGCATGGACATCGAGCGTGAGCGCGGCATCACGATCAAGTCCCAGGCGGTCCGGCTGCCCTGGGCGCCGACCACGGGCGAGGGCCAGGGCAACACCCACATCCTCAACATGATCGACACCCCCGGGCACGTCGACTTCACCTACGAGGTCTCGCGCTCCCTCGCCGCGTGCGAGGGCACCGTCCTCCTGGTGGACGCCGCCCAGGGCATCGAGGCCCAGACCCTCGCCAACCTGTACCTGGCGATGGAGAACGACCTCGCGATCGTCCCCGTCCTGAACAAGATCGACCTGCCGGCGGCGCAGCCGGAGAAGTTCGCCGAGGAGCTCGCGAACCTGATCGGCTGCCAGCCGGAGGACGTGCTGCGCGTCTCGGCGAAGACCGGTCTCGGTGTCGAGGCACTGCTCGACAAGGTCGTCGCCACCGTCCCGGCCCCGGTCGGCGTCAAGGACGCCCCGGCCCGCGCGATGATCTTCGACTCGGTCTACGACTCGTACCGCGGTGTCGTGACGTACGTCCGTGTCGTCGACGGCCAGCTGAACAAGCGCGAGCGCATCCGGATGATGTCCACCGGTGCCACGCACGAGCTGCTGGAGATCGGCGTCTCCTCGCCGGAGATGACCCCCTCCGACGGCATCGGCGTCGGCGAGGTGGGCTACATCATCACCGGCGTGAAGGACGTCCGTCAGTCCAAGGTCGGTGACACCATCACCAGCCTGCACAACGGAGCCACCGAGGCGCTCGGCGGCTACAAGGACCCGCGGCCGATGGTCTTCTCGGGCCTGTACCCGCTCGACGGCTCGGACTACCCGGACCTGCGCGAGGCCCTCGACAAGCTGCAGCTCAACGACGCCGCGCTCGTCTACGAGCCGGAGACCTCGGCGGCGCTCGGCTTCGGCTTCCGCGTCGGCTTCCTCGGTCTGCTCCACCTGGACGTGGTCCGCGAGCGCCTGGAGCGCGAGTTCGGCCTCGACCTGATCGCCACCGCGCCCAACGTGGTCTACCGGGTGGTCATGGAGGACGGCAAGGAAGTCACCGTCACCAACCCGAGCGAGTTCCCCGAGGGCAAGATCTCGGACGTGTTCGAGCCGGTCGTCCGGGCCACCGTGCTCGCGCCCACCGAGTTCATCGGCGCGATCATGGAGCTGTGCCAGCAGCGCCGCGGCACCCTCCTCGGCATGGACTACCTCTCCGAGGACCGCGTCGAGATCCGCTACACCCTCCCGCTCGCGGAGATCGTCTTCGACTTCTTCGACCAGCTGAAGTCCAAGACGCGCGGCTACGCCTCCCTCGACTACGAGCCCACGGGCGAGCAGTCCGGCAGCCTGGTCAAGGTCGACATCCTGCTGCACGGCGACAAGGTCGACGCCTTCTCCGCCGTCACGCACAAGGACGCCGCCTACGCCTACGGCGTGCGCCTGGTCGCCAAGCTGCGCGAGCTCATCCCGCGGCAGGCCTTCGAGGTGCCGATCCAGGCAGCCATCGGCTCCCGCGTCATCGCCCGCGAGACCATCCGCGCCATCCGCAAGGACGTCCTCGCCAAGTGCTACGGCGGTGACATCTCCCGTAAGCGGAAGCTGCTGGAGAAGCAGAAGGAAGGCAAGAAGCGGATGAAGATGGTCGGCTCCGTGGAGGTCCCGCAGGAGGCCTTCATCGCCGTCCTCTCCAGCGACGAGTCCGGCGGCAAGAAGAAGTAGCGACGCCGCCGCCACCCGACGGAACCAGGCCCCCACGCTCCGGCGCGGGGGCCTGTTTCGTTATGAACCGGCCGCTCGCGGGCCCTTACGCAGGCGCCGGACGGGCTTTAGTCTGATCACTGCTCGATGGTTACTCGCCAGTCACTAGCTGGTACGTCTCAAACCCGCCAGTCCCCAGCGCCCCCAAGCGCCCCACGCCCACGCACTGCCGCGTGGATCGGTCCGGAGGATGTCGTGAGCGACACACAGACCTATCTCGAGAACCGCCCGCCCACCGTGGCGGTGCTCTTCCTTGAGCGCGTCGCCGCGACGCCGAACGCGGAGGCCTACCGGTTCCCGGTGCCCGCTGCCGACGGCCAGGGCGCCGACGACTGGAAGTCGCTCAGCTGGGGCCAGGCGGCCGAGCGGGTCTTCGCCATCGCCGCCGGGCTGATCGCCCTCGGCCTGCAGACCGAGGAGCGCGTCGCACTCGCCTCCAACACCCGGGTCGAGTGGATCCTCTCCGACCTCGGCGTGATGTGCGCGGGCGGCGCGGTCACCACCGTCTACCCCAGCACCAACGCCGACGAGTCGGCCTTCATCCTCGCCGACTCCGAGAGCCGGGTGCTCATCGCCGAGGACGCCAAGCAACTGGCGAAGGCGCGCGAGCGGCGCGCCGACCTGCCGAAGCTGGAGCACGTCGTGGTCCTCGACGCCGCGGACGCGGTCGCCGCCGACGGCGACCCCGAGGGCTGGGTGCTCTCGCTCGCCGAACTGGAGGCGCGCGGCAAGGAGTACCTCGCCAAGCACCCCGAGGCGGTCAAGGAGCGGGTCTCGGCCATCACCTCCGACCAGCTCGCCACCCTCATCTACACCTCCGGCACCACCGGCCGCCCCAAGGGCGTGCGGCTGCCGCACGACAACTGGTCGTACATGGCCAAGGCCATGGTCGCCACCGGCCTGATCGGCCGCGAGGACGTCCAGTACCTGTGGCTGCCGCTGGCGCACGTCTTCGGCAAGGTGCTGACCTCGGGGCAGATCGAGGCCGGCCACGTGACCGCCGTCGACGGCCGGATCGACAAGATCATCGAGAACCTGCCGATCGTGCAGCCCACCTACATGGCCGCCGTCCCGCGCATCTTCGAGAAGGTCTACAACGGCGTGGCCGCCAAGGCCCGCGCCGCCGGCGGTGCCAAGTACAAGATCTTCCAGTGGTCGGTCGGCGTCGCCCGCGAGTACGCCAAGGTCACCCAGGACAACTTCCGCCGCACCGGGCAGGCGAGCGCCCCCTTCGGCCTCGCCACCAAGCACAAGATCGCCGACGCGCTCGTCTACTCGAAGCTCCGCGAGGCCTTCGGCGGCAACCTGCGCGCCGCCGTCTCCGGCGCCTCCGCGCTGGCGCCCGAGATCGGCTACTTCTTCTCCGGCGCGGGCATCCACATCCTGGAGGGCTACGGCCTGACGGAGTCCAGCGCGGCCTCCTTCGTCAACCCCGGCGAGGCCTACCGCACCGGCACCGTCGGCAAGCCGCTCCCCGGCACCGAGGTCCGCATCGCCGACGACGGCGAGGTCCTGCTGCGCGGCCCCGGCATCATGCAGGGCTACCACCGGCAGCCGGACAAGACCGCCGAGGTCCTGGAGTCCGACGGCTGGCTGCACACGGGCGACATCGGCGAGCTGTCGGCCGACGGCTACCTGCGCATCACCGACCGTAAGAAGGACCTGATCAAGACCTCGGGCGGCAAGTACGTCGCGCCGGCGGAGATCGAGGGCCAGTTCAAGGCGATCTGCCCGTACGTGTCGACCATCGTCGTGCACGGCGCCGACCGTAACTTCTGCTCGGCGCTGATCGCCCTCGACGAGCCGTCGATCCTCACCTGGGCGGCCGACAACGGGCTGGAGGGCAAGACGTACGGACAGGTCCTGGCCGCGCCGGAGACCGAGCGCCTGATCGAGACGTACGTACAGACCCTGAACGAGGGCCTCCAGCGCTGGCAGACGATCAAGAAGTTCCGGCTGCTGCCGCGTGACCTCGACGTCGAGCACGGGGACCTGACGCCCAGCCTGAAGCTGAAGCGGCCGGTGGTCGAGCGTGAGTTCAAGCACCTGATCGAGGAGATGTACGCGGGGTCGCGCGAGGCGTAGCGCCTGCCGCGGGCCTGGCGGGGCGGGGCGGCTGGGCCGCCCCGCGGACCCCGCCGCTCCCGGGGCTCCGCCCCGGACCCCGCGCCTCAAACGCCGGCGGGGCTTTTTTCGTGCGGGATGATGGGGGTATGCCTTCCGCACTGCCCGACGGTGAACCCATGCCCAAAGACGGCTCGCTGCCGTCGCATGCCCTGGAGGGCGCGGGGGAGCGGCCGCTCGGGTTCTACCTGCACGTCCCGTACTGCGCCACGCGCTGCGGGTACTGCGACTTCAACACCTACACGGCCACCGAGCTGCGGGGCACCGGAGGTGTGCTCGCCTCCCGGGAGAACTACGCCGACACCCTGATCGACGAGGTCCGCCTCGCGCGGAAGGTGCTCGGGGACGACCCGAGGGCCGTACGGACCGTGTTCGTGGGCGGCGGTACGCCCACGCTGCTGCCGGCCGGGGACCTCGTACGGATGCTCGCCGCGATCCGCGACGAATTCGGCCTGGCCGAGGACGCGGAGATCACCACCGAGGCCAACCCGGAGTCCGTGGACCCGGCGTACCTGGCCGAGCTGCGCGCCGGGGGCTTCAACCGGATCTCCTTCGGCATGCAGAGCGCGAAGCAGCACGTCCTGAAGGTGCTGGACCGCACCCACACCCCGGGCCGACCTGAGGCCTGCGTGGCCGAGGCGCGGGCCGCGGGCTTCGAGCACGTCAACCTCGACCTGATCTACGGGACGCCCGGGGAGTCGGACGAGGACTGGCGGGCGTCGCTGTCGGCGGCGCTGGGGGCCGGTCCGGACCACATCAGCGCCTACGCGCTGATCGTGGAGGAGGGCACCCAGCTCGCGCGCCGGATCCGCCGGGGCGAGGTCCCGATGACGGACGACGACGTGCACGCCGACCGGTACCTGATCGCGGACGAGGTCATGGCCGAGGCCGGGTACTCCTGGTACGAGGTGTCGAACTGGGCCACCTCGGAGGCCGGGCGCTGCCTGCACAACGAGCTGTACTGGCGCGGCGCCGACTGGTGGGGCGCCGGGCCGGGCGCGCACTCGCACGTCGGCGGGGTCCGGTGGTGGAACGTGAAGCACCCGGGCGCCTACGCGGCGGCCCTGGCCGAGGGCCGCTCCCCGGGCGCGGGCCGCGAGCTCCTCTCCGAGGAGGACCGGCGCGTCGAGCGGATCCTGCTGGAGCTGCGCCTCGTGGACGGGGTCCCGCTGTCCCTGCTCGCCCCGGCCGGGCTCGCCGCGTCCCGCAAGGCCCTCGCCGACGGGCTGCTGGACGCCGCGCCGTACGAGGCCGGGCGGGCCGTCCTGACCCTGCGCGGGCGGCTGCTCGCCGACGCGGTGGTCCGCGACCTGGTGGACTGATCACTCCACGGAGTGAATCGCTGCGCACGAGGGCGGGCGCGGCCCCGCGGTGTCACGCCCGACACCGCGGAGTTCGCCGCCCTGCCGCGGCTCACACTGGTGCCGTGACGAAGTCGATCAGTTCCTCGACGCGGCCCAGGAGCGTCGGCTCCAGGTCCTTGTAGGACGTCACCCGGGACAGGATGTGCTGCCAGGCGGCGCCCGTGTTCTCCGGCCAGCCCAGGACCCGGCAGATGCCCGTCTTCCAGTCCTGGCCGCGCGGGACCACCGGCCACGCGGGGATGCCCAGCGCGGACGGCTTCACGGCCTGCCAGACGTCCACGTACGGGTGGCCCACGACCAGGACGTCCGGCGAGGTCACCGAGGCCGCGATGCGGGACTCCTTCGAGCCGGGCACCAGGTGGTCCACCAGGACGCCCAGGCGGGCGTCCGGGCCCGGGGCGAAGTCGGCGACGATGGCCCGCAGGTCGTCGATGCCCTCCAGGTACTCCACCACCACGCCCTCGATGCGCAGGTCGTCGCCCCAGACCTTCTCGACCAGTTCCGCGTCGTGCCGGCCCTCCACGTAGATGCGCCCGGCCCGCGCCACCCGGGCCCGGGCTCCCGGAACGGCGATCGAGCCCGAGGCCGTACGGGAGGGCGCCGACGGGCCCCGGCGCGGGCGGACCAGGGTGACGACCGCGCCCTCCAGCAGGAAGCCCCGCGGCTCCATCGGGAACACCCGCCGCTTGCCGAAGCGGTCCTCCAGGGTCACCGTGCCCGCCTCGCAGGCCACCACCGCGCCGCAGAAGTCCGTACCCGCCACCTCGACCACCAGATCGGGTTCGGCCGCCACCTCGGGCACCGCCTGGGGGCGCTTCCACTGCGGGGTCAGGTCGGGGGAGTACTCGCGCATCCGGCCGACAGTAGGAGAGCGGCCCGCGTCATGTCTCCGACACGCCGAAACGGGCTGCCAGTGTGGCGCGTTGCGCACGCACGAAGTCCGCCGTGACCACCGCTCCGTGACCCGGCACGTACAGTGCGTCGTCCCCGCCGAGCGCCAGCAGCCGGTCCAGGGCGGCGGGCCACTGCCGGGGCGTCGCGTCCGGACCCGCCAAGGGCTCGCCCGACTCCTCGACCAGGTCCCCGCAGAACACCGTCTCGCGCTCGCCCGGCACGAAGACGGCCAGGTCGTGACGGGTGTGCCCGGGCCCCACATTGGCCAGCAGCACCTGCAGCCCGCCCAGTTCCAGCGTCCACTCGCCCGACACCAGGTGCTTCGGCACCACCAGCAGGTCCACCGCCTCGGCCGCCTCCGCCTCCGCCAGGCCGTGGCGGACCGCGTCCCCGCGCAGCTCCTCACGGCCCGTCGACAGCAGCGCGTCCAGCCCGACCGCACCGAACACCTCGGCCCCGGAGAAGGCGGCAACGCCCAGCACATGATCGAAATGGCCGTGCGTGAATGCGATATGGGTCACGCGCCGACCCGTCAGCCGCTCCGCCTCCGCCCGCACCTGCGCGCCCTCCCGGAGACAGGAACCGGGGTCGATCAGGAGGACCGACTCCTCGCCCACCACCAGTCCCACGGTGCAGTCCCACACCGGCAGCCGCCGCCGGCCGGCCCGTCCGGTCAGCCGTTCCCAGCCTTCCTCTTCCCAACGCACGTCCATGCCGCGACGCTACCCTGGCGGGCCTCCCTTGCCAGGGTCTTACTACCCGGCCGTACACTGGGCGGGGGATCTCTGGCACTCGAACGGACAGAGTGCCAACGAACACGGCAGAACACGGCAACGGACCACAGCTGGAGGTGTGCGCGATGCTCAGCGAACGCAGACTCGAAGTGCTGCGCGCCATCGTCCAGGACTACGTCGGGACGGAGGAGCCGGTCGGCTCCAAGGCGCTCACCGAGCGGCACCGGCTCGGCGTCTCGCCCGCGACCGTGCGCAACGACATGGCCGTGCTGGAGGACGAGGGCTACATCGCCCAGCCCCACACCAGCGCCGGCCGGATCCCCACCGACAAGGGCTACCGGCTCTTCGTCGACAAGCTCGCGGGGGTCAAACCGCTGTCGACGCCCGAGCGCCGGGCCATCCAGAACTTCCTCGACGGCGCCGTCGACCTCGACGACGTCGTCGGCCGCACGGTGCGGCTGCTCGCGCAGCTCACCCGGCAGGTCGCGGTCGTGCAGTACCCGAGCCTGACCCGGTCGACCGTCCGGCACGTGGAGCTGCTCTCGCTCGCTCCCGCGCGCCTGATGCTCGTACTGATCACGGACACCGGACGGGTCGAGCAGCGGCTCATCGACTGCCCCGCCCCCTTCGGCGAGGCACCGCTCGCCGACCTGCGGGCCCGGCTCAACAGCCGGGTCGTCGGACGGCGCTTCACCGACGTGCCCCCGCTCGTCCAGGACCTCCCCGAATCCTTCGAGGCCGATGACCGCGGCACGGTCTCCACCGTGCTCACGACACTCCTCGAAACCCTGGTCGAGGAAGCCGAGGAACGGCTGATGATCGGCGGTACCGCCAATCTCACCCGCTTCGGACACGATTTTCCCCTGACGATCAGGCCGGTGCTCGAGGCGCTGGAGGAGCAGGTCGTGCTCCTCAAGCTGCTCGGCGAGGCCAACGAGTCGGGAATGGCCGTACGGATCGGGCATGAGAATGCCTACGAGGGACTGAACTCCACGTCCGTCGTCTCCGTCGGTTACGGTTCGGGCGGCGAAGCAGTCGCCAAACTCGGCGTGGTCGGACCGACCCGCATGGACTACCCCGGAACGATGGGAGCGGTACGCGCAGTGGCACGTTACGTCGGACAGATCCTGGCGGAGTCGTAAGTGGCCACGGACTACTACGCCGTTCTCGGCGTGCGCCGCGACGCATCGCAGGACGAGATCAAGAAGGCCTTCCGGCGGCTCGCGCGCGAGCTGCACCCGGACGTGAACCCCGATCCCAAGACGCAAGAGCGTTTCAAGGAGATCAACGCCGCCTACGAGGTCCTCTCGGACCCGCAGAAGAAGCAGGTCTACGACCTCGGCGGCGACCCGCTGTCCTCCTCGGGCGGCGGCGGCGCGGGCGGCTTCGGGGCCGGTGGCTTCGGCAACTTCTCCGACATCATGGACGCCTTCTTCGGCCAGAGTCAGCAGCGCGGCCCGCGCTCGCGGACCCGCCGCGGCCAGGACGCCATGATCCGTCTGGACCTGGAGCTGGACGAGGCGGCCTTCGGGACGACCAAGGACATCCAGGTCGACACGGCCGTCGTCTGCACCACCTGCTCCGGTGAGGGCGCCGCTCCCGGCACCTCCGCGCAGACGTGTGACATGTGCCGCGGCCGCGGTGAGGTCTCGCAGGTCACCCGGTCCTTCCTGGGCCAGGTCATGACCTCGCGCCCCTGCCCGCAGTGCCAGGGCTTCGGCACCGTGGTCCCGACCCCGTGCCCCGAGTGCGCGGGCGACGGACGGGTCCGCTCCCGCCGCAGCCTCACGGTCAAGATCCCGGCCGGTGTCGAGAACGGCACCCGGATCCAGCTCGCGGGCGAGGGCGAGGTCGGCCCCGGCGGCGGCCCCGCAGGCGACCTGTACGTGGAGATCCACGAGCTGGCGCACCCGACCTTCCAGCGGCGCGGGGACGACCTGCACTGCACGGTGACGATCCCGATGACGGCGGCCGCACTGGGCACGAAATGCCCGCTGGAGACGCTGGACGGGCTGGAGGAGATCGACATCCGGCCCGGCACCGGCTCCGGGCAGGCGATCCCGCTGCACGGGCGGGGCGTCACCCACCTGCGCGGCGGCGGGCGCGGCGACCTGATCGTCCACGTCGAGGTCACCACTCCGGGCAAGCTGGACGCCCAGCAGGAGGAGCTGCTGCGCCAGCTGGCGAAGCTGCGCGGCGAGGAGCGGCCGATGGGTCAGTTCGCGCCAGGTCAGCAGGGGCTGTTCAGCCGCCTGAAGGACGCGTTCAACGGTCGCTGAGCGGCCGGCGGACACCGCCGAGAGCCCGGCCAGGGGATTCCCTGCCGGGCTCTTCGCATGGGCCCTGCGGCGGCCCGTGACCGGGGCCGGAAGCGGACTATGCCAGGCGAATGCCGTGATTCGGCCCCATGAGCGGGACATGGCACGATGCAGTCCATGTCCTCCGCACCGTACGGTCTCTCTCCTTACCCGATCGTGCAGGCTCCCATGGCGGGCGGCGCCTCCTGTCCGCCGCTCGCCGCCGCCGTGTGCGAGGCGGGCGGGCTGGGCTTCCTGGCGGGCGGCTACAAGACCGCCGACGGGATGTACCAGGAGATCAAGCAGGTGCGCGCCCTGACCCGGCGCCGCTTCGGCGTCAACCTCTTCATGCCGCAGACCGGTTATGTGGACCCGGCCGCCGTGGAGGCGTACCGCGGGCAGCTGGCCGGTGAGGCGAGCTGGTACGCGATCTCGCTCGCCGAGGAGGACATCATCGGCACCAGCGACGACGGCTACGACGCCAAGCTCGCCATCCTCCTCGAAGACCCGGTCCCGGTCGTCTCGTTCACCTTCGGCTGTCCCTCCTCCGCGGCCCTCGTCGCCCTGCGCAAGGCCGGTACGTACACGGTCGTCACGGCGACCTCCGTGGAGGAGGCCCGTACGGCCCAGCAGGCGGGCGCCGACGCCGTGTGCGTCCAGGGCGTCGAGGCGGGCGGCCACCAGGGCACCCACCGCGACGACCCGCAGGCCGACGGCACGGCGGCCGTGGGGCTGCTCGCGCTGGTGGCCCAGGTGCGGGAGGCCGTGGCCCTGCCGATCATCGCGGCGGGCGGCCTCATGCGGGGCTCGCAGATCGCGGCGCTGCTGGCGGCGGGAGCCGAGGCGGCGCAGCTCGGGACGGCCTTCCTGGCCTGCCCGGAGTCGGGGGCGGACCCCGTGCACAAGAAGGCGCTGACCGACCCGCTGTTCGTCCGGACCGAGCTGACCCGGGCGTTTTCCGGGCGGCCGGCGCGGGGGCTGGTGAACCGCTTCATGCGCGAGCACGGCCCGTACGCCCCGGCGGCCTACCCCCAGGTCCACCACCTGACCTCGGGGCTGCGCAAGGCGGCCGCCGCGGCCGGGGACGCGCAGGGCATGGCCCTGTGGGCGGGCCAGGGGCACCGGCTGGCGCGGGCGCTGCCGGCGGCGGAGCTGGTGGAGGTACTGGCGGCCGAGCTGGCCGAGGCACAGAGCACGTTGAAGGCAATGCAGATGAGGAGTGCGTCATGACCGCCCCGGTGTTCGTGGTCGAAGAGGTCCCCGCGGGACCGGAGTTCGTCCTGGACGGCCCGGAGGGCCGGCACGCGGTGTCCGTGAAACGGCTGAACCCGGGCGAGGCACTGGTCCTGACCGACGGCCGGGGCGGCTGGGCGGAGGCGGTCGTGAAGGCCGCGGAGGGCAAGGACCGGCTCGTGGTGGCCGTGTCCGCGGCCGGACTGGAACCGGAACCGGCCGTCCGCATCACCGTGGTCCAGGCCCTGCCCAAGGGCGACCGCGGCGAGCTGGCCGTCGAGACCATGACCGAGACCGGCGTGGACGCGATCGTGCCCTGGCAGGCCTCGCGCTGCATCACCCAGTGGCGCGGGGACCGGGGGGCGAAGTCCCTGGCCAAGTGGCGGGCCACCGCCCGCGAGGCGGGCAAGCAGTCCCGCCGGGTCCGCTTCCCGGAGGTGGCCGAGGCCATGTCCACCAAGCAGGTGGCGGCGCTGCTCGCCGAAGCCGACCTGGGGCTGGTCCTGCACGAGGACCGCGACACCCCCTCCGACGCCCTGGCCACGGCCGCGCTGCCCTCCTCGGGTTCCGTGGTCCTGGTCGTCGGCCCGGAGGGCGGCGTCTCCCCGGAGGAGCTGGCGGCGTTCGCCGGGGCGGGGGCCCACCCCTACCGCCTGGGCCGCTCGGTCCTGCGGACCTCCACGGCCGGCACCGCGGCCACGGCGGTCCTGCTGGCCCGCACCGGCCGCTGGGCCTGACGGGTCGCCGGGTTTGACGGGTCGCCGGGTTTGACGGACCGCCGGGTTTGACGGACCGCCGGGTTTGACGGACCGAAATGCCCGCCCGCGGCGGGCGCCCGGCTGGATACGATGCCCGGACCGATCACCATCACGGGAGGCTCAGCAATGGCCGGGGAACCGCAGGCGGACTGCCTGTTCTGCAAGATCGTCGAGGGGCACATCCCCGCGACCGTGGTCCGCGAGACCGAGACCACGGTCGCCTTCCGGGACATCAACCCGCAGGCGCCCACGCACGTGCTCGTCATCCCCAAGGTGCACTACCCCGACGCGGCCTCCCTCGCGGCCGCCGAGCCGACCGTCGCCGCCGACATACTGCGCGAGGCCGGCCAGATCGCCCTCGACGAGAAGATCGTCGACCACGGCTACCGCGTCGTCTTCAACACCGGCGCCGGCGCCGGGCAGACCGTCTTCCACGCGCACGCGCACGTCATCGGCGGCCGCGGCCTCCAGTGGCCCCCCGGATAGCACGTGTCCGTACGAGAGTTCGTCGTGCTGGGCACCGCCAGCCAGGTGCCCACCCGGCACCGCAACCACAACGGCTACCTGCTGCGCTGGGACGGCGAGGGCATCCTCTTCGACCCGGGCGAGGGCACGCAGCGGCAGATGCTGCGGGCCGGGGTCGCCGCGCACGACATCGACCGGATCTGCATCACGCACTTCCACGGTGACCACAGCCTCGGCCTGGCCGGGGTGATCCAGCGGATCAACCTCGACCAGGTCCCGCACCCCGTCACCGCCCACTACCCGGCCTCCGGGCAGAAGTTCTTCGACCGGCTGCGGTACGCCACGGCCTACCGCGAGACCGTCCCGCTGCGCGAGGAACCGGTGGCCGCGGACGGGACGCTGGCGCAGGGGCCCCCGTACCTCCTGGAGGCCCGGCGGCTCTCGCACCCGGTGGAGTCCTTCGGCTACCGGATCACCGAGCCCGACGGGCGCCGCATGGTGCCGGAGCTGCTCGCGCGGCACGGCATCAAGGGGCCGGACGTCGGCAAGATCCAGCGCGACGGGCGGCTCGGCGAGGTCACCCTGGACGAGGTCAGCGAGCACAGGCCCGGACAGCGGTTCGCCTTCGTCATGGACACCCGGCTCTGTCCCGGCGTGGACGCGCTCGCCGAGGGCTGCGACATGCTGGTGATCGAGTCGACCTTCCTCGACGAGGACGAGCGGCTGGCCACCGACCACGGGCACCTCACGGCGGGCCAGGCGGCGCGGGTGGCGCGGGACGCGGGCGTACGGTACCTCGTGCTGACGCACTTCTCCCAGCGGTACACGGACCCGTCCGAGTTCGAACGCCAGGCGCGGGCCGCGGGTTTCGACGGCGAGCTGACGGTGGCGGAGGACCTGGTGCGCGTGCCGCTCCCCAAGCGGGGCTGAACGGGCGGGTGATCTGCGCCACACTGGGGTTTGGCCCTGCCCCGGGCGGGCAGGGCTGGCAGCTTTCCGCCGGAAACTCATCGGGGAGTACACCGTGACCAGTAGGGACTTCGACAGCCGCGCAGCCGCAGTGGACCCGCTCGGTCCGGTGCGCGATCCGCAGGAGCCGGGCTGCGACGTCTTCCTGACCGGGACGGTCTTCCTCGACATCATCTTCACCGGCCTCGACTCGGCGCCGGTCCGCGGCACGGAGTCGTGGGCGCGCGGCATGGGCTCCAGCCCCGGCGGCGTCGCCAACATGGCCACCGCCCTGGCCCGGCTGGGCCTGCGCACCTCGCTGGCCGCGGCCTTCGGGGACGACCACTACGGCGAGTACTGCTGGGACGCCCTGGAGCAGGGCGAGGGCATCGACCTGTCCATGTCGCGCACGATCCCCGGCTGGCACAGCCCCGTCACCGTCTCGATGGCCTACGAGGGCGAGCGCACCATGGTCTCGCACGGCCACGAGGCCCCGCCGCCCGCCGACGCCGGACCCTTCCCGCACTGCCCGCCGCGGGCCCGCGCGGCCGTCGCCGCGCTCGGCGCCGGCCGGGGCGAGGAGTGGATCGGCGAGGCCGCCCGGCACGGCTCGCGGATCTTCGCGGACGTGGGCTGGGACGAGAGCGGGCGGTGGGACCTGGGGGCCCTGGCCGACCTGGAGCACTGCGAGGCCTTCCTGCCGAACGCGGGCGAGGCCATGCGCTACACCCGCACCGACTGCCCGCGCGCCGCCGCCCGGGCGCTCGCGGAGAAGGTGCCGATCGCCGTGGTCACGATGGGCGCGGAGGGCTCGTACGCGGTGGACGGGCGCACCGGCGAGACGGCGCAGGTCCCGGGGATCACGGTGGACGAGCTGGACCCGACGGGGGCGGGGGACGTGTACGTGGCGGGCTTCGTCACCGGCACCCTGGCGGGCTGGCCCCTCGCCGACCGCCTCGCCTTCGCCGGGCTGACGGCGGCCCTGTCCGTCCAGGAGTTCGGCGGCTCCCTGTCGGCCCCCGGCTGGCCGGAGGTGGCCCACTGGTGGCGGACCGCCCCGCACGCGCTGCGCGGCCGCTACGGCTTCCTGGACGACCTGATCCCGCCCGGCTCGGGCCCCGCCGCCCGGCGCAGAGCCGTGCCCACGATCGGCTTCCGGCACTCCGCGTGACCGGACGGCAGCGGGGCCGTGGCACCCCGGGGGCCGCGCGGAGAGGGCGTAAAACCTCTCGGGGAAGCAGCGGCGGCGACGTAGGCTTGGTAGTCCGGAGGTCGTCGATCGGCGCGGCCCCTCAGCGGGAGGTATGTGCAGGCCACAGTGCCGGCCCATGACTCAGACACCCACAGCCCACATTCCAGTGCCGGGGCAGGCGCGAGCCCACTTCACCGTCCCGGCCAGGCACCCGATGGTCACGGTGCTCGGATCCGGTGACGCCCTGTTGCGCGTGATCGAGAAGGCCTTCCCGAAGGCCGACATCCATGTTCGGGGCAATCAGGTCAGCGCGATCGGCGAAGCGGCGGAAGTCGCCCTGATCCAGCGCCTGTTCGACGAGATGATGCTGGTGCTCCGCACCGGGCAGCCGATGACGGAGGACGCAGTGGAACGCTCGATCGCCATGCTCAAGGCGAGCGGCAACGGCAACGGGAACGGGCCCGAGGAAACGCCCGCCGAGGTGCTCACCCAGAACATCCTCTCCAGCCGCGGCCGCACCATCCGACCCAAGACCCTCAACCAGAAGCGGTACGTCGACGCGATCGACAAGAACACGATCGTCTTCGGCATCGGCCCCGCCGGTACCGGCAAGACCTACCTCGCCATGGCCAAGGCGGTCCAGGCCCTGCAGTCCAAGCAGGTCAGCCGGATCATCCTGACCCGGCCCGCCGTCGAGGCGGGGGAGCGGCTCGGCTTCCTGCCGGGCACCCTCTTCGACAAGATCGACCCGTACCTGCGCCCGCTCTACGACGCGCTGCACGACATGCTCGACCCCGACTCGATCCCGCGGCTCATGGCCGCCGGGACCATCGAGGTCGCGCCCCTGGCGTACATGCGCGGACGCACGCTCAACGACGCCTTCGTCGTCCTCGACGAGGCGCAGAACACCACCGCCGAGCAGATGAAGATGTTCCTGACCCGGCTCGGTTTCGACTCGAAGATCGTCGTCACCGGTGACATCACGCAGATCGACCTGCCGGGTGGCGCCAAGAGCGGTCTGCGCGAGGTCCAGCAGATCCTGGACGGGGTGCCGGACATCCACTTCGCGCGGCTCACGTCCGAGGATGTCGTCCGCCACAAGCTGGTCGGCCGTATCGTCGACGCGTACGAGAAGTACGACGACGGCCAGCAGGCCGCGAACGGCCACCAGCGGAAGTAGACCCCAGCGCACCATGTCGATCGACGTCAACAACGAGTCCGGAACCGAGGTCGACGAGCAGGCGATCCTCGACATCGCCCGCTACGCGCTCACCCGGATGCGGATCCACCCGCTCTCCGAGCTCTCCGTCATCGTCATCGACGAGGACGCTATGGAGCAGCTCCACATCCAGTGGATGGACCTGCCCGGCCCGACCGACGTCATGTCCTTCCCGATGGACGAGCTCCGTCCGCCGGCGAAGGACGACGAGGAGCCCCCGCAGGGGCTCCTCGGCGACATCGTGCTCTGCCCCGAGGTCGCGAAGAAGCAGGGCGAGGACGCCCCGACGCAGCACTCCATGGACGAGGAGCTCCAGCTCCTGACCGTCCACGGAGTGCTGCACCTGCTCGGCTACGACCACGAGGAACCGGACGAGAAGGCCGAGATGTTCGGCCTCCAGGCGGCCATCGTCGACGGCTGGCGCGGTGAGCGCGGCATGACCGGTCCGTCCCCGGCGCCCACCGTCTCGTGAACGCCGCGCAGCTGATCACCGGCGCGGTACTGCTGGTGGTGGTGGCCTGGTTCGCGGCGTGCGCCGAGTCCGGGATCGCCCGCATTTCGATCTTCCGCGCCGAGCAGGCCGTACGGGAGGGCCGGCGCGGCAGCGAGAAGCTCGCGCAGGTCGCCGGCGACCCCACCCGCTACCTCAACGTGGCGCTGCTGGTCCGCGTCACCTGCGAGATGGCGGCCGGGGTGCTCGTCACCTACGTCTGCCTCGACGAGTTCGGCGAGAACTGGACCGCGCTGCTCGTGGCCATCGCCGTGATGGTGCTCGTCTCCTTCGTCGCCGTCGGGGTCTCCCCGCGCACGATCGGCCGCCAGCACCCGCTGAACACCTCGACGGCGGCCGCGTACGTCCTCGTCCCCCTCGCCCGGGTGATGGGGCCGATCCCGCAGCTGCTGATCCTCATCGGCAACGCGCTCACGCCCGGAAAGGGCTTCCGCAAGGGGCCGTTCGCCTCCGAGGCGGAGCTGCGCGCGATGGTGGACCTCGCGGAGCGGGAATCGCTGATCGAGGACGACGAGCGCCGGATGGTGCACCAGGTCTTCGAGCTCGGCGACACCCTGGTGCGCGAGGTGATGGTGCCCCGCACCGACCTGGTCTGCATCGAGCGGTACAAGACGATCCGTCAGGCGACCACGCTGGCTCTGCGGTCCGGCTTCTCGCGCATCCCGGTGACCGGGGAGAACGAGGACGACATCGTCGGGATCGTCTACCTGAAGGACCTGGTCCGCAAGACCCACATCAGCCGCGAGGCGGAGTCCGACCTGGTCTCCACGGCGATGCGGGCGGCCGTCTTCGTGCCCGACACCAAGAACGCGGGCGACCTGCTGCGCGAGATGCAGCAGGTGCGCAACCACGTCGCCGTCGTCATCGACGAGTACGGCGGCACGGCCGGCATCGTCACCATCGAGGACATCCTCGAGGAGATCGTCGGTGAGATCACGGACGAGTACGACCGGGAGCTCCCGCCGGTCGAGGACCTGGGCGAGGACCGCTACCGGGTCACGGCGCGCCTCGACATCACCGACCTCGGCGAGCTGTTCAAGGTCGAGGCCTTCGACGACGAGGACGTGGAGACGGTCGGCGGCCTGCTGGCGAAGGCGCTGGGCCGGGTGCCGATCGCGGGCGCCTCGGCGGTGGTGGAACTGCCCGACGGGCGTCCGCTGCGGATGACGGCCGAGTCCCCGGCGGGGCGGCGGAACAAGATCGTGACGGTGCTGGTGGAACCGGTCGCCGCGGCGGAGACCGCGGGGGAGGAGGGGGAATGACCCCGGCGGAGCTGCGGGAATTCTGTCTGGGCTTCAACGCGGCGGTGGAGGAGTTCCCCTTCACCCCGGAGACCTCGGTGTTCAAGGTGCTGGGCAAGGTGTTCGCGCTCTCCGCGCTGGACGGCGAGCCGCTGAAGATCAACCTCAAGTGCGAGCCGGAGCTGGCGGTGCGGCTGCGCGAGGAGCACGAGGCGATCGTGCCGGGCTACCACATGAACAAGCGGCACTGGAACACGGTGACCGTCGGCGGGATCCCCGACGCGATGCTGCGCGAGCTCGTCGAGGACTCGTACGACCTGGTCGTCGCCGGGCTGCCGCGGGCGGAGCGGCTGAGGCTCGACCGGCCGTGACCCGGGCCTTGTCGGGGGCGCCGCGGCGGGGTCGTTGCGCGGCCCGGCCGGGGCGCTCCCTATGCTTTCGACCATGACGGAGAGCACCGGGATCGACCCCGAGGACAGCAAGATCATCACGCTGGCGCGCAGCGCCCGGGCCCGCAACGGGGTGCCGGAGGGGGCGGCGGTGCGCGACGAGACGGGCCGCACGTACGTCGCCGGGACGGTGGAGCTCGACTCCCTGAAGCTGAGCGCGCTGCAGACCGCGGTCGCGATGGCCGTGGCGAGCGGCGCGCGCTCCCTGGAGGCCGCGGCCGTCGTCAGCGCGGCCGACGCCCCCGCCGAGGCCGACCGCGCGGCCGTCCGCGACCTGGGCGGCCCGGACACCCCGGTGCTGCTGGCCGCCCCGGACGGCACCCTGAAGTCCACCACCCCGGCTGGGCGCTAGCCTCTGGCCTCCCGGCGGGGTGGCCACCGATCCTTGCCGCCCCGCGCCCAGCCGGGTTCCTGGGGCTCCGCCCCAGACCCCGCGCCTCAAACGCCGGCGAGGCTGGGTTTGGCGCGGGCGAGCCTCAAACGCCGGCGGGGCTGGGTTCGGCCCGGCCGCGACGGCGGCTCCCCGCGTGGGTCGCCGTCAGGCGTATCGGGCCCCAGCGAGGGGATCGGCTGCCCCGCCGGGAGGCTGGCGGCGGCGGATGACCATCGCCATCAGCGCAGCCATCGCGCACAGCGCGCCCGAGGCGTACCAGACCACGTCGTACGAGCCGAAGGCGTCCCGGGCCAGGCCGCCCAGGAAGGCCACCGCCGCCGCGCCCACCTGGTGCGAGGCCAGCACCCAGCCGAAGACGATCGCGCTGTCCTCCCCGTAGTGCTCACGGCAGAGCGCGATGGTCGGCGGGACGGTCGCGACCCAGTCCAGCCCGTAGAAGACGATGAAGAAGACCATCGGCGGGTGCACGGACGGCGCCAGCAGCATCGGCAGGAACAGCAGCGAGATCCCGCGCAGCGCGTAGTACACCGCCAGCAGGCGGCGCGCCTCGAAGCGGTCCGTGAACCAGCCGGAGGCGATGGTGCCGACGACGTCGAACACCCCGATCACCGCGAGCAGTCCCGCGGCCGCCGTCACCGGCATCCCGTGGTCGTGGGCCGCCGGTACGAAGTGGGTCTTGACCAGCCCGTTGGTCGAGGCTCCGCAGATCGCGAAGGTCCCCGCCAGCAGCCAGAAGGGGCCGGTCCGGGCGGCCTTGAACAGCACCGTCACCGTCCGCCGCGCCGCGCCCGTCACCGGTGCGGGCTTCTCCGCATAGGTGCCGCCGTACGGTGCGAGACCCACGTCCGCCGGGTGGTCGCGCAGCAACAGCCACACGAAGGGGACGACGGCCAGGGCCGCCAGCGACACCGTCACCGCCGCCGGACGCCAGCCCTGGTGCTCCACCAGCCACGACAGCAGCGGCAGGAAGATCAGCTGGCCGGAGGCCCCGGCCGCGGTCAGGATGCCGGTGACGAGGCCGCGCCGGGCGGTGAACCAGCGGTTGGTCACCGTGGCGGCGAAGGCCAGCGCCATGGAGCCGCTGCCCAGGCCCACCAGCACGCCCCAGAACAGCACCAGCTGCCAGGACGCCGTCATCCACACGGTGGCCGCGGTGCCGCCGGATATGACCAGCAGGGCCAGGGCCACCACCTTGCGGATGCCGAAGCGGTCCATCAGCGCCGCGGCGAAGGGGGCGGTGAGCCCGTACAGCGCGAGGTTCACCGAGACGGCGAAGCCGATCGTGCCGCGCGACCAGTCGAACTCCTCGTGCAGAGGCTCGATGAGCAGTCCGGGCAGCGAGGCGAAGGCGGCGGCGCCGATGATCGTCACGAAGGCGACGGCCGCGACGAACCAGGCGCGGTGGACGCGTCCCGGGACGGCCGGAGGTGTGGTCGTGGGGGCGGGGATGGGGGCTGTCTGCGTCACCCGGACAGCTTCCGGCCGGGAGGACCCCGTACGACAGTGGCCTGAACGTCACCCTTCGATATGATCGGGCCATGGCCCTTCACCGCGTCGTCGTCCTCGCGCTCACCGGGTTGCTGCCCTTCGAGCTCGGCATCCCGCACCGGATCTTCGGCCGTGCCAAGGACTCCGCCGGCCGGCCGCTGTACGAGATCCTGACCTGCGCCCTGGCCCCCGGGCCGGTGCGCACCGACGCCGACTTCGCGGTCCAGGTCGAGCACGGCCCCGAGCTGCTGGCCACGGCCGACACCGTGGTGGTGCCGGCCTCGTACGAGCTGGGGCCGGTGTACGAGGAGGGCCGGCTGAGCGAGGAGCTCGCCGCGGCGCTCGCGCACATCCGGCCCGGGACGCGGCTCGTCTCCATCTGCACGGGCGGGTACGTGCTGGCCGCCGCCGGTTTCCTGGACGGCCGCCCGGCCACCACCCACTGGTTCCACGCCGAGCACTTCCAGCGGCTCTTCCCGGCCGTGCGGGTGGACGCCGGCGTGCTCTACACCGACGACGGGGACGTGCTGACCTCGGCCGGGGTCGCCGCCGGCATCGACCTGTGCCTGCACATCGTGCGCCGCGACCACGGTGCGGCCGTCGCCAACGACGTGGCCCGGCGGACCGTCGTACCGCCGCACCGGGACGGCGGGCAGGCCCAGTTCATCGAACGCCCGGTGCCGCAGCCGCAGCTGGCCAGCACCGCGGCGGCCCGCGCCTGGGTGCTGGACCGGCTGCACGAGCCGGTGCGGCTGGTCGACCTGGCCCGGCAGGAGGCCATGTCGGTACGGACGTTCACGCGCAGGTTCCGGGAGGAGGCCGGGATCAGCCCCGGCGAGTGGATCGTCGGCCAGCGGGTCGAACGGGCCCGGCGACTGCTGGAGCGGACGGACCTGCCCATGGATCAGGTGGCGCGGGAGACGGGCTTCGGGACGGCCCAGTCGCTGCGCAAGCACGTGCAGGCGGCGCTGGGGGTGAGCCCGACGGCCTACCGGCGCACGTTCCGCGCGTCGGGCGGGGGCGCGGGCGAAGAGGGGCCGGGGAGCGCGGCGGGGGAGCGGGAACCTGCCATCTCCTGATGGGCCATCAGTTGACGCCGGATCCGTGCATTGACTTCTTCCGCCGCCCGCTCGTGAATGGCCCCCTGCGCAGGGCCAGGCCAGATCCCAAAGAGACGACCCAGGCGCGAGGGAACCCAGGGGGCGGGCAGTGCGAACAGGGGCGCGGAAGCGGAGATGGACGGCCGCCGTGGGCATGGCGGTGCTCGCCGCCGCGGCCGGGGGCGCCCTGAGCGCACCGGCCGCGGCCGAGGGAGAGACACCGCCCGGCCAGGTGGAGTTCCCGACCCACTGCCTGCCGCCCCAGGAGGCCGGACTCCCGCCCGCCGACGGACCGACCACCGCCGGGATCACCGTCGACAACCCCGCTCCGCAGGTCGGCGACACCGTCACCGTGACGTACCAGGTGGTCCGGACCCCCGCCGCCAACCCGGCCGGCGGCGAACTCCCCGCCGACGTGCTGACCCCCACCGGCCGGATCCTGCTGGCGGGAGCCCAGAGCGGCGCGGTCACCGTCGTCGGGACCAAGCGCAACGACCCCGTCCGGGCCGGCGAACCCCTCCCCGCCGTCACCATGACCGGCACCTTCACCGTCACCGCGCCCGGCGAGACCACCCTCGCCCCCGGCGACTACACCCTGCACACCAGCCACCCGCTGGACCTCGACACCACCTGTACCGCCGCTGAGCCGTCCGCCACCCCCGTCTCCGCCCGCCTGACCGCGACCGCGCTCCCCACGGCCAACCTGCGCAGCGTCTTCCTCGCCGCTGCCTCCGGAAAGCCGGGCGCCAAGGTCAAGGTCACCGCCGCCGGATTCCCCCCGGGCACGGCCGTGACGGTGGCCGGACGGGCCGGCGCCGCCGAAACCGCGGACCGGGTGACCGCCACCGCCGACGAGCTGGGCACGGCCGCTGTGGAGCTTCCGGTCACGGACAAGGCCACCACCGCGGTGCTCGCCTACGAGGGCCCGGCCTGGTCGGCGAGCCGGGGCTCCGGCCCGGCCGCGTACACCGTCATCGACACCGCCCCCATGACGGCGGGCACCCGCAAGGTCACGGCCACCGTCGAACCGGGCGCCCTCGGCATGACCCAGGCCGGCGAGGACATCACCCTCGGCGCGGTCCCGTACGGCGACGGCGGCGCCGCCCCCGGCCGGATCGGCACCGTGACCGTCACCGACGCCCGCGGCGGCCCGGCCGGCTGGTCCCTGACCGGCAAGGTCACCGACTTCACGGGACCGGGCGGGGTACGCATCCCGGGCGCGTCCCTGTCCTGGACCCCGACCTGTGTGGCGGCTGCCGGCAGCCCGAGCGCGTGTACGGCGGGCAGCGCGGGCGTGGTCGGTCCGGAGGGCGCGCTCCTGGCCTCCACCGCGAACGCCCCGCTGGTCGGCGGCACCTTCACCATCGACGCCACGGTGACGCTGCGGGTCCCGCCGTACACCCCGCCGGGGGCGTACACGGCGGTCCTGACCCTGACGCTGTCGTGACGCCCCGGCTGAAGATCCAGCCCCGCCTGGGGGTACCCCCGGACGGAGTCTGGGGGAGTTTGAGGCGCGGGGTCCGGGGCGGAGTCCCGGGACGGCTCCGGGCAGCGGGGGCCCTGCTCGTCGCAGCCGGGGTCCTCCTCCTGCCCGCCGCGTCGGCCGAGGCGTCGGACAACGGCCAGTGGTCCGTGCTGCCGGCCGCGAACGGCGTCGGCCGGCGGCCCTACCTCTACCTCGCCGCCGCACCCGGCCAGGCCGTCACCGACGCCGTCACCGTGACCAACCGCACCGACCGCCCCCGCACCTTCCGGCTCTACCCCGCCGACGCCTACAACACGGCCCGTGACGGCGGCTTCGCCCTGCGCGGCCCCGACGAGCCGCGCCGGGCCACCGCCGCCTGGGCCAAGCTCGACCAGGAGCGGGTGACCGTACCGGCCCGGGGCGAGGTCCGCGTCGGCTTCACCCTCGCCGTCCCGGACCGGGCGGAGCCCGGGGACCACCCCGGTGCCATCGTGGCCCTGGAGGACCGGCCCGCCGCCACCACGGACCGGGGGATCGGCGTCCAGCAGGCCGTCGCCGCCCGGGTGTACCTGCGGGTGACCGGCCCGACCGCCGCCGCCCTCGCCGTCGAGGGGGTCTCCGTACACCGCCGGGGCGCGGGCGCGGATATCTCGTACACGCTCCACAACACCGGCAACGTCACCCTCCGCCCGCGCGCAGCCCTCACCGCCTCCGGCGCCCTCGGCCGCACGCTGCTGCGGCGCGAGCTCACGGGCCTGCCCGCCGAACTGCTGCCGGGTCAGGAAGTGCGCCTCGGCACCCGCTGGGAGGGGCCGCCCGTCGCGGAATGGGCCGAGCTGACGGTGCGCGCCCGGGCCGACGGAACCACAGCTCAGGGCCGTGCCGCCCATGCCGCGCACCCCCTGCTCACGCCCGTGCTCGCCCTCACTGCGGTGATCTGGTCGGCGCTGGGAGCGGCATCGGGGAGAATGGCCCGTATGAGCGATCGTTCCCCCGAGTCCACCAGCCCGCACCGTGCGGGCTTCGCCTGCTTCGTCGGCCGCCCCAACGCGGGGAAGTCGACCCTCACCAACGCACTCGTGGGCACCAAGGTCGCGATCACCTCCAACCGGCCGCAGACCACCCGCCACACCGTCCGCGGCATCGTGCACCGCCCCGACGCGCAGCTCGTCCTCGTCGACACGCCCGGCCTGCACAAGCCGCGCACGCTCCTCGGCGAGCGCCTCAACGACGTCGTGCGGACCACCTGGGCCGAGGTCGACGTCATCGGCTTCTGCCTGCCGGCCGACCAGAAGCTCGGCCCCGGCGACAAGTTCATCGCCAAGGAGCTCGCGGGGATCAAGAAGACCCCCAAGATCGCCATCATCACCAAGACCGACCTGGTCGAGTCCAAGCAGGTGGGCGAGCAGCTCCTCGCCGTCCACCAGCTCGCCGAGGAGCTGGGCTTCGAGTGGACCGAGATCGTCCCCGTCTCGGCGGTGGGCGACACCCAGGTCCAGCTGCTGGCCGACCTGATCGCGCCGCTGCTGCCGGAGAGCCCGCCGCTGTACCCGGAGGGCGACCTCACCGACGAGCCCGAGATGGTGATGGTCGCGGAACTGATCCGCGAGGCCGCGCTGGAAGGCGTACGGGACGAGCTCCCGCACTCCATCGCCGTGGTCGTCGAGGAGATGATCCCGCGTGAGAACCGGCCGGCCGACCGCCCGCTGCTCGACATCCACGCCAACGTCTACATCGAGCGGCCGAGCCAGAAGGGCATCATCATCGGCCCGAAGGGCTCCCGCCTGAAGGAGGTCGGGATGAAGTCGCGCAAGCACATCGAGGCGCTGCTCGGGACCCCGGTCTTCCTCGACCTCCACGTGAAGGTCGCCAAGGACTGGCAGCGGGACCCCAAGCAGCTCCGCAAGCTCGGTTTCTGAGGCCCGGACCGAACGACACGACGCGGACCGAACGACACGACGACGCACGGACGCGGCCCCCGCTCGGGGACCGCGTCCGTGCGTCGTCGTCTTGTCGTCGTTGTCGTTGTCGTTGTCGTTCGGCCGGCTACGCGGGCCGGCGCACCCGCACCACGTTGTCCGTACGGGTCCCCGGCGTACCGTCGGGCTGAGCCTGGACCCGCTCGGTCTCCTCGGCCCGCAGCACCTCCCAGCCCGCCGTGACCGGCTCCAGCTGGGCGAGGACCTCCTCGGGCGTGGGGAAGTGGGCCTCCTCCCGCTCCTCCTGCCACGGGGCCCAGCCCGCGTGGCCGACCACCAGCAGGGTGCCGCCGGGGGCCACGGCCGCGGCGGCCGTGCGCAGGATGGCATCACGGGGGAAGTCCCCGTAGTTGTGCAGGAAGCACGCCGAGACGAGGTCGAACTCCCCCTCCGGGAAGGACTGCGTCAGATCGTGCCGCGCGAAGGAGATCCGGTCCGCGAGTCCGGCGTCGGCCGCGTGCTCGGCCGCCCGGCCGAGGGCGACCCCGGAGATGTCGGTCCCGGTGACGGTCCACCCGTGGCGGGCCAGCCAGACGGCATCGCCGCCCTCCCCGCAGCCGAGGTCGAGGGCCCGCCCCGGGGCGAGGCCGGACACCTCGCGCACCAGCATGGCGTTGGCCTCGCCGCTCCAGATCCGGTCGCTCTCGCCGTAGCGGCCGTCCCAGAACTCCTCGCCCGCCGGGGGCCCGGTCACGGGGTAGTGGTGGGAGTGCGTGTGCGTTTCCGCGTGCGCGTGCTCGGTCATGGGTCCCTCTTCCAGTACGGGTGCCGGTGCGGCCGATGCTCCGCCCGACCCGCCCGCGCAGGCAAACCTTGTTGCCGTTCCGGCAAACGGGCTCGGGCGGTGCCGGACGACGGCGCAGGCCGGGCCGGCCCGCCCGATCAGCCGGGCCGCAGCCGTCCGAGCAGGCGCATCACGCCTTCGGCTCCGCGATCAGGGCCGTCGCCACCCGGCGGAAGCCGACGCGTCCGTAGATCCGGGCCACGTCCTCGTCGCCGGCCGAGAGGAAGACCGTACGGGCCCCGCGCGCCCGGGCCTGCGCGACCAGTGCGGCCGTGACCCCGAGGGCCAGGCCCTGGCGGCGGGCCGACGGCAGGGTGCCGACGCCCACCACTTCCGCGACGTCCCCGACCGGGTTGTACATGCCGGAGCAGAGCACGACGCCGTCCCGTACGGCCGCCGCCATGGCCGAGGTGCCCGCCGCCAGCTTTCCGGACGCCCGGGCCCGGCCCTCCTCGGCCGAGGCTTCCGCCATGGCCGCCGCCAGTTCCGCGGGTCCGGCCTCGCCCACCGTCGTGCCCGGGGCCGCGAAGGCCAGCGCCGGCACCGTCACCGCGGCGGCCAGCAGCGGGTCGTCCGCGCCGAGCAGACGGACCTCCGGATGCGGGGGGAGGGCTTCGGCGGAGGGGTCCAGCACCATCAGCGGATGGGCGTGCACGTCCAGTCCCGCCTCCTCCACCGCGGCCCGCAGCGAGGGGCTGTTTTCGGCCACCCACTCGAAGGCCTGGGGAACCCCGAGCTCCTGTTGACGGGACAGCACCCGCCGGACGTCCGCCGCGGTCGCGTCGCCGGAGCCGCCGAGGGCCGGCCGCGCGTAGTACGGCCAGCCCGGGCCCTCCTGGACGAACAGGGTCAGCGGGCCGAAGTCCTCGGCCCGTGCCCCGCCCACCCGCGGCACCGTGTCGTAGTACCGCTCCAGCTCGGACAGCGTCGAATCGATCATGTGGTCGGTCATCCGGACATCCAAGCAAAGCGGTACTGCTCAGGCACCTTCTTTCAGGACCCGCGAGATCAGCGCCCGCTGCGCCTCCGACAGCCCCGGCTCGGCGCAGGAGACCGTCCGGCCGTCGACCGTGATCCGGTACGAGAACCCGTCGCGCACCCGGTCCGCCGGATCGCCCGGCGGACCCGGCCGCAGCGCCAGCTGGGCCAGGGCCCGCCACTCGTCCTCGTCCGGCCGGCCCGAGGTGTCCACCTCGGCCCGGCGCTCGATGCCCGCGAAGCCGCCCGTCCGAACCACCTGAATGCGCATGGGGGCGGTTCTACCCCGCGAGCGGGACGCCCACCGCGGACCAGGCCTTCTGCAGGGCCTGGTGCTCGGCGCCGCCGTCGCCGTACCGGGTCACGGCCGCCGCCGTCGAGAGCCGGGCGAAGTCCTCGAAGTCGGCGTTCGAGGCGAGCTCCCCGCCGGTCAGGGCGTCGTACCAGATCTGCCCCGCCCGCTCCCAGGCCTTGCCGCCCAGTTCGGTCGCCACGATGTAGAAGGCGTGGTTGGGGATCCCGGAGTTGATGTGGACCCCGCCGTTGTCGCTGTGGGTGTTGACGTAGTCGTCCATCGTGGCCGGCTGCGGGTCCTTGCCGAGCTCGTCGTCGTCGTACGCGGTCCCCGGCGCCTTCATCGAGCGCAGCGCGACCCCGGTCACGTTGGGGCCCAGCAGGCCGGCCCCGATGAGCCAGTCGGCCTGGTCGGCCGTCTGCTCCAGCGAGTACTGCTTGATCAGCGAGCCGAAGACGTCGGACATCGACTCGTTCAGGGCGCCCGACTGCCCGCGGTACCTCAGGTTGGCCGTGTACTGGGTGACCCCGTGCGTCAGCTCGTGCCCGATGACGTCCACCGACACGGTGAAGTCGAGGAAGAGGTCCCCGTCGCCGTCCCCGAAGACCATCTGCTGCCCGTCCCAGAAGGCGTTGTTGTAGTCCTCGTCGTAGTGGACGGTCGCGTCCAGCGGGAGCCCGGCATCGTCGATCGAGCGCCGCCCGAAGCCCTTCAGGAACAGTTCGTACGTCGCCCCGAGCCCCGCGTAGGCGCGGTTCACGGTGGCGTCCTTGCTCAGGGGGTCGCCCTCCCCCCGGACCTTCTTGCCGGGCAGCTGCGTGCGGTGCTGGGCGTCGTAGAGCGTCCGGTTCGGCTCGTCGGAAGCCGGCGCGCCGAGCGTCGCCGCGATCCCGCGGACGGCGGTGACCCGGCGCCGGGTACGCAGGAAGGAGTCGCGTTCGAGGGTGCGCTGGGCGAGATCGGCGCGCCGCGAGTCTGCGGACAGGGCGGCCTTGTCGAGGAGGTGGGGCGGCACCACGGTGCAGAAGACGGGGTGGCGGTGAGCGTGGGAGGCATCCATGCCCGGCAATGTGGCAGTGGGTCATGACTGTGTCACTACCTGCGACCATGATTCATTCGCTTGTCTGAAAGCGGTGGCGCCGGATTGACGGATCGCCCTGAGCTGGCTGCTTTGAAAGAGGCTTAGCTCACATTTGGTGCAAATCGGACGGTGGGGTCTTGCATACTGAAACAGGTCCTCGCGTCACCGCGCGGCTCGGCTAGGCTCGGTCCATCATGCGTTTCGGGCTGCTTCTCCTTAGCTGCCGCGGCGAGGGTCTGTAGTCGTAGGCCGGCCCCCTCCCCGCGGAGTTTGGTGTTGCGGTTTTTACGACCGCCGTCGGCCGTCCCAGCGAACTACACGCGGACACGCGAGGAGCCCAACGCCATGAGCCAGCAGCCTTTTGTCGGTCGCCCCACGCCCATCACCAACGCGACCCACACCCAGCAGTCCTCCGGGATGCCGATCCACAAGTACGGCTTCTACGAGCAGGTGGAGATCCCGGACCGCACCTGGCCGGACGCCCGCGTCACCAAGGCCCCCCGCTGGCTGTCCACCGACCTGCGCGACGGCAACCAGTCGCTGATCGACCCGATGACCCCCGCCCGCAAGCGCGAGATGTTCGACCTGCTGGTGCGCATGGGCTACAAGGAGATCGAGGTCGGATTCCCCTCCTCCGGCGAGACCGACTTCGCCTTCGTGCGCTCGATCATCGAAGAGGGCGCGATCCCGGACGACGTGACGATCTCCGTACTGACCCAGGCCCGCGAGGACCTGATCGAGCGGACCGTGGAGTCCCTGGTCGGCGCCAAGCGCGCCACCGTCCACCTGTACAACGCGACCGCCCCCACCTTCCGCCGCGTGGTCTTCCGCGGCTCGAAGGAGCAGATCAAGCAGATCGCCGTCGACGGCACCCGCCTGGTCATGGAGTACGCGGACAAGCTGCTGGGCCCGGAGACCACCTTCGGCTACCAGTACAGCCCGGAGATCTTCACCGACACCGAGCTGGACTTCGCCCTGGAGGTCTGCGAGGCGGTCTGCGACGTCTGGCAGCCGGCCGAGGGCCGCGAGATCATCCTGAACCTGCCCGCGACCGTGGAGCGCTCCACGCCCTCCACCCACGCGGACCGCTTCGAGTGGATGGCCCGCAACCTGACCCGCCGCGAGCACATCTGCATCTCGGTGCACCCGCACAACGACCGCGGCACCGCCGTCGCCGCCGCCGAGCTGGCCCTGATGGCCGGCGCCGACCGCATCGAGGGCTGCCTGTTCGGGCAGGGCGAGCGCACCGGCAACGTCGACCTGATCACGCTGGGCATGAACCTGTTCTCCCAGGGCATCGACCCGCAGATCGACTTCTCGCAGATCGACGAGATCCGTCGCACGAGCGAGTACTGCAACCAGATGGAGGTCCACCCGCGCCACCCCTACGCGGGCGACCTGGTCTACACCGCCTTCTCCGGCTCCCACCAGGACGCCATCAAGAAGGGCTTCGACGCCATGGAGGCCGACGCGGCCGCCCAGGGCAAGACCGTCGACGACATCGAGTGGGCCGTGCCGTACCTGCCCATCGACCCGAAGGACGTCGGCCGCTCCTACGAGGCCGTCATCCGGGTCAACTCGCAGTCCGGCAAGGGCGGCATCGCGTACGTCCTGAAGAACGACCACAAGCTGGACCTGCCGCGCCGCATGCAGATCGAGTTCTCCCGGATCATCCAGGCCAAGACCGACGCCGAGGGCGGCGAGGTCACGCCCAAGGCGATCTGGTCGGTCTTCGAGGACGAGTACCTGCCCAACCCCGAGAACCCGTGGGGCCGCATCCAGCTGCGCTCCGGTTCGACGGCCACCGACAAGGACGGCACGGACACGCTGACCGTCGAGGCGGTCGTGGACGGCGTGGAGACCGTACTGAGCGGCACCGGCAACGGTCCGATCTCGGCCTTCTTCGACGCACTGGCCGGCATCGGCATCGACGCCCGCCTGCTGGACTACACCGAGCACACCATGAGCGAGGGCGCCTCCGCCGTGGCCGCCTCGTACATCGAGTGCGTGATCGACGGCCGCGTCCTGTGGGGCATCGGCATCGACGCCAACACCACCCGCGCCTCCCTGAAGGCGGTCATCTCCGCCGTCAACCGCGCGGGCCGCTGATCCCCCGGGCGCATCGCCCGTACGTGTGCCCCGTCCCTCCTCCCGGAGGGGCGGGGCCGCGTCGTTCCCGGCCTCAGCGGGCCAGGTAGCCGCCGTCCACCGGGAGCACCACGCCCGTCACGAACGAAGCCGCGTCGGAGGCGAGGAAGGCGATGACCCGGGCCACCTCCTCCGGCTCGCCGAGCCGGCCCATCGGGTGCGCCCCGGCGATCTCCTCCAGGTACTCCGGCCCGCCCGGCTCGTCCTTCAGCGCGATCACCCGCTCCGTACGGATGGTGCCCGGTGCCACCGCGTTGACCCGGATCCCGCGCGCGGCCCACTCCACCGCGAGGTGCTTGGTCAGCCCCGACGCGACGAACTTCGCCGGCCCGTACGCCGCCTGGCGCGCCTGGCCGGCCACCCCCGAGATCGAGGACACGCAGACCAGCGCCCCACCGGGCCGCGGCTGTGCCGTCATCGCCTCGATGGCGTACTTGCAGGTCAGGAACATCCCCCGGCCGTCGACCGCCATGACGTGGTCCCAGTCCTCCGGGCTGGTCTCCCGTACGTCCGAAAGAGGGAGCACACCGGCGTTCGCCACGGCCACGTCGAGGCGCCCGTACGCCCCGACGGCGGCGGCGACCATCGCGCGGTTGGCCTCGGGATCGGCGACGTCACCGGTGACCGCGGTGACCTCGAACCCCTCGGCGGCCAGTTCCGTACGCAGGGACTCCACCCCGGGGCCATTGATATCGGCCGCGGTGACCCGGGCTCCCGAGCGGGCCAGCAGCAGTGCGGTGGCCCGGCCGATCCCGCTCGCGGCGCCGGTCACCAGACAGGACTTCTCTTCCATGCGGCCGACCTTAGGGGGAGCGCGGCGGGAGCACGGGGAGGGCAGGGGCGGACGTGGGGGCGCAGTTCGGCCAAGTGCGCGCCCGGGCACATGTTGTCTTGTCACACGACTGACGCATCCTCACCGATGTGGCTAACATCACGCCAACCCGGCGATGCTGCCGTGGGGGTCCTTCCCGTGCCCGCAGGGCGACGGTGGAGTTACGGAGGTGCGACGTGCTGCCAGTTCGGGGTGGGGACGGCCGGAAGCTGACGGTCTGGGGCATCCGTACCACCTGGAGCACCGTGGGCGACGGGGAGTTCTTCTGCCCGGCCTGCGGTGGAGACCGCAACTACCGCAGGCGCACCGGGCGACGCCGGTTCACCGTCGTCGGGGTGCCGGTGCTGCCGCGCGGCCAGGAAGGGCCCGTCGTCGAGTGCCAGGGCTGCCGCGCCCGCTTCGACACCGACGTCCTGGACCACCTCACCACCACCCGCTTCACGGCGCTGCTGCGCGACGCCGTGCACACCGTCGCGCTGGCCGTGCTGACCGCGGGCGGGACGGCCTCGCGCAGCGCGCTGGAGGCCGCGGTGGGCGCCGTACGGGCCGCGGGCTTCCCGGACTGCACGGAGGAACAGCTGGAGTCCCTCGTGGAGGCGCTCTCCACCGACGAGGGCCGGCTCGGGCTGTACGACGTCCCGGAGTGCTGCGGGGCCGCGCTGTCGATAGAGCTCCACGAGGCCCTGGAGCCGCTGGCCCCGCACCTGGCGGGCCCGGGCCGCGAGTCGATCCTGCTGCAGGGTGCCCGTATCGCGCTCGCGGACGGCCCGTACATCCCGGCCGAGCGCGAGGTGCTCGCCACCGTCGGCGCGGCGCTGCGCATCGACGCGGACGAGGTGGCGCGCCTGCTGTCGGCGGTGCGTGCTCCGTAGCGGGCCTTCTCCACTTCGGCCGGGGCCTGGGCGGCTGCGCGGGCACCGGTCCCGTCCACGCCCCGGCCGGCTTCCACGCCTCCCGGGGCGTCGGCTCCGCGCGGGCCGCGGCGGCCTCGGCGGTGGCCGGGATCGTGTCGGGGGCGCTCCGGAATTGACCCCTTCTCCTCTCGCGGCGGGCGCATGTCCCGGAAAACGTGCAAGTCATACCGGAATGCGTACGAACTGCGGCGAATTCAGGTAACGATCCGGCCTCGCGCGCGTGAACCGCGTTCCGACGGCGTCCGTGCAATGGGTGGAGTCGCACCCTCCGGAGTCGGTGGATCACCCCATCGGGTGGCCGGAATCATGCCCTCAGGTTTGCGCCACGGAATGAAGTGAACCCTGCGCGGGCTGGTCGCCGCGGGTGGTATTCGCAGTCGCGCAGCAGGGGTGGGCATCCGGGCGGAATCTTCCCTTACTCCGCGGGCGGGCGGTGCGCCATGGGAGAACCCTCCAAAGCGAAGATCGCCAAGCCTCAACACTTTGTAGAAGTCGACGATATCTGTGAGCGTCCCCACAGGCGTTCAATTCCGGTCACACGGGGAGACGCGGCCGGTAACACAGGCGGGCTTCGATTCACGTGAACGCACTGACAACCCTGGCGGAAAACGGGATAGCGACCCACTCCGGCCAGGGATAACCAGAGATTCCTCTCAGTTACCTACCTTTTGAAGGGCAAGGCAGAGATGGCACGTGTCGCCGCCCGGCTTTCCGAAAACGGAGAGCGGAGCACGCACCCGGTCGACGAGGTGCTCCCCCTCCCCAAGCTCGCGCTGTACGGCTTCCAGCACGTACTCGCCTTCTACGCCGGTGCGGTGATCGTCCCGATCATCGTCGGCAACGCGCTGAAGCTGAGCCCTGAACAGCTGGTCTACCTGATCAACGCGGACCTCTTCACCTGCGGTATCGCGTCGATCATCCAGGCCTGGGGCATCGGCCGGATCGGTGCGCGACTGCCGCTGATCCAGGGCGTGACCTTCACCGCCGTGTCCCCGATGATCGCCATCGGCCTCGGCGCGGGCGGTGGAACCGCCGCCCTGCTCGTCATCTACGGCGCGGTCATCACCGCCGGCATCGCGACCTTCGCCTTCGCCTGGCTGCCGGCCAAGGCGTTCCGGGCGGTCATGCGGCTGTTCCCGCCGGTCGTCACCGGCACGGTGATCACGGTGCTGGGCATCGTCCTGATCCCGGTCGGTCTCAACGACGCGGCCGGCGGCCTCGGCAGCCCCGACTTCGGTGACCCGAAGAACTTCGCCTACGCCGGCGGCACGATGCTCTTCATCCTCGTCCTGATGAAGCTCGGCAAGCCGTTCCTTTCCAGCATCTCGATCCTGCTGGGCCTGGTCGTCGGCACCACCGTCGCCTTCCTCCTCGGGGACGCGAAGTTCGGCGACGTGAGCAATTCCGACTGGGTCGGTGTCAGCACCCCGTTCCACTTCGGGGTCCCGAAGTTCGAGTGGTTCCCGATCGTCCTGATGCTCATCGTCATGCTGATCACCATGGTCGAGACGACCGGCGACACCTACGCCGTCGGCGACATCGTGGGCAAGGAAGTCGACAGCGAGACCGTGGCCCGCGCCCTGCGCGCCGACGGCGCCGCGACCGCCCTCGGCGGTGTCCTCAACTCCTTCCCGTACGTCGCCTTCGCCGAGAACGTCGGCCTGGTGCGGATGACGAAGGTGAAGAGCCGGTTCGTGGTCGTCGCGGCCGGTGTATTCATGATCGTCCTGGGACTGCTGCCCAAGGCCGCCGCGATCGTCGCCGCCGTCCCGCACGGAGTCCTCGGCGGCGCCGCGACCGTCATGTTCGCCATGGTCGCCCTGGCCGGCATCCAGACCCTGGCCAAGGTGGACCTCAAGGAGGAGAAGAACGCGCTGATCGTCGGCGTCTCCCTCGCCTTCGCCCTGCTCCCCGCGACCGTCCCGGTCTTCTTCACCAAGCACATGGACGCGGACCTGTCCTCGCTCCTCAACAGCGGTGTCACCCTCGGTGCCACGGCCGCCATCGTCCTCAACCTGGTCTTCAACGGCCTGGCCAAGGACGGCGCCCACGACACCCCCGGCACTCCCGCCGCCGACGCCGCCCCCGCCCCCGCCCCGGACGACGCCCCCGCCCCCGACGCCGCCAAGGCCGAGCTGCCCGCCCAGCCGGTGGCCGCCCCGGCCGGCGCCGAGAAGGCGGACGACGCGGAGACGTCCTCCGCCGGCTGATCCTCCCAAGGGGTGGTGGCCCCTCGTCCGGACCCCAGGTCCGGGCGAGGGGCCACCGCTGTCCCCGAGCCGGTACCCGCACAGGCGACAATGGGCGCATGAGTCTGTTCCGCGACGACGGCATCGTGCTGCGCACCCAGAAGCTGGGTGAGGCGGACCGCATCATCACGCTGCTGACCCGGGGCCACGGCCGCGTGCGGGCCGTCGCCCGCGGGGTCCGGCGTACGAAGTCCAAGTTCGGCGCCGGGCTGGAACCTTTCTCCCACGCCGACGTGCAGTTCTTCGCCCGCGGCAGCGAACTGATCGGCCGCAGCCTGCCGCTCTGCACCCAGACCCAGATCATCGCCCCGTACGGCAACGGCATCGTCACCGACTACGCCCGCTACACCGCCGGCACCGCCATGCTGGAGACCGCCGAGCGGTTCACCGAGAACGAGGGCGAGCCCTCCGTCCAGCAGTACCTGCTGCTCGTCGGCGCCCTGCGCACGCTCTCGCGCGGCGAACACGAACCGAACCTCATCCTCGACGCCTTCCTGCTGCGCTCCCTCGCCGTCAACGGCTACGCGCCCAGCTTCGACGACTGCGCGAAGTGCGGGATCCACGGCCCCAACCGGCACTTCTCCGTCGGCGCGGGCGGAGTGATATGCGGGGACTGCCGGGTGCCCGGCAGCGTCGTACCCTCGTCTGAGGCCATCGCCCTGCTCAGCGCCCTGCTGACGGGCGACTGGGGGCATGCCGACGCGTGCGAGGCGCGTCACGTGCGGGAGGGCAGCGGGCTGGTCTCCGCCTATTTGCACTGGCATCTGGAGCGCGGGCTACGCTCCCTGCGATACGTCGAGAAATAGGAGCTGGGCACATGGCACGACGCGGGATTCTGGGGCGCTCTCGCCGCGAGTACAAGGTTCCCGAGCCGCACCCGTCCGGCGCGGTCCCGCCGAAGATCCCCGGCGAGCTGGTCCCGAACCACGTCGCGGTCGTCATGGACGGCAACGGCCGCTGGGCCAAGGAGCGCGGTCTGCCGCGCACCGAGGGCCACAAGGTCGGCGAGGGCGTCGTGCTCGACGTGCTCAAGGGCTGCCTGGAGATGGGCGTCAAGAACCTCTCGCTGTACGCCTTCTCGACGGAGAACTGGAAGCGCTCGCCCGACGAGGTCCGCTTCCTGATGAACTTCAACCGTGACGTCATCCGGCGCCGCCGCGACGAGATGAACGAGCTGGGCATCCGCATCCGCTGGGTCGGCCGCATGCCGAAGATGTGGAAGTCGGTCGTCCAGGAGCTCCAGGTCGCCCAGGAGCAGACCGTCGACAACGACGCGATGACCCTGTACTTCTGCGTGAACTACGGCGGCCGCGCCGAGATCGCGGACGCGGCGCAGGCGATCGCCCGCGACGTGGCGGCCGGCAGGCTGGACCCGTCGAAGGTCAACGAGAAGACCTTCGCGAAGTACATGTACTACCCGGACATGCCGGACGTGGACCTGTTCCTGCGCCCGAGCGGGGAGCAGCGCACCTCCAACTACCTGCTCTGGCAGAGCGCGTACGCCGAGATGGTCTTCCAGGACGTGCTGTGGCCGGACTTCGACCGCCGCAACCTCTGGGCGGCCTGCCTGGAGTACGCGCAGCGCGACCGCCGCTTCGGCGGCGCCGTCCCGAACCAGGCCGAGGGATCGGCCTGAGCGTCGTCTACGCTCCCGTGTCATGAACATGAGCGGGGAGCAGGCGCAGCAGGTGGAGCAGGCCGTATTCGGGTACCGGCTGACGATCGAGGACTTCCGGCAGGCCGTACGGGCCCGCGCCCGGAAGACGGGGGCGGGCCGGGCGGAGATGGCCCTGATCCCGCTGCTGACGACGGGCCTCGTGACGATGTTCGGCCTGCTCCGCGGACTCCTGCCGGCCGTCATCGTGGTCAGCGCGGTGCTGGGCCTGGGCGCCGGGCTCATCGGTGGGGTACGGAGCCGGCGCGGCATGGCCCGCCGGCTCCACGGGGTGACGACCCCGTACGGGGAGTGCCGCACGGTGATCGACGAGCGGGGCACCGCGACCACGGGCGAGACCATGTCCTACACGTACGACTGGCAGCTCTTCACGGAGTACGTGGAGACGCCGGATCTCTTCGTCCTGGTCGGGGGCCCGCGCGCGAGCTGCCTCGCGGCGCTGCCGAAGCGGGGAGCCCAGGAGCCCGCCGACATCGACCGCCTGCGGGCGATCCTCGACCGGAACCTGCGCAGGCTCTAGGCCGGATCCGGAAGATCGCCCGGACAGGGCCTAGGTAGCGGTCGCCGCGCAGTCGGCGCAGGTGCCGAAGATCTCCACCGTGTGGGCCACGTTCACGTAGCCGTGCTCGGCCGCGATGGATTCCGCCCACTTCTCCACGGCCGGGCCCTCCACTTCGACCGCCTTGCCGCACTTGCGGCAGACCAGGTGGTGGTGGTGATCGCCGGTGGAGCAGCGGCGGTAGACGGACTCGCCGTCGCTGGTGCGCAGGACGTCGACCTCACCGGCGTCCGCGAGCGACTGGAGGGTGCGGTAGACGGTGGTCAGGCCCACGGAATCGCCACGGTGCTTGAGCATGTCGTGGAGTTCCTGGGCGCTGCGGAACTCGTCCACCTCGTCCAGGGCCGCCGCCACGGCCGCCCGCTGCCGGGTGGATCGCCCTCGTACTGGCGCGGTATTCATCTCGCCAGGCGCAGTCGCCACCGGTTCCTCCTCGTATCGGCCTGCCGCCATTGTGCCAGGCGGCCGAGGCCTCTAGACCTTTACGTCGTCCCGCGTGCACACCTCTTCGGCCACGCGGGACGCCTTGGCCCGCCGCCGGGCCAGGGGCGCGGACAGGGCCGTCAGCACCATGAAGACGCCGATGGCCAGCAGGACGATCGTCGCGCCCGAGGGCACGTCCATGTAGTAGGTGGCCGCCGTGCCGGTCAGGGAGACGGTCACGCTGATGGCCATGGCCAGGCCCAGCGTGGTGGCGAAGCTGCGGGTGAGCCGCTGGGCGGCCGCGACCGGGATCACCAGCATCGCGCTGACCAGCAGCAGGCCGACGATGCGCATGGCGACGGTGACGGTGACCGCCGCGGTGACCGCGATCAGCAGGTTCAGCGCGCGCACGGGCAGGCCGGTGACGCGGGCGAACTCCTCGTCCTGGCAGACGGCGAAGAGCTGCCGGCGCAGGCCGATGGCGACGACGAGGACGAACGCGGCGAGGATCGCCATCGCGGTCACGTCCTCGGTGGCGACCGTGGTGATCGAGCCGAACATGGAGCCCAGGAGGCTGGCCGTCTGGCCGCCCCCGAGGTTGATGATCATGACGCCGCCGGCGAGGCCGCCGTAGAAGAGCATGGCGAGGGCGACGTCCCCGCTGGTCCTGCCGCGGGCGCGGATCAGCTCCATGCCGACGGCGCCGAGGACGGAGACGAGGGTGGCCATCCAGACCGGGCTGGTGTGCAGCACCAGGCCGAGGGCGACGCCGGTCATGGCGACGTGGCCGAGGCCGTCGCCCATGAGTGCCTGGCGGCGCTGGACGAGGTACGTGCCGATGGCGGGGGCCGTGATGCCGACCAGGGCGGCCGCGATCAGCGCGCGCTGCATGAAGGCGTAATCGAGGATGTCCATCAGCTCAGCAGTCCCGTCCGCAGGGGCTCGGCGTCGTGCGCCGCGTGGGGGTGTACGTGGTCGTGGCCGGGCAGGGCGTGCTGGCCCACGGCCTCCGGGGGCGGGCCGTCGTGTACGACGCAGCCGTCGCGCAGGACGACGGCGCGGTCGATCAGGGGCTCCAGCGGGCCCAGCTCGTGCAGGACCAGCAGGACGGTGGAGCCGGCGGCGACCTGCGCGCGCAGGGCGCTCGCCAGGACCTCCTGGTTGGCGAGGTCCACGCCCGCCATCGGCTCGTCCATGATCAGCAGTTCGGGTTCGACGGCGAGCGCCCGGGCTATGAGGACGCGCTGGTGCTGGCCGCCGGAGAGGGCGTCCACCGAGACGTCGGCGTGCCCGTCCATGCCGACCAGGGCCAGGGCGTGCTCTATGGCGGCCCGGTCGGCCTTGCGCAGGAGTCCGAAGCGGGTGCGGGCGAGCCGGCCGGAGGAGACGACCTCGCGGACGGTGGCGGGGACCCCGCCGGCGGCGGTGGTGCGCTGCGGGACGTACCCGATGCGCGACCAGTCGCGGAAGCGCTTGAACTCCGTGCCGAAGAGGCTGAGCGAGCCGTCGGTCAGCGGGACCTGGCCGACCACGGCGCGGACGGCCGTGGACTTGCCGGAGCCGTTGGCGCCGAGCAGGGCGACGACCTCCCCGCGGTGGACGGTGAGGTCGATCCCGCGCAGCACGGGGCGCGAGCCGAGCGAGGCCGTGGCCCCGCGCAGGGATATGACGGGCTGGTCGTCCGCCGGGCGGGGCGTGGACTGCATGGCTCGCGCCTCCGTTGCTGCTGCCATTACTTGCTACCGAGTGCCTTCTGGAGGTTCTTCAGGTTGGACCGCATGACCTCGAAGTAGTCAGCGCCCTGGGACTTGTCGCTGATTCCCTCGAGCGGGTCGAGGACGTCGGTCTTCAGTCCGGTGTCCGCCGCGAGGACCTTGGCGGTCTTGTCGCTGGCCAGGGTCTCGAAGAACACGGTGGAGACATTGTCCTTCTTCGCGACCTCCTGGAGCTCCTTCATCCGGGCCGGGCTCGGCTCGGACTCGGGGTCGACGCCGGAGATGCCCTCCTGGTCCAGGCCGTAGCGCTCGGCGAGGTAGCCGAAGGCGGAGTGGGTGGTGATGAAGGTCCTGGAGGCCGTGTTCTTCAGGCCGTCCTTGAACTCCGTGTCCAGGGCGGTCAGTTGGCCGACCAGCTCGTCGGTGTTCTTCCGGTAGTCCGCCGCGTGGGCGGGGTCGGCCTTCTCCAGGGCGGCGCCGACGCCCTTGGCGATCTCCGCGTACTTGGCGGGGTCGAGCCAGACGTGGGGGTCGGTGCCGGCCTCGCCGTGGCTGTGGTCGTGGCCCTCGCCCTCGGCGTGGCCCTCCTCGGCGCCGTGGTCGTGGCCGGAGGAGGCGTGGGCCTCCAGCTTGGTGAGGGTCGCGGCGTCGACGACGTTCTTCACGCCGGACTGGGCGACGGCCTTGTCGACGGCGGGCTGCAGGCTCTTGAGGTAGAGGACCACGTCGGCCTCGCCGAGCTGCGCGGTCTGCCGCGGGGTGATCTCCAGGTCGTGCGGTTCGACGCCCGGCTTGGTCAGGCCGTCGACCTTCACGTGGTCCTTGCCGATCTGCTCGGCGAGGAACTGCATCGGGTAGAACGACGCCGTCACGCCGAGCTTGCCGTCCTTGCTGCCGGTGGCAGCGCCTCCGGAGCAGGCGGTGAGGGCCGTGGCGCCGAGGGCGACGGCTCCGGCGAGGACGGCGGTGGGTATGAGGCGTCGTACGTTCATGACATCCATTTTCATCAAAAATGGAAACGATTGTCAAAAACCCTGGTGGGGAGGCCGGGCGGGCGGCCGTAGAAGGGGATCCGATTTGAAAGGGGGGGTGCGGGCGCCGGTAACCTAAAGACTTCGCCGTTCGTCCTCGTAATGAAGAGAGCACCGTGGCCGCCGACAAGATCGACACCATCGTCAGCCTGAGCAAGCGCCGTGGCTTCGTTTTCCCGTGCAGTGAGATCTACGGCGGCTCCAAGGCCGCCTGGGATTACGGCCCGCTGGGTGTCGAGCTCAAGGAGAACATCAAGCGCCAGTGGTGGAAGGCGATGGTCACCGGACGTGAGGACATCGTCGGCATCGACTCGTCCGTGATCCTGGCCCCCGAGGTCTGGGTGGCCTCCGGCCACGTCGCGACCTTCTCGGACCCGCTGACCGAGTGCACCGCCTGTCACAAGCGCCACCGCGCGGACCACCTTGAAGAGGCGTACGAGGCCAAGCACGGCCGCCTGCCCGCCAACGGCCTCGCCGACATCAACTGCCCCCACTGTGGCGTGAAGGGCCAGTTCACCGAGCCCAAGCAGTTCTCCGGCATGCTGGAGACGCACCTCGGCCCGACCCAGGACACCGGCTCCAAGGCGTACCTGCGCCCGGAGACCGCCCAGGGCATCTTCACCAACTTCGCCACCGTGCAGACCACCTCGCGCAAGAAGCCCCCGTTCGGCATCGCGCAGATGGGCAAGTCCTTCCGCAACGAGATCACCCCCGGCAACTTCATCTTCCGCACGCGCGAGTTCGAGCAGATGGAGATGGAGTTCTTCGTCAAGCCGGGCGAGGACGAGCAGTGGCAGGAGTACTGGATGGCCGAGCGGTGGAACTGGTACCGCGACCTCGGCATCCGCGAGGAGAACATCCGCTGGTACGAGCACCCGAAGGAGAAGCTGTCCCACTACTCGAAGCGCACCGCTGACATCGAGTACCGCTTCAACTTCGGTGGCAACGAGTTCTCCGAGCTCGAAGGCGTGGCCAACCGCACCGACTTCGACCTCAAGGCCCACTCCGCCGCCTCCGGTCAGGACCTCGTGTACTTCGACCAGGAGACCAAGGAGAAGTACACCCCGTACGTCATCGAGCCGGCGGCCGGTGTCAACCGCGCCATGCTCGCCTTCATGCTCGACGCGTACGTCGAGGACGAGGCCCCGAACGCCAAGGGCGTCATGGAGAAGCGCACCGTGATGCGCCTCGACCCGCGCCTGGCCCCGATCAAGGTCGCCGTCCTGCCGCTGTCCCGCAACGCGCAGCTGTCGCCGAAGGCCAAGGGCCTCGCCGCGGACCTGCGCAAGTTCTGGAACATCGAGTTCGACGACGCGGGCGCCATCGGCCGCCGCTACCGCCGCCAGGACGAGATCGGTACGCCGTTCTGCGTCACCGTCGACTTCGACACCCTGGACGACAACGCGGTGACCGTGCGCGAGCGCGACACCATGAAGCAGGAGCGCGTCTCCCTGGACCAGATCCAGAGCTACCTCGGCAGCCGTCTGCTCGGCTGCTAGGTCAGGACGCACGAAGACCGGTGGCCCGGTGCGCGGGAAGCGCACCGGGCCACCGGTCTTTCGTCTTCCGCGACGGGTCAGGCCGTGGAGCCCCCGGCGGCCTCGGTCGCCCCGGCCGCCGCCTCGGCTTCGGCGGCCTCGGCGGCGCGGCGCTCGCCCTCCGCCTGGGAGCGCTTGCCGTACATGGCGGTCCACACACCCAGCGCGCCGAGCACCGCGTAGATCATGATCGGGCTGAGGGTCACCATGGTCTTGGTGCTCAGCGTGTACGCCAGGATCACGCGGACGACGGCCTCGATGACGTAGGCGACGCCCCAGACCAGGGTCATCCGGGTCAGGGTGGTCCGGAAGCCCTCGTACTGCCACAGGCCGTTCCACCAGGCCGTGCTCTCGGGAGTGCCGTCGGTGGCGAACTTGCGGCCGAAGTAGAACATCAGCGGGCGCTTCGCCAGCAGGGTGGACAGGCAGAGCAGCCCGAACAGCCCGGTCACGGCGGAGTCCTTGACCAGCAGCGCCCGCGCCGAGGGGTCACCGACGAGTGTGACCCCGGCCGTGATCACTATGAACACCAGGGTGACCACGGCGAATTCGTCGAGCTTGCGGTGCCAGGCCACGCTGATGACGCTGTCGAGCACGGGCCAGGCGCTGCTGAGGAGCAGCGCCGAGAACTCGCTCCAGCCGTGGTCGTCCACGAGCGTGTTGTACGTGATGATCGGCGCGATCACGTTGAGGCCGATGGTCAGGATCCAGCCGATGGCGGTCGCGGCCCCCGAGCGGGCGGGAGGCGCGGGTCGTGCTACTTGGGTGGACAAGGTTCCCCCTGGAACGAGCCTGATGAAGTGCGGTAGGGGGACCGTAGAGACGCGGGGGTGACATGGACAAGACGAGCGTGCCCAAAATGATCATCAAGTTCTGCGGACCGACAGGTTCCGGACAGGCCCCGCCGGCCCGGGTCAGGCGCGCAGACCCCGGATGACCAGCGTGGTGACCGCCTCGAACTCCGTGAAGATCGTGGGTGAGAGCCAGTCGGCCGCGTACTGCGGGTCGTGGAAGCGGCCGGTGGCGTCGAAGACCGCCCGGGCGGCGCCCGGCACGTCCTCGGCGGCGAGCGTCCCGGCGGCGACGCCCTCCGCGATGATCCGGGCCAGCTGGTCGATCAGCTCGGCCAGATGCGCGTCCACCACGCCGCTGTTCTCGGCGAGCAGCACGGTGTAGGTCGCGAACAGCTCCGGATCCGCACCCGCCTTGTGGCGCTTGGCCTCGAAGAGGGCCCCGAGCCACGCCTCCAGCTTGGTGGGGGCGCTCCCGGTGGGTGCCGAGGTGATCTCCTCCAGCATGACCACGCTCTTGGCGAGCCAGCGGTCCGTGACGGCCTCGCGCAGCGCCGCCTTGGACGGGAAGTGCCGGTACACACTGCCGTGGCTGACGCCGAGGGCGCGCGCCACGTCCACCACGGTCGCCTTGGTGGGGCCGAAGCGGCGCAGCACCTCCTCGGTGGTCTCGAGGATGCGCTCGGGGGTCAGGGGCTCGGCGGCAGCGGGGGACATGGGTACGACCGTACCGTCAGCTCAGTGCTCGCTGTCGAGGTGGGCCATCTGGGCCTGCGGGTACCTCTCGCCGGCCGCCGCGCCGGCGGGCACGGCCTCCTCGATGGCCGCCAGGTCCGCGGCGCTGAACGTGATGTCCATGGCACCCAGTGCCTCGGCGAGCCGGTCCCGGCGCCGGGCGCCCACCAGCGGTACGAGGTCCACGCCCTGCCGGGGGCCCTGTGCGAGCACCCAGGCGATCGCGGTCTGGGCCACACTGACCCCCTTGTCCTCGGCGACCTTGCGCAGGGCCTCGACCAGGTCGAGGTTCCGGTCGAGGTTGTCGCCCTGGAAGCGGGGGCTCATGCCGCGGAAGTCGCCCGGGGCCAGCGAGCGGTCGCGGGTGAAGTGGCCGCTGATCAGTCCGCGGGACAGCACTCCGTACGCCGTGATCGCGATCCCGAGCTCACGGGCGGTCGGCAGGATCTCCTCCTCGATGCCGCGGGAGATCAGCGAGTACTCGATCTGGAGGTCGGAGATCGGGGCCACGGCGGCGGCCCGGCGCATGGTGTCCGCGCCGACCTCGGACAGGCCGATGTGGCGCACGTGCCCGGCCTGGACCGCCTCGGCGATGGCCCCGACCGTCTCCTCGATCGGCACGTCCGGGTCCACGCGGGCGATCCGGTAGATGTCGATGTGGTCCCGGCCGAGCCGCTGGAGCGAGTAGGCCAGGAAGTTCTTGACGGCCGCGGGCCGCCCGTCATAGCCGGTGAAACCGCCCTCGACGGTGCGCAGCGCGCCGAACTTCACGCTGGTCAGCGCCTGCTCGCGGGCTGCGGCGGGCGCCGTGCGCAGGGCTTCGTTGATCAGCAGCTCGTTGTGGCCCATGCCGTAGAAGTCGCCGGTGTCGAGCAGCGTGATGCCCGCGTCCAGGGCGGCGTGGATGGTCGCGAGGGACTCGGCTCGGTCGGCCTCGCCGTAGAGGGCGGACATCCCCATGCAGCCCAGCCCCAGCGGGAAGACGGAGGGGCCGGTGCTGCCGAGGGTGGTCGTCCGCGTGGTCGTCTGGGTGGTCGTCTGAGTGTTCTCGTTCTTCGTCATGGAACGAGAATGGCATGACGGATGACAGATTTCAACATCTGTCACTCGTCCGTGTCAGGCGAGGATCCGCAGGGCCAGGGCCGCCGCCGCGACCACGGCGAGAACGGCAGCCGGTGCGAGGTCGTAGTCCTTGACGCGCAGGTGGCTGATGACCGCGCCGATGAAGTAGAGGGTCACGCCGATGGCGGCGGCCACGCCGAGCGGCGTCACCCACAGGCCGGCGACCAGGCCGATCGCCCCGGCGGCCTTGAGGGTGGCCAGCCGCGGCAGCCACGCGTCCGGGACCTGGACCTTCTGCATGCTCGCCACGATCTGGTCGTTGCGCTGGAGGGTGAAGGTGGCGGAGGCGGCGAGGACGAGGGCGAGCAGGCCGCCGACGACGGCGTAGGCGATGAACATGAGGGTCTCCAATGGTCGATCGTGTCGAATCATTGAATAGCATCAACGATATCTCCAACGCAATCATTTCTCGATTGCTACGATGTGGACCATGACGGCAGATCAGGACGGACCGCACCCCCCGCAGCGGCTGGGCCTGCTGCTCGCCTGGCACGGAGCGGTCACCCAGACCCGGATGAAGAGGGCGCTCAGCGCCGCCGGGCTCACCCCGCGGCACGCGATGACGCTGATGCACCTGGAGGGCGGCCCCATCAGCCAGCGGGCGCTCGCCGAGCGGCTGGAGGTGGACCCGAGCGTGCTCGTCGGGATCCTGAACGACCTGGAGGGCGACGGCCTGGCCGAACGCCGCCGCGACCCGGCCGACCGGCGCCGTCACAACGTGGCCATCACCGCCGCCGGGGAGGCCGCCCTGCGCAAGACGAACGCCGCCCTCGACGAGGTCGAAGGCGGCATGTTCGCGGGATTGTCTGAGCAGGAGTGCGAACTCCTGCGCGGCCTCCTCGGCCGGGTCAACACCTCGGCCGAGGACTTCGACTGCGACGAATAGGCGCCGTGCGGGCCGGCCGCCCGGCCAAGGCCAAGCGCCCGGTCAGGCGCCCGGCCAGGCGCCCGGTCAGGCGCCCGGCCGGGCTCGCGGTCAGGCGCGCGGCGAACCCGCCGTCGCGGACGGACTGACGGGCTCCTCCAGGGTGCGGGCCGTGCGCTCCGCCGTCGCGCGGGCCCAGCTGCCGCTCGTCACCGCACCCACGACCAGCACCGCCAGTCCGCACAGCGTGATGATCCACCAGGCCGGCTGGGCCGCCCCGGAGAAGTCGGAGCCGCCGGCCAGCCCCGCCGCCAGGACCGAGCCGATGACCGCCACGCCCAGCGTGCCGCCGGTCTGGCGGCTGGTGGAGGCGATGGCGGCCGCGACGCCCGCCTGGGAGCGCGGCATCCCGGACACCGCCGTATTGGTGATCGGCGCGTTCACCATGCCGAAGCCGAGCCCGAACAGCACGTACCCGGTGAACAGGAGCGGGTTGGAGGTCTCGGCCTCGAACAGGGCGAACAGCAGCCCGCTCGACGCCATCGCCACGCCCGCGATCAGCAGGCAGATCCGCGGCCCCCGGCTGCCCACGAGCCGCCCCGCCAGCGGCGCGAACAGGACGGTCAGGGCCGCCATCGGCAGCATGTAGAGCCCGGCGTGCAGGGCGCTGAGCCCCCGTACGTCCTGGAGGTACAGCGTGTTCAGGAAGAGGAAGCCGGCCAGACCGGCGAAGGCGCTGATCGCGATCACGGTCGACCCGCTGAAGGGCGCGCTCCGGAAGAACCGGAGGTCGATCAGCGGCTCCTCGCGCCGGGGCTCGTAGACCAGCAGCCCCACGAGCGAGGCCACGGCCACCACCGCGCACCCCATGATCAGCGGCGAGCGCCAGCCGGCGGCCGGGGCCTCGATGATCCCGTACGTCAGACTGCCGAGCAGGGCGATGACCAGCACCTGGCCCACCGGGTCCGGACGCCGCGGCCGGGCCGCCCGGGACTCGGGGATGTGGCGCAGGGTCAGCACGAGCGCGGCCAGACCGATCGGCAGGTTGATCAGGAAGATCGAGCGCCAGCCCACGGAGTCCACCAGCACCCCGCCGATCAGGGGCCCGGCGGCCATGGAGACGCCCCCGACCGCGCCCCACACGCCGATGGCCCGGGCCCGCTCGGCCGGATCGGTGAAGGTGTTGGTGATGATCGACATCGCCACCGGGTTGAGCATCGCGCCGCCGATCGCCTGCACCATCCGGAAGACGATGAGCCAGTCGAGGCTGGGGGCGAGCGAGCACAGCAGGGAGCCCAGGCCGAAGGCCAGCAGGCCGGCGACGAACACCTTGCGGCGGCCGATCCGGTCGGCCGTGGAGCCCGCGAGCATCAGCAGCGAGGCCAGGACCAGGGTGTACGCGTCGATGGTCCACTGCAGCCCCGCGACCGAGGCGTCGAGTTCTCGGCGCATCGACGGCAGCGCGACGTTGAGCACGGTGTTGTCGAGGCTGACGATCAGCAGGCTCATGCAGCAGATCGCCAGGACGAGCATGCGCTGCCGGGGACTCGGCTCGATCATGCCGCCGATGCTACGTCTGCCACACCCCCTCGGCATGCGGGACAATGGGCGGATGACCACGCTCCCTCCGCCCCTCGCGATCGGCCCGCACACCGTGCAGCCCCCGGTGGTGCTCGCGCCCATGGCCGGCATCACCAATGCCCCGTTCCGTACCCTCTGCCGGGAGTTCTCGGGCGGCAAGGGGCTGTTCGTGAGCGAGATGATCACGACCCGCGCCCTGGTCGAGCGCAACGAGAAGACCATGCAGCTGATCCACTTCGACGAGACCGAGAAGCCTCGCTCGATTCAGCTGTACGGGGTCGACCCGGCGACGGTCGGCAAGGCCGTCCGGATGATCGTCGAAGAGGACCGCGCCGACCACATCGACCTCAACTTCGGCTGCCCGGTCCCCAAGGTCACCCGCAAGGGTGGCGGCTCGGCCCTCCCGTACAAGCGCAACCTGCTCCGCGCGATCCTCCGCGAGGCCGTCGCGGGCGCCGGCGACCTGCCGGTCACCATGAAGATGCGCAAGGGCATCAACGACGACCACCTCACCTACCTCGACGCCGGCCGGATCGCCGTCGAGGAGGGGGTCACCGCGATAGCCCTGCACGGACGGACCACGGCCCAGCACTACGGCGGCACCGCCGACTGGGACGCCATCGCGCGGCTCAAGGAGCACGTGCCGGAGATTCCCGTGCTCGGCAACGGCGACATCTGGTGCGCCGAGGACGCCCTGCGCATGGTCCGCGAGACCGGCTGCGACGGCGTGGTCGTGGGCCGGGGCTGCCTGGGGCGGCCGTGGCTGTTCAACGACCTGGTGGCGGCCTTCGAGGGCCGCCCGGAGGACTTCCACAAGCCGACGCTGCGCGAGGTCGCGGCCACCATGCACCGGCACGCACAGCTGCTGGGGGAGTGGATCGGCGACGAGGCGCGCGGGGTGATCGACTTCCGTAAGCACGTGGCCTGGTACCTGAAGGGCTTCTCGGTGGGGTCCGAGATGCGCAAGAGGCTCGCGGTCACCTCTTCCCTGGCCGAGCTGGACGCTCATCTGAGCGAGCTGGACCTGGACCAGGCATGGCCCGAGAGTGCGGACGGCCCGCGCGGTCGGACGTCCGGAAACAACCGAGTTGTCCTGCCGGACGGCTGGCTGAAGGACCCGTACGACTGCGCGGGTGTGAGCGAGGACGCTGAACTGGACACCTCCGGAGGCTGACAAATCGCCCTCCGTGGCGCGTGATATACGCCACGCATGGGAAGGGTTTCGCTCAGATGAGCACTGAAGTCACGGGTAAGACTTTCAAAGGGTGGCACTGGGTGCCACCCTTTGTGCGTTCAACTCTTGAACGCAAATGGATCGATGATCGCTCATCCGAGCGTGATTACGCCTCAGAAGCACCCTCCTCGTTCGAGAGGTGAACGCTCTTCGTACTTTCTGATTACCCATGAGTTACTTTCGATCTGCTGGCGCACGGGTGGTTACAGCCGCATGACGACCAAGTGGACGTACCCAGAAGCCTTCGATCTGGGTATGTTCCTGGCCGTCAGGGCAGCCACCGAGCCTCGAGGAGTCGAGACCCGTGTCGGAAAACAAAGATCAGAAGTTCGTCTACGACTTCACCGAGGGCAACCGCGACCTCAAGGACCTTCTCGGCGGCAAGGGAGCCAACCTCGCCGAGATGACCAACCTGGGTCTGCCGGTCCCTCCCGGCTTCACCATCACCACCGAGGCCTGCAAGGTCTACCTCGAGAGCGGCACGGCCCCGGCCGCGCTGCGCGAAGAGGTCAGCGCCCACCTTGCGGCCCTCGAGGCGAAGATGGGCAAGAAGCTCGGACAGTCGGACGACCCGCTGCTGGTCTCCGTCCGCTCCGGCGCCAAGTTCTCGATGCCCGGCATGATGGACACCGTCCTGAACATCGGTCTCTCCGACGAGTCCGTGACCGGCCTTGCCTCCCAGGCCGGTGACGAGCGCTTCGCGTGGGACTCGTACCGCCGCCTCATCCAGATGTTCGGCAAGACCGTCCTCGGCGTCGAGGGCGAGCTCTTCGAGGACGCCCTCGACGAGGCCAAGGCCGCCAAGAAGGTCACCGTCGACACCGACCTCGACGCCGCCGACCTGAAGAAGCTGGTCAAGCACTTCAAGAAGATCGTGGCGAAGGAAGCCGGCCGCGAGTTCCCGCAGGACGCCCGCGAGCAGATGGACCTCGCCGTCGAGGCCGTCTTCAACTCGTGGAACACCGACCGCGCCAAGCTCTACCGCCGCCAGGAGCGCATCCCGAGCGACCTGGGCACCGCGGTCAACATCTGCTCCATGGTCTTCGGCAACCTGGGCCCCGACTCCGGCACCGGCGTCGCCTTCACCCGCGACCCCGCCAGCGGCCACGCGGGCGTCTACGGCGACTACCTCCAGAACGCCCAGGGCGAGGACGTCGTCGCGGGCATCCGCAACACCGTCCCGCTCGCGGACCTGGAGGCCATCGACAAGGCCTCGTACGACCAGCTCATGACGATCATGACGACGCTGGAGAACCACTACAAGGATCTCTGCGACATCGAGTTCACCATCGAGCGCGGCCAGCTGTGGATGCTCCAGACCCGTGTCGGCAAGCGCACCGCCGGCGCCGCGTTCCGCATCGCCACCCAGCTCGTGGACCAGGGCCTGATCGACGAGGCCGAGGCCCTCCAGCGCGTCACCGGCCACCAGCTGGCGCAGCTGATGTTCCCGCGCTTCGACGAGGGCGCCAAGACCACCCTGCTCGGCCGCGGCATCGCCGCCTCCCCGGGCGCGGCCGTCGGCAAGGCCGTCTTCGACTCCTACACGGCCGTCAAGTGGTCCCGCTCGGGCGAGAAGGTCATCCTGATCCGCCGCGAGACCAACCCGGACGACCTGGACGGCATGATCGCCTCCGAGGGCATCCTGACCTCGCGCGGCGGCAAGACCTCGCACGCCGCCGTCGTCGCCCGCGGCATGGGCAAGACCTGTGTCTGCGGCGCCGAGGAGCTCGACGTCGACACCAAGCGCCGCCGCATGACGGTCGGCGAGACGGTCATCGAAGAGGGCGACGTCGTCTCCATCGACGGCTCCACCGGCAAGGTGTACCTGGGTGAGGTACCCGTCGTACCCTCCCCGGTCGTCGAGTACTTCGAGGGCCGCATGCACGCCGGCGCCGACGACGCCGACGAGCTCGTCGCCGCCGTGCACCGGATCATGGCCTACGCGGACCGCGTCCGCCGCCTGCGGGTGCGCGCCAACGCCGACAACGCCGAGGACGCGCTGCGCGCCCGCCGCTTCGGCGCCCAGGGCATCGGCCTGTGCCGCACCGAGCACATGTTCCTCGGCGAGCGCCGCGAACTGGTGGAGCGACTGATCCTCGCGGACACCGACAGCGAGCGCGACGAGGCACTCAGTGCCCTTCTGCCGCTACAGAAGAAGGACTTCGTCGAGCTGTTCGAGGCGATGGACGGCCTGCCCGTCACCGTCCGCCTGCTCGACCCGCCGCTGCACGAGTTCCTGCCCGACATCACCGAGCTGTCGGTGCGCGTCGCCCTCGCCGAGTCCCGCCAGGACGCCAACGAGAACGACCTGCGCCTGCTCCAGGCCGTGCACAAGCTGCACGAGCAGAACCCGATGCTGGGTCTGCGCGGCGTCCGCCTCGGCCTGGTCATCCCCGGTCTGTTCAAGATGCAGGTCCGGGCGATCGCCGAGGCCGCGGCCGAGCGCAAGAACGCCAAGGGCGACCCGCGCGCCGAGATCATGGTCCCGCTCGTGGGCACCGTCCAGGAGCTGGAGATCGTCCGCGAGGAGGCCGACCAGGTCATCGCCGAGGTCGAGGCCGCCACCGGCACCAGCCTCAAGCTGTCCATCGGCACCATGATCGAGCTGCCGCGCGCCGCGCTGACCGCCGCCCAGATCGCCGAGGCCGCGCAGTTCTTCTCCTTCGGTACGAACGACCTGACCCAGACGGTGTGGGGCTTCTCCCGCGACGACGTCGAGGCCAGCTTCTTCACCGCGTACCTGGAGAAGGGCATCTTCGGGGTCTCGCCCTTCGAGACCATCGACAAGGACGGCGTCGGCGCACTGGTCCGCAGCGCGGTCCAGGCCGGCCGGGCCACCCGCCCCGACCTCAAGCTCGGCGTCTGCGGCGAGCACGGCGGCGACCCCGAGTCCGTCCACTTCTTCCACGAGGTCGGCCTCGACTACGTCTCCTGCTCGCCCTTCCGGATTCCGGTGGCGCGCCTGGAGGCCGGTCGTGCGGCCGCCGAGGCGAAGGGCAGCGACAGCCGCTGACCCCCCCCGGGCCCTGCCAAGGGCTCCCATAGACCGCGCCTGCCCCCGGGTTCCCTGACTGCCCGGTGGCGGGCGCGCCTATTTCCGTTGTTCAACAAATCTTTACGCCAGCAGGCGGTGGACGGATCCCCACCCGTCCACCGCCGCTGTCATTCTGCCGGGCACGTCGGCGCTTCCCGGTGCGACCGACCGCCAGGCCCCGCAAAGCCCCCCACGGCCTTCACGGAGCGTTTCGGTCGCATCGGAGTGTGCCCGGCGGAGTACAGGATTTCGGTTGTCACGCCCCTGCCGAAAGGGGTTTCAACTGTGGCCGAAAGGGCGTGGTGACAACGTGTGACGGCATGCATACTCATGGGGCGGGGGGATTGCGGTTGCACAGGTGGGGGTTCGGTGCTGCGTATCCATTTCACTGGAGTGGACCTGGCACGCGTACGGATGGCAGGGCGTCCCGATGCGTTGTGGGAAACGATTCTCAGCTTTCACCGCTTAAGAGACCGGCGCGATGCCCGGTTGTTCGGTGAATGGCGTACGGAAACCCGGAGCAGGTTGAATAGTGAAACACGCACGCTCGGTATGCTCATACCGAGTCGTGGTTATTTCCCCGATTTCCTGACCCCCGTGGAGGGGCAGTACGGGTGGGACGTGGGCCTCGACGCGCTGCGCGGGATCCGTCCCGAGCGCATGCGGCGCGAGCTGCAGCTGCTGGGCGCCGGTGCGCCGATGACGCCGCGGCTCCGGGAGTTCATGGACAGCGGTGACAAGCAGCTGCCGCGGCTCATGGGCGAGCTCCGCGCGTACCACCGGGCCGCCGTGGAGCCGTACTGGACGCACATCCAGGCCCAGATAGAGGCCGAGCGGGCCGCGCGCGGCCGGGCCCTGCTGGACGGGGGCGCGGACGAGCTGCTGGACTCGCTGCCGCCGATGCTGCGCTGGCGGGCGCCGGTCCTGGAGTGCGACTACCCGGTGGACCGGGACGTACGGCTGCGGGGGCGCGGGCTGCTGCTCCAGCCGTCCTTCTTCTGTCGGCGCACCGCGGTGACCCTGCACGATCCGGAGCTGCCGCCGGTGCTGGTCTACCCGGCGGCGGCGCAGTTGGCCTCGGCGCCGGCGGGGGGTGAGGCGGCGCGGCCCGTGGAGGAGCAGCGCCAGCGCACCCTGGGCAAGCTGGTGGGGCACACGCGGTCGGTGGTGCTGCGGGCCATAGGGGACGGGGCGACCACCAGTGAGCTGGCCCGCCGGGCCGGGGTCTCGCTGGCGTCCGCGAGTCAGCACGCGTGCGTGATGCGGGAGGCGGGGCTGGTGACCACGTTGCGGCGGGGGAACGCGGTGCTGCATACCGTGACGCCGCTCGGGGCCGCCCTGCTGAAGGGCGGGGCCGTCGCCTCATGACGGTGGCCGCACCTCGGTGGGGTGAACCCGTCGGGGTGCGGCCGGTTGTGCGGGTGCCGGTCCGTTGCGGGGGCGCTGCCCCCGAGCCCCCGCGCCTCAAACGCCGGCGGGGCTGAGAGAGCGGGGCTCCGCCCCGGACCCCGCGCCTCAAACGCCGGCGGGGCTGGATGGTGCGGCCGGCTGGATGGCGCGGCCGGGCCGGATGGTGCGGCGAGGCTAGAGGCGGAACGGGCCCGTGACCTCGTAGGTGATGCCGGCGGAGGAGCTGCCGGTGGTGCCGCGCTGGCTGGAGAAGTAGAGGCGGTTGCCGGCCGGGGAGAAGGCCGGGCCGGTGATCTCCGAGGAGGACTGGCCGGTGATCCGCAGGAAGGGGGCCACCACGTCGTCCGGGGTGATCACACAGATCTCCATGTTGCCGCCGTCCTCGGCGACGTACAGGTCGCCGAACGAGGAACCGGTGACGTTGTCGACGCCCGTCAGCGGGGCCGCGCCGCCGGGGACGAGGGAGTCGTCGTAGGCCAGTTCGTACGTGTTGTTGGTGAGGTTGAGCTGCCAGACGCGGTTGTCGCCCTTGGTGGTGAACCAGACCGTGTCGTTGGCGTAGTGGCAGCCTTCGCCGCCGTTGAACTTCTTCGAGCCGGACACCTGGCTGCGGGTCGCGGTCGGGGAGCCGTCCGGGTCGGGGACGTTGGCCCAGGTGAAGGAGCCCGAGGTGGCGGTGCCGGCCTTGAGGACCTGGAGGGTGCCGGAGGAGAGGTTGCCCCAGGTGGTCGGGATGAACCGGTAGAAGCAGCCGCTCGTCTCGTCCTCGGTCAGGTAGATCACCTGGCGCACCGGGTCGGCGGCGGCCGCCTCGTGCTTGAAGCGGCCCATCGCGGGACGCTGCACGGACGCGTTCACGCCGTACGGGTCGGTCTCGTAGACGAAGCCGCGGTCGACCTCCTCGCAGGACAGCCAGGTGTTCCACGGGGTCTTGCCGCCCGCGCAGTTCTGCCGCGTGCCGGAGAGGATCCGGTAGGCGCCGGTGACGCTGCCGGAGGAGTTGAACTTCACCGCGCTCGCCCCGCCGGAGGGGTTGATCTCCGAGTTGGACACGTAGATCCAGCCCGAGCCGTCGGCGAAACACGCGCCGCCGTCGGGAGCGCTGTGCCAGGTGTACGAGGTGCCGCCGACGGTCTGGCCCGAGCGGGCGATCACCCGGCTGGTGAAGCCGCTGGGGAGCATGATGCCGTTGGCGTCCGCCGCGCCGAGCGCCCCGTAGGGTCCGGCGCCGGGCTGGGCGGGCGCCGCGTAGGCGGCCCCGTGCATCAACGTGCCGCCGAAGGCGGCGGCCGACGAGCCGATGACGGCGCCGCGCAGGAAGGTACGACGTTCCACGGTCACTCCTGTGGGAGGAAGGCCCCCGCACCCGGTCGAGCGCGGGGTCGCACGCGTGGAGGAACCTAGGAGGCGCCCGTTGCCGGGGCGCCAACTCCTCATGACGCACGAGCGACCGCTCGACGTTCAAAAAAACTTCGCGGGGAGCGATGAGTTCCTCGCGGCCCCGCGGTCTACCTCCCGAAAGCACCGAGCGGCACGCACCGAGCACCGCACCCGAGAGAAGAGGGACCCCGATGTCCGCCACCATGATCTTCGTCAACCTGCCGGTCAAGGACCTGGAGTCCAGCAAGACCTTCTGGGGCAAGCTGGGCTACACCTTCAACGCCCAGTTCACCGACGAGAACTGCGCCTCGATGGTCATCAGCGACACCATCGTCGCGATGCTCCTGACCGAGGACCGCTACAAGGACTTCACCCACAAGGAGATCGCGGACGCGACGAAGACCTCCGAGGTGCTGCTCTGTCTGAGCGCCCCCAGCCGCACCGCCGTCGACGAGCTGGTGGACGGGGCCCTGGCGGCCGGCGCCACCGAACCCCGCCCCGCCCAGGACCACGGCGTCATGTACGGCCGCGCCTTCGACGACCTCGACGGCCACACCTGGGAGATCATGTGGATGGACCCGGCCATGGTCCAGGACCAGGGCTGACCGTCCCGCACCGAGATCCGTGAGGCCACGAGGTCACGAGGTCGCGGCGGTCCGCACCGGATAGGTCCGGACCGCCACCTCCTCGTCGTCCAGGCAGCGCCCCGACTCCAGGTCGAAGCGCTGCTTCAGCAGCGGCGAGGCCACGAACGGCCGGCCCGCCACGGCCCCCACCAGCCCGCGCGAGAGCACGTGCGCCCCGGTGAAGGGGTCCTGGTTGCCGATCGCGTACGGGCGCCCCGCGCGGTCGACGAACACCGCGGCCTGGCTCCCGTCGGGCAGCAGGGCCGCGACCCCGCGCCCGGGGACCAGCGAGGACAGTTCGCACACCGTCAGCCAGCCCTGCGCCACTTGCAGTTCCACGGTCATCGGACGGCACCTCCTATGGTCAGGACGGCCAGGTCGGGCTTGACCTGGTCGCGCTCGGGGACGAACCGCACGGTCGGGTCGGGGGCTCCGGGCGCGTTCACGAAGGACACGAACCGGCGCAGCCGCTCCGGGTCCTGGAGCGTCTCGGCCCACTCGTCCCGGTAGTGCGCCACGTGGTCGGCCATCAGGGACTCCAGCTCCGCGCAGAGCCCGAGCGAGTCGTGCACGACGACGTCCCGCAGGTGCGCCAGGCCCCCCTCCAGCCGCTCCAGCCAGGTGGAGGTCCGCTCCAGCCGGTCGGCGGTGCGGATGTAGAACATCAGGAACCGGTCGATCAGCCGGACCAGTTCCGCGTCCGACAGGTCCTGGGCCAGGAGGTCGGCGTGGCGCGGGGTGGCCCCGCCGTTGCCGCCGACGTACAGGTTCCAGCCACTCGCCGTCGCGATGACCCCGAAGTCCTTGCTCTGTGCCTCCGCGCACTCGCGGGCGCAGCCGGACACCGCCGACTTCAGCTTGTGCGGGGCGCGCAGCCCCCGGTAGCGCAGCTCCAGGTCGATGGCCATCCTGACGCTGTCCTGGACCCCGTAGCGGCACCAGGTCTGCCCCACGCAGGACTTCACCGTCCGCAGGGCCTTCCCGTACGCGTGCCCGGACTCGAAGCCGGCGTCGACGAGCCGGGCCCAGATCCGCGGGAGCTGGTCCACGCTCGCGCCGAAGAGGTCGATCCGCTGTCCGCCGGTGATCTTCGTGTAGAGGCCGAAGTCGCGGGCCACCTCGCCGATCACGATCAGCTTGTCGGGGGTGATCTCACCGCCCGGGATGCGCGGGACGACCGAGTACGAGCCGTTGCGCTGCATGTTCGCCAGGAAGTGGTCGTTGGTGTCCTGGAGGGCGGCCTGCTCCCCGTCCAGGACGTAGCCGCTGGCGCCGAGGGTGGGGGCGAGCGAGGCGATGATCGAGCCGACGGTGGGCTTGCAGACCTCGCAGCCGTCGCCGCCGCGGGCCTCCGGGCGGCCGTGGCCGTCGAGGAGCTGCTCGTACGAGGCCAGCCGCCGGGTGCGGACGATCTCGTACAGCTCGGAGCGGGTGTACGGGAAGCAGCCGCACAGCCCCTTGTCGGCGGCGGCCGGCAGCAGCTGGCCGATCACCTTGACGCAACTGCCGCAGCCGGTGCCCGCCTTGGTGCACTTCTTGACCTCGGCGAGGGTGGCGCAGGCGGCGATGGCCTTCTTCGTGACGTTGTGGCAGGAGCAGATCACGGCGTGGTCGGGGAGCGAGGACGGGCCGAGCGCGACAGGCGCGCCCACCCCGGCGGGCAGCACCAGCTGCTCGGGGGCGACGGGCGGGACGCTGCCGGTGAGCGGGCGCAGCAGGCCGTACGCGTCGGCGTCACCGACCAGGACACCGCCGAGCAGGACCCCGTCGGGGGAGACGACCAGCTTCTTGTAGACGCCGGAACGGGAGTCCGACCAGACGACGTCGAGGCTGCCGGGGGCGTTGCCGTGGGCGTCGCCGAAGGAGGCCACGTCCACGCCGAGCAGTTTGAGCTTGGTGGAGAGGTCGGCCCCGGTGAACTCCTTCTCGCGGCCCAGCAGGTCCTCGGCGGCCGTCTCGGCCATCTCGTAGCCGGGGGCGACCAGCCCGTAGACCCGGCCGTCGACGGCGAGGGCGCACTCGCCGATGGCGTAGACGTGCGGATCGGAGGTGCGGCAGCGGGCGTCGACCGCGATGCCGCCGCGCTCGCCGACGTCCAGCCCGGCGTCGCGGGCCAGTTGGTCGCGGGGGCGGACGCCCGCGGAGAAGACGACGAGGTCGGTGTCGACGGTGGAGCCGTCGGACAGTCGCATGCCGCTGACGTGGCCGTCCTCGCCCGTCACCACCTCCTGGGTGCCGACCCCGGTGTGGACGGTCAGCCCCATGGACTCGATGGTGCGCAGCAGGGCCGCGCCGCCGCCCTCGTCGACCTGGACGGGCATCAGGCGCGGGGCGAACTCGACGATGCGGGTGGTGAGGCCGAGCCCCTGGAGGGCGCCGGCGGCCTCCAGCCCGAGCAGTCCGCCGCCGACGACCGCGCCGCTGGTCCGGGTGCTCGCGTACTCCTCGATCGCGAGGAGGTCCTCGATCGTGCGGTAGACGAAGCAGCCGGGGGCGTCCTTGCCGGGCACGGGCGGCACGAAGGGGTAGCTGCCGGTGGCCAGGACCAGGGTGTCGTACGGGTAGACCCGCCCCGAGCGGGAGGTGACGGTGCGGGCGGCCCGGTCGATGTGCTCGGCGGGGTCGCCGAGGTGGAGGGCGATGCCGTGCTCCGCCATGAACCCGGCGGGGGTCATGGACAGGTCCTCGGCGGTGCTGCCGGAGAAGTACGAGGTCAGGTGCACGCGGTCGTAGGCGGGCCGGGGCTCCTCGCAGAGCACGGTGATCCGGTGCGTGGCGGTGACCCCGCGCTCGGCGAGCGCTTCGAGGTAGCGCTGGCCGACCATGCCGTGCCCGATGAGCACGATCGTGGGCAGGGGCTCGGTCATCTCAGTGGCCTCCGTCGTCGGTGAGCAGGTGGAACAGGTCGTGCGGGGACTCGCCGCCCTCCCAGGTGCGGGCGAGGGCGCCCACGGTGGAGAGCTCGCCGAGCAGTACCCCGCCGACGAGCCGGTCGTCGCGGACGACGACCTTGCGGTAGGTCCGGCGGGTGGCGTCGGCGAGGCGGACCACGTCGTCGCCGGGGCGGGGGGTGGTCTCGCCGAAGGCGGCGAGGTCCAGGGATCCGTTCTCGGCTCCGCCGAGGGTGAGGCGGGTGAGGGCGCGGGTGCCGGTGTAGCGGGCGGGGGTTCCGGTGAGGACCGCGGCGAGGGCGTCGGCCTGCTCCAGGGCCGGGCCCGCCAGGCCGTACACCTGGCCGGCGTGCTCGGCGCAGTCGCCGATGGCGTGGATGCGGGGGTCGCTGGTGCGGAGGTGGTCGTCGACCACGATGCCGGTGCGGACGGCGAGGCCGGCGGCCTTGGCGAGGCCCGTGCGGGGGCGTACGCCGCAGGCGAGCACGACGAGATCGGCCTCCAGGCGGTAGCCGTCGGCGAGTTCGACCCCGGTGACCTTGCGGGTGCCTTCCCGCGTGGCCGGGCGCGGCTCCGCTGCCGGGGGCGCCGCCCCCGGACCCCCGCTCCTCAAACGCCGGAGGGGCTGGATTCGCAGGCCGCGCACCCGGCATTCCGTGTGGATCTCCACGCCGAGTGAGGTCAGGTGCGCGGCCAGCAGGGCGGAGGCTTCGGCGTCCAGTTGGCGTTCCATCAGGCGCTCGCCCTGCTGGGCCAGGACCACCACCGCCCCCCGCGCGGCGAGCGCACGGGCCGCGGAGACGCCCAGCAGGCCCCCGCCGATCACCACCGCCCGCGCCCCGGGGCGTACGGCCGCCGAGAGGGCCAGGCAGTCGTCCATCGTGCGGAACGCGTGGACCCCGTCCGGGAGGTCCCGCCCCTCGGGCTCGAACAGCCCGCGCAGCGGCGGGAGCACCGCGTTGGAGCCCGTGGCCAGGACCAGCGTGTCGTACTCCGCCACCGTGCCGTCGTCGCACCGTACGGTCCGGTCGGCGCGGTCGATGCGTACCGCGCGGACGCCCCGGCGCAGTGCCGGGCCGGGCGTGGGGAGGGCGGTGACCTCCGGTGCGTAGCGGCCGGCCAGGACCTCCGCGAGAAGGACCCGGTTGTAGGGGACGTGCGGCTCCTCGCCGAGGACGGTCACCGCCGCCCCACCGGGCAGCCGCGCGGCCAGTCGCAGGCCCGCGAGGCCGCCGCCGATCACCACCACACGCTGGTTCGAGGTCATGGCACGAGCGTGCGCGGCCGCTGTTTCCCCGCCGCATCGCCGCTGTTACCCGGACGGAACGCCGACCTCAGCGCCCGGGTTAAGGGTCGGTGAGGCCTTCCTCAAGGCCGTCTTAAGGATCATCGAGGCCGCCGCCGGGGCCCTTAGCGTGCTCCGTATGCGAGATGCGGTGGGGCGGGTCAGGGGCGGGATGCTGGGCGGGGCGGGGGTGGTGACCCTGCTCTGGGCGGCGCAGGTGCGGCCCTCGGCCCGGCCCGACGCGCTGTTCGCCACCGCCGCCCACCTGACCGGCCTGCTCGCCGGCTACGGGGTGCTCGTGCTGCTGTTCCTGATGGCCCGGGTGCCCGCCGTCGAGCACGGGGTCGGCGCCGACCGGCTCGCCCGCTGGCACGCCTTCGGCGGCCGGTACGTGCTCCTCCTCTGCTTCGGGCACGGGCTGTTCGCCCTGCTCGGATACGCCGTGCACGAGGGTGTCGACGTGGTCTCCGCCGTCCGGGAGCTGCTCGGCTACCCCGCGCTCGCCGCCGCCGCGGCCGGGACCGTCCTCCTGGCCGCGGTCGGCGTGACCTCCGCCCGGGCGGTACGCCGCCGGGTGTCGCACGAAACCTGGCGCGGGGTGCACCTGCTGGTCTACCTCGCCGCCGCTCTCGCCTTCGGCCACCAGTTGGCCGGCCCGGATCTCGCCGCGGCCGCCTGGTTCTGGGCGCTCGCCCACACGGTGGTCGCCGTCCTGCTGGTCTGGTACCGCGCGGTGGTTCCCGTACGGCAGGCCCTGCGGCACGCGCTGCGGGTCGCGGACGTCCGGGTGGAGGGGCCCGGGGTGGTCTCCGTCGTCATGTACGGGGAGCACCTCGCGGAACTGCGCGCGGAGCCGGGCCAGTTCCTGCGCTGGCGGTTCCTCCAGCGGCGGCTGTGGCACACCGCCCTGCCGTTCTCGCTGTCCGCGCCGGTCCGCGGGAACGCCCTGCGGATCACCGTCAAGGGGCTCGGCGGCCACTCGCGCCGGATCCGCCGGCTGCGTCCCGGCACGCGGGTGCTGGCCACCGGGCCGTTCGGGGCGCTCACCGCCGCCCGGCGGACCCGGCCCAAGGTGCTGCTGATCGCGGGCGGGGTCGGGATCACCCCGATGCGGGCCCTGTTCGAGACGCTGCCCGGCGGTCCCGGGGACATCACCCTGCTCTACCGGGCCGGGGCCGAGGAGCACCTCGTCCTGCGCGGCGAGCTGGAGAACATCGCCGCCGAACGGCAGGCCGGGCTGCACTACCTGCTGGGGCCTTCGGGCGCCGCCTACGATCCGCTGGCGCCGCAGGCGCTGGCCGAGCTGGTGCCGGACCTGACCGAGCACGACGTGTACCTGTGCGGGCCGCCGGGGATGGCCGAGGCGACCCGGGCGGCGCTGCTGCGGGCCGGGGTGCCGGCCGGACGCATCCATTGCGAGTGCTTCAGCTTCTGAGCCCCGTTCCCGCTGCCCGCGTTACCCCGAGGAGTCACCGCCCCATGCGTCACCCCTTGCACGTCGCCCTCTCCGTACCCGTCGGCTCCGGGGGCCCGGCGACGACGGCCCGGCACCGCAAGCCGCGCCGGCCCTCCGTGGTGCGGGCCGGGCTGGCCGCGCTGGCCTCCGTACCGCCGCCGCGGCGCGTGGCGGCGGGGCTGGGGGCGGCCAGTGTGCTGGCCGCGAGCGTGCTCACGGCCGTGGTGGACCCGGCGGCTCCGGTGGCTCCGGACCGGGCGCCGGCCCGGCAAAGCTCAACCTTTGCGCAAGTTTCCGGGGATTGATGGTCCCTGCACCTGACAGCTCCATAGGGTCATGTCGTGCCTGACATATCAACGACCATGATCATCGTGCTGTGCGTGGCAGCGGCGGCGGCCGGCTGGATCGACGCCGTGGTGGGCGGCGGCGGCCTGCTGCTCCTGCCCGCCCTCCTGCTCGGCCTGCCGAACGCCCATCCCGCCACCGTCCTCGGTACCAACAAGGCCGTGGCCATCGTCGGCACGGCGGGCGCCGCGGTCACCTACGTCCGCAAGGCCCCGGTGGACGTGAAGCTCGCCGTCCGCATCGGCCTGGCCGCGCTCGCCGGCTCGATGGGCGGCGCCGCGCTCGCCGGCGGCATCAGCAAGGACGCGCTCCGGCCGCTGATCATGGGCGTGCTCGTGATCGTCGCGGGCGTCGTGATCTTCAAGCCGGGCTTCGGCACCGCCCCCTCGACCGCGCCCGTCAGCCGGCAGCGGGTGCTGCTCGCCATCGCGCTCGCGGGCCTCGGCATCGGCTTCTACGACGGCCTCATCGGGCCCGGCACCGGCACCTTCCTGGTGCTCGCGCTCACGGCGCTGCTCCACCTCGACCTGGTCACCGCGTCCGCCACCGCCAAGATCGTCAACTGCTGCACCAACGCGGGGGCGCTCGCGATGTTCGCCTACCAGGGCATGGTGCTGTGGCAGCTCGCCGCGCTCATGGCGGTCTTCAACCTGGCCGGCGGCATGATCGGGGCCCGCATGGCGCTCAAGAAGGGCAGCGGCTTCGTCCGCGGCGTCCTGCTCACCGTGGTGGGCGCGCTCGTGGTCAAGCTCGGCTTCGAACAGTGGGGATGACCAGCGCTCAGTACGTCCCGGTGAGGTGCGCGAAGACGACCACGTTGCCGCGGTAGCCGGTGCGCGGCGAGAAGCCGCCCCCGCAGGTGATCACCCGCAGCTCGGCCCGCGCCGAAGGGCCGTACACGCGGGTGTCCGGGAAGGCCTTGGCGTCGTAGACCTCGACCGCGTGGACCGTGAACACCGCCGTACGGCCGTCCGCGCGCGGGATCTCGATCGCGGCCCCCCGGCGCAGCGCGCCCAGGTGGTAGAAGACCCCCGGTCCGGCGGCGTCGTCCACGTGCCCGGCGATGACGGCCGTGCCGGTGGCGCCCGGGGTGGTGCCCTCGCGGTACCAGCCGGCCAGGTCGCGCCGGTCCGGCGGTGGCACTTCGAGGCTGCCGTCCCGCTCCAGACCCAGCCCGGTCAGCGGGGCGTCGACCCGGATGGAGGGGATCCGGATCCTGCCCGGAGGGGAGCCGGGGAGCGGGGCGATGCCCGGGCCCAGGACGCCGGCGGCGGTCAGGGCCTCGGCGGGGGAGGGCAGCGGCGGTCCGACCGGCTCCCGGGAGCCGCTGGTGACGAGCCAGATGCCGATGCAGGCGGCGAGCGCGACGAGTCCCCCGTGACGGGCGGTCGGGCGGACACCCCGGGACGGGGGGCGCGCGGCTGATCCGGGGCGGTCGCCGGACGGGGGCCAAGGCTGCCGGTCGGTGCCCCGGACACCACCGAGTTCGCCTCCCATGCGTACCCCCTCGGCTTCCGTTTCGGGGTGACTGGCCGTCGCCCGGCCCCGCGAACGGGGGGGACCTCGCGGGGCGGGCGACGGGGGACGGTACCGGTCGGACCGCGGCCGGAGCCGCGGTGGGCGTCCGTCAGCTCCGCGTGCCGCTCGCCCGGCGACGCAGGAGCCAGGTACCGCCGACGGCGGCAGCGGCCAGTACGGCAGCTCCCACCGCGATCTTGGCGGGGTCGGTGGTGGTGGTCGTCCCACCGCCCACCCCGGTGTTGACGTGGCCCTGCGGGCCGCGTTCGGTGACGACCAGGTCTCCGGTGGCGAACTTGCCGTTCGCGCAGGTCGCGCCGATGCCGTAGGTGCCGGGCCGGGTGCCGTGGGCCACCTGGAACTGCCCCACGACCACCTCCTTGTGGGTGCCCGGGACCAGCTTGAACCGGCCGCCGCCGACCGTGGTGGCATCGCCCTCGGCGTGGCTGCCGGACCCGCAGGCGGTGGTGTTCACGGTCACGGTGGCGGCGGGAGCGGCGGACTTGGGCCACACCTCCAGCCGGGCGAAGTCCCCGGGCGCGAAGCCCACCATGCCCAGGTCCACGGCGGCGACCGCGCCGGCGACCGGCCCGGTGAACGCGGCGGCGGTCAGCGCGGTCGCGGTCAGCACGTGTGCGGTACGTCGGCGCATGGGGATTCTCCTGAAGACACGGGGTCGTGCTTCCGAGATAACCCGGCCCGCCCGCCGCCCGCCTGCTGATGTCCCGTCAGGTGTGCCCGTACGCGGTCCACGCGCGCACCGTATCCGCAGGTCAAGGCCGCTCGTGCGGCCATCCGGGCCGTCCGCGCGGTCCGCGCCGTCCGGGTGACTCCCGTCCCGAGCGGGCGCGGTCAGGCCGGTGGGAGCGCGACCGTCGCCGAGGCACCCGAGGGCGGCGGGTTCGCGAGGGTGACCCGGGCGCCGATGACCTGCGCCTGCCCGAGGGCGATGGTCAGGCCCAGCCCCGTGCCCTGACCGCGTTCGGGTGCGCCGGTCAGGAACCGCTGCGGTCCCTCGCACAGCAGCTTCGCCGGGAAACCGGGCCCCTGGTCCCGGACCGTCACCGTCGTCCCCGACACCGTCACCGTGACCGGTCCACCGCCGTGCCGACCGGCGTTGACCAGCAGGTTCGCCAGGATCCGCTCCAGCCGCCGCACGTCGGTGCGCACGAGGTCCGGCCCCTGCGCGCCGAAGACCTCGGCGACCACCCCGGACCGCCGCGTGATCGACTCCACCAGGGGCCCCAGCCGGCGGGCCTCCCACTGCGGCTCCTCCCGGTTCGCGTCGAGCCGGGCCACCTCCAGCAGGTCCTCGGTCAGGGTCCGCAGCGCCGCGACCCGGTCACGGACCAGCTCCGTCGGCCGTCCCGGAGGCAGCAGTTCGGCAGCGGTGTGCAGCCCCGTCAGCGGGGTCCGCAGCTCGTGCGCCACGTCCGCGGTGAACCGCTGCTCCGCCTCCAGCCGCTGCTGCAGACTGGCCGCCATCGTGTCGACCGCCGAGGACAGTTCGGCGACCTCGTCCCGCGCCCCCGGCACCCCCGGCGGGCCGATGCGCGCGTCCAGCTCGCCCGCGCTGATCCGGCGGGCCGTCTCCGCCGCCGTCCGCAGGTCCCGGCTCAGCCGGCTGGCCAGCAGCGCCCCGCCCATCGCGGCGAGCGCCACGACCGAGACCCCGTACGCCACCAGCTGCCGGTCCAGTTCGGCGAGCTCGGCGCGGTCGTCGGCCAGCGACAGGCGTACGGACAGCACGTGCTCGCCGCCGAGCGGCCGGGCGGCCCAGACAACCGGGTCGGGGCCGGACATGTCGAGGTAGGTGGTGCGCTGCCCGGCGAGGGCCTCCGCGCGCAGCGGGGCGGGCAGGTGCGGGCAGTCGATCCGGGCGTCGGCCTCGCCGACCTTGTCGGGGTCGAGCCGGCCCGTCAGCTCGTACACCCTCCGTACGCCGATCAGCTGGGCGGTGGCGCTCGCGCGGGCCGCGTCACCGATCTGGCGGGCGCGTGCCCCGTGGATCAGGATCCCGATGGTGACGGCGACGAGCGAGCAGCCGACGGCGAGCAGGACGGCGATCTTCCAGCGCAGCCCGAGGGCCCGCGGGAGGCGCCGGCAGCGGGTCAGGAAGGCGCGCACGGGACTCACCGGACTCAGGGGATTGACGGGACTGACGGGACCTTCGGGGCTGACAGGGCTCGCGGGGCTCACGGGGCGAGCCGCCCGTCCGTGGCGGAGCAGCCGGGCGGAGCGGCGGACGCCGGGGTCTCCCCGGGGCCGCAGCGCGGGCCGGACCTGCGGAAGGTCCGCTCGTCGTCGATCACGGTCATCCGCTCGCCGTCCCAGTGGTAGCGGACGGCCTGTTCGGAGCCGTCGTCGGCGGCGATGCGGACCAGCAGGTCGGTGCCGATGGTCTCGGCCGAGAGCTGGCGGCCCATGGTGAACAGCACGGAGACGATCCGGCCGCCGACCACCGAGTAGACGCTCAGCGCCGAGCGGCCGGTGGCGGTGTCGGCGGCGACGATCAGCTCCGGCCGTCCGTCCCCCGTCAGGTCCCGGTGGACGGGCGGCCGGACGCCGGCCCGGCCCGGCTCCCGGAGGGAGGTCTTGCCGAGGTACGGGCGCATCCGCGGGTCGACGCGCGCGACCTCCGTGGCGTCCACTCCGAGGAGCCCGTCGGGCCCCACCTCGGGGGCGTTCTTCAGCGGCACCGGCGGAGGTTCCTGCCGGCCCACCGCGGCGCCGGGCGCCGCGGCCCAGGCCGGCCACAGCGGTTCGGGGTGCGGCTGGGGGGACACGGGCGGCGCGGGCGTGCCGGGCCCGAGCCCGCCGCCGGGCGCGGTGCAGCCGCCGGCGGCGAGTGCGCAGGCGCACAGGAGGGCGGCGAGCAGGCGGCGGGACGAAGGTGTCATGGACGCAGAACCGTGAGGGGGAGGGGGAGGAGGCCGACGCTAGACGGCGCGGGTCACGGGCACCGGGAGGTTGTGTAACAGCGGTGCGTACGGTGGTGGGGCGCAGGGAAGTCGGGACTTTCGGCCCGGCCGGCGGACGCTGCGCCTTATCCCGAGGGAGGGCCCCGTGACATCGGTCGAACGGCCACAAGACCCGACCGCCCCGCTCCCGTTCTTCGTCTACGGGACCCTGCGTCCCGGCGAGGTCAACCACGGTCTGTTCCTGCGCGGCCGCACGGCCTCGGAGGAGCCCGCCACCCTCCCGGACGCGGTGCTCTACGACGGCCCCGGATACCCGTACGCGGTGCACCGGACCGGCTCGGCCGTCGTCGGCGAGCTGATCACGGCGGCGCCGGGGGCGTACGGGGAGCTGCTGGCCGCGCTGGACGTGCTCGAGGAGTACGGGGGCCCGGACCGCCCGGGGAACGTCTACGACAGGATCGCCCGCCGGGCCCTGCGCCCCGACGGCAGCCCGGTCCGGGCCTGGGTCTACCTGGCGGCCCCGCTGCTCGCCCGCGACCTGCGGGAATCGGGGACCGAGATACCGGGCGGCGACTGGTTCAGGCGCCGGGGCGCGTCCGCGACGGAGACGGCCTAGGGCCTGTCTTTTGGATCAGGCCGGCCGCGAGCCCGGCATGATCCGAAAGACAGGCCCTAGCGGCGGTCAGAGGCCTTCGGCGCCGCGGTTGCGCAGGCGCTGGCCGTACTGCTGGAGCACCCACAGCTCCTCCTGGACCGCCGCGTGCTGCTCCGGCGGGGCCTGTGGGCTCAGGCGGGTCATGGCGCCCTGGATCTCCAGGACCCGTCTGTCGACGGCGCGCAGGCGGACCTGGACCAGCTGCACGCCGGCGTAGACCTCGTCCACCGTCTTGGCGTGGATGGCCTCCACCGCCAGCTCCGTGACCATCGCGCGGACGGTGTCGTTCGGGGCGGCTTCGCGGACGCGGGCCAGGTAGTCGTCGGCGGCGTGCGAGGCGCCGCCCGCGTCCTGGATGGCCTGGCGGACCGCGGCGTAGGGCGGGGCGGTGAACTCGTCGATCCCGTACGCGTCGAACGCGGGGGAGACCAGCGCGGGCCGCTGGAGCGCCAGCTTGAGCAGCTCCCGCTCGGTGCGGTGGGCGGGGCTGCGCAGGTTCAGCGCGGGTCCGCCGCCGACCGGCGACGGCGCGGCGGGGGCCGGTTCCTGGGGGCGGCCCCGGCCCTGCTGCTGCGGCTGGTTGCCGCGTTCGCGCGCCCACCGCGCCAGCTGCGCGACCCGCTTGACGACGAACTGCTCGTCGAGGATGCCCAGCATCCCCGCGAGCTGGACCGCCGACTCGTGCTGGATCGAGAGGTCCTTGATGCTCGCGACGACCGGCGCGGCCTCGGCCAGCGCGGCGGCGCGGCCCGCCGGGTTCTCCAGGTTGTGCCGGGAGACGATGTGCCGCAGCGCGAACTCGAACAGCGGGGTGCGGGACTCCACCAGACCCGAGACGGCCGCATCGCCCTGGGCGAGCCGCAGGTCACAGGGGTCCATCCCGCCCGGGGCGATGGTGATGGAGGTCTCGGCGGCGAACTTCTGGTCGTCCTCGAAGGCGCGCAGCGCCGCCTTCTGGCCCGCCGCGTCGCCGTCGAAGGTGAAGATCACCTCGGCGGTCGCGTTGTCCATGAGCAGCCGGCGCAGGATCTTGATGTGGTCCCCGCCGAAGGCGGTGCCGCAGGTGGCGATGGCGGTGGTGACGCCGGCGAGGTGGCAGGCCATCACGTCGGTGTAGCCCTCGACCACGACCGCCCGGGAGGTCTTCGCGATCTCCTTCTTGGCCAGGTCGATGCCGTAGAGCACCTGGGACTTCTTGTAGATCGCCGTCTCGGGGGTGTTCAGGTACTTGGGGCCGTTGTCGTCGTCGCGCAGCTTGCGCGCGCCGAAGCCGACGACCTCGCCGCTGATGTCGCGGATCGGCCACATCAGCCGGCCGCGGAAGCGGTCGATGGGCTTGCCGCTGCGGCTGTCCTGGGAGAGCCCGGAGGTGATCAGTTCCTTGTCGGTGAAGCCCTTGCCGCGCAGGAAGCGGGTCAGGTGGTCCCAGCCGGCCGGGCTGTAGCCCACGCTGAAGTGGGTGGCCGCGGCCTGGTCGAAGCCGCGCTCGGCCAGGAACTTGCGGCCGATCTCCGCCTCGGGGCTGCCGAGCTGGTCGACGTAGAACTGGGCGGCGGCCTTGTGTGCCTCGACCAGCCGGATGCGGTCACCGCGGCCGCTGGTGCCGGAGGTGTAGCCGCCCTCCTCGTACCGCAGGGTGATGCCGGCCAGGCCGGCCAGGCGCTCGACCGCCTCCGAGAAGGAGAGGTGGTCGATCTTCATGACGAAGTCGAGGGTGTCCCCGCCCGCCTGGCAGCCGAAGCAGTGGTACAGGCCCTTGCTGGGACTGACCTGGAAGGACGGGGACTTCTCGTCGTGGAAGGGGCACAGGCCCTTGAGGTTGCCGCCGCCCGCGTTGCGCAGCTGGAGGTATTCGGAGACGACGGCGTCGATCGGGACCGCGTCCCGTACCGCCTTCACGTCGTCGTCATTGATCCGTCCAGCCACCCGTGAAGTCTACGGCCGGGCGCCGGCAAACCTGTCAGGCACCCTCCGCCGTGACCAGCGACTCAAGCGGAACGGACGGATCCGCGAGGGCCTCGCGGTCCACCGGCGTCTTCGACCTGATCAGGGCCTGGATCTGGTCGGTGACGTCCCACACGTTCACGTTCATCCCGGCCAGCACCCGCCCCTCGGAGAGCCAGAAGGCGATGAACTCCCGCTTGCCCGCGTCCCCGCGGATCAGCACCTGGTCGTAGCCGCCGGGCGGCGCGTACCCCGAGTACTCCAGACCCACGTCGTACTGGTCCGAGAAGAAGTACGGCACCCGGTCGTAGCTGACCTCCCGGCCCAGCATCGCCCGCGCGGCGGCCGGGCCGCCGTTCAGCGCGTTGGCCCAGTGCTCGACCCGCAGCCGGGTCCCGAGCACCGGGTGGTGGGCGGCGGCCACGTCCCCGACCGCGTAGACGTCCGGGTCGGAGGTGCGCAGGGACTCGTCCACGGCGATCCCGCCGCCGTGCTCCCGGTCGACCAGGGCCAGCCCGGAGGTCTCGGCGAGCGCGGTCCGCGGCGCGGCCCCGATCGCGGCGAGCACCGCGTGCGCCGGGTGCTCCTCCCCGTCGTCCGTGCGGGCGGCCAACACCATGCCGTCGTGCCCCACGATCTCGGTCAGCCGCGCCCCGAAGTGGAAGCGCACCCCGTGATCGGAGTGCAGGTCGCCGAAGAGCCGGCCGATCTCCGGGCCGAGCACCGCGTGCAGCGGCGTGGCCTCCGGCTCGACGACGGTGACCTCCGCGCCGTACCCGCGGGCCGCGGCGGCGACCTCCAGGCCGATCCATCCGGCACCCGCGATGAGCAGGTGGCCGTTGTCCCGGCCGAGCCCGGCGAGGACCCCCTTCAGCCGTTCGGCGTGCGCGAGGCGCCGCAGGTGGTGCACCCCGGCGAGACCCGTGCCGGGGATGTCCAGGCGGCGCGGTTCGGCGCCGGTGGCCAGCAGCAGCTTGTCGTAGTGCAGGGCCGTGCCGTCGCCGAGGACCACCTTCTTGGCGTCCCGGTCGAGCTGGACCGCCGGCTGGCCGAGGTGCAGCTCGATGTCGGAGGCCGCGTACCAGGACGGCTCGTGGACGAAGACGCTCTCGCGGTCCTCCTTGCCCATCAGGTAGCCCTTGGAGAGCGGGGGCCGCTCGTACGGATGGTCGCGCTCGTCGCCGATCAGGATCACCCGCCCCGTGAACCCCTCGGACCTCAGCGCTTCGGCCGCCTTTGCCCCGGCGAGCCCTGCGCCGACGATGACGAACGTCCGGTGTGCGTCGACCACCTGATGCCTCCTCATAACCTCTCCGCCACATGCGACCACATGCGAGCGTCCCGCACTGAGCCTGCCGCGTGAAGGGGGAGTGGCGCGATCGGCTCACCCATCGGCGCGTCGGGTGCGCCGCGTGAGACGTGCGTGCAGGGAACGGGCGGCTGCGTCGGTCAGACACGCGATCTGGTCGATGACCGCCCGTTTCCTCGCCCTGTCGTCCGGGGCGGCGTCGAAGATCGCCCGGAACTGCGGGTCCAGCCCCTCGGGGGCCCGGGCGCTGAGCGCCTCCGCGAGTTCGGCCAGGACGATGCGCTGGTCGGCGCGGATCCGCTCCTGCTCGTCGCGCTGCATGACGTACAGGTCGGCGACCGCCTTGAGCACCGCGCACTCGTTGCGCGCCTCGCGCGGGACCACCAGCTCGGCACCGTACCGGGTGAGGCGGCCGGAACCGTACGCCTCCCGCGTGGCGCCCTCGGCGGCCAGGCAGAACCGGCCGATCAGCTGGCTCGTCGCGTCCTTCAGCCGGGCCTGGGCGACGGCCGAACCGTCGTACCCGTGCGGCCACCACTCCTCCTCCATCAATCGGTCCAGGGCGGCCCGCAGCTCCTCCGGCTCGGTGTCGGCGGGCACGTAGCGGCCGATGGCGACCCGCCAGATCGCGGTGCGCTCGGGCTCGGCGAAGAGGAGGTTGGGGTCGAGGTGGCCGGCGTGCAGGCCGTCCTCGAAGTCGTGGACGGAGTACGCGACGTCGTCCGCCCAGTCCATGACCTGCGCCTCGAAGCACTTGCGGTCCGCGGGCGCGCCGCGGCGCAGCCAGGCGAAGACCGGCAGGTCGTCCTCGTACGCCCCGAACTTCACCGAGCCGGGGTCGGTGGGGTGGTCCCCGCGGGCCCACGGGTACTTGGTGGCGGCGTCCAGGCAGGCCCGGGTGAGGTTGAGGCCGACGCTGACGAGCTCGCCGCTCGCCGGATCGGGCACGAACCGCTTGGGCTCCAGCCGGGTCAGCAGGCGCAGCGACTGGGCGTTGCCCTCGAAGCCCCCGCAGTCCTTGGCGAACTCGTTGAGCGCCTCCTCGCCGTTGTGGCCGAAGGGCGGGTGGCCCATGTCGTGGGAGAGGCACGCGGCTTCGACCAGGTCGGGGTCGCAGCCGAGCGCGGCGCCGAGCTCCCGCCCGACCTGGGCGCACTCCAGGGAGTGGGTGAGGCGGGTACGGGGACTCGCGTCCCAGTCGTACGAGCGGGTGCCCGGTGTGACGACCTGGGTCTTCCCGGCGAGGCGGCGCAGCGCGGCGGAGTGCAGCACACGGGCGCGGTCGCGCTGGAAGGCGGTCCGGCCGGGCCGTTTGTCGGGCTCGGCGGCCCAGCGCTCGGTGTCGGCTGCGTCGTAGAGGTCGTCGTGGTCGTCTGCGGGGGCGTGCGCGGTGCCTTCCATGGAAGAGACGGTAACCGGAATGACTGACAAACCGGGATCAGGCGGAGACGAGTTCCGGCCGCACGGGCCGGGCGGGGTGCGCCCGGGCCTCGTCGTAGCGGTGCAACAACAGGCGGGCCAGGGCCGGGTGGTCGCCCAGCGGGGCGGCGGCGAGCGCGGGCGCCGCCGCGGCGGTCTGCGCGGCGAACCGGCCGGGAGAGGCGAAGTACGAGGCCACGGCGATCCGGTGGTGGCCGCGGGCGGCCAGCGCACGGACCGCCTCGGGGGCGCTCGGCGCGGCGGCGGAGGCGTAGGCCGGGACCACCGGGACACCGCCGAGGCGCTCGGCGAGCAGACCCGCGGTGCGGCGGGTGTCGGCCGCCGCATCGGGGTCGCGGGAACCGGCGGCGGCGAGCACGACGGCCGTGTCGGCGCTCCAGCCGGCCTCCACGAGGCGTTCGTACAGGGCCTCGACGAGCAGCGGATGCGGCCCCAGCGGGGCGGCGATGCGGGTGCGCAGGTGCGCGGCCCGGGCGGCGGCCGCGGGGAGGTCGCGCTTGACGTGGTACCCCCGGCCGAGCAGTAGCGGGACGAGCACCGCCGCACCGCGCAGCTCCCCGAGGACGGAGCCGAGCAGCGGCTCGTTCAGCTCGATGTGGCCGAGCCGGACGTCGAGCCGGGGACGGAGCTCGCGGACCCGTTCGAGGAGGGCGAGGGCGGTGTGCAGGGCGCGCGGGTCGCGACTGCCGTGGGCCACGGCGACGAGGGTGGGCTGCATGGGCGGACTCCGGGTCGGCGCAGGCCGCTGAGCTGGGTGCCCAGCTGGAGGGTGATGCGGCCGAGGAGCTCGGCCGTACTGTCGAAGGGGAGGGCGGGAAACTCGGGAGGGTGCACCGGCTCCGTCATGAACCGATCCTGCGCGCCGGACATTGCCGGTGCGTTGCGCGGGGGTGACGGGTCTTTGCCGGGTGCTCACAGGACCGTCCGCGCGACTGTCGGGTGTGCCCTCGTCGGGGAGGGCCGGCGAACCAAGCGGCCCCCGGCGACGTCCTGACCAGGGGAACAGTCGTCGAGACACCAGGGGATGGACGATGCGCGGACCGCGCCTGCCGAGAGTCACGTGGAGCCGGACGGCGGCCGCGCTGCGCACCGTACGGGCCCGGAGGCTGGCGGTGCAGACCGTCATGGCGGGCTGCGTGCTGGCGCTGCTGCCCTCGGCGTGGATGCACGCGGCGGCCGCCGACCGGCTGCGGACCACGGCCGACGCGCCGGCCTCCGAGGTGGCCGTGGTGTTCGGGGCGGGCCTGTTGGGGAGCCGGCCCACCCCCTACCTGGCCGACCGGCTCGACGCCGCCGCCGAGCTGTACCGCACCGGCAAGGTCAAGGTCGTGCTGGTCACCGGGGACAACAGCCGCACCGAGTACGACGAGCCGAACGCGATGCGCACGTACCTCACCAAGAAGGGGGTGCCGGACGCGCAGATCGTCAGCGACTACGCCGGCTTCGACACCTGGGACTCCTGCGTGCGGGCCAAGAAGATCTTCGGGGTCGAACGGGCCGTGCTGGTCACCCAGGGCTTCCACATCCGCCGGGCCGTCGCCCTCTGCCAGGCGGCGGGCCTGGACTCGTACGGCGTCGGGGTCGCCGACGTGCACGACGCCACCTGGTACTACGGCGAGACCCGCGAGGTCTTCGCGGCCGGCAAGGCGGCGCTGGACGCGGCCTTCAAGCCGGCCCCGCGGTTCCTCGGGCCGAAGGAGCAGGGGGTGTCGCGGGCCCTGGCCGCTCTGGCAGACTGACGCGCGCACCGACTATTTCGAATAGTCATATACGGGAGCCGGTGCGGTCCGTCCGATCGAGCGTCAGAGGTGGGGAACCGTGGCTGTTGTGGATCTCAGCGACAAGGTCGTCGTCATCACCGGCGGGGCCCGCGGCCTGGGCGCCGCGGCCGCGCAGGCCGTCGTGGACGGCGGCGGCAAGGTGCTGATCACCGACATCCTGGAGGCGGAGGGCGCCGAGACGGCCGCCAAGCTCGGCGACGCCGCCCGCTTCCTGCGGCACGACGTGACCAGCGAGGCCGACTGGCGGACGGCGCTGGACCACGCGGTCGCCGAGTTCGGCCGCATCGACGGCCTGGTGAACAACGCGGGCATAGCCACCGGCCAGTTCCTGGAACACGAGAGCGTCGAGCACTTCCGCCAGGTCGTCGAGATCAACCTGGTCGGCGTGTTCATCGGCATCAAGACCGCCGTCCCGCTGCTGCGCGCGAACGGCGGCGGCTCCATCGTCAACATCTCCTCCGCCGCCGGACTGACCGGCCTCGCCCTCACCGCCGGGTACGGGGCCTCCAAGTGGGGCGTGCGCGGCCTGTCGAAGATCGGCGCGGTCGAGCTCGCCGAGGCGGGGATCCGCGTGAACTCCGTCCACCCCGGCATGACGCTGACCCCGATGACCGCCCCCGTCGGCATCCGCGCGGGCGAGGGCAACTACCCCGGCACCCCGTTGGGCCGCGTCGGCGTCCCCGAGGAGATCGCCGCCGCGATCGCCTTCCTCCTCTCGGACGCCGCCGGCTACATGACGGGCGCCGAGCTGGCGGTGGACGGCGGCTGGACCGCGGGCCTGACGGTGAAGTACCTGACGGGTCAGTAGCCCCGCCCGCCGGGCCGCCACCCCCGGCCGGCCGCACCTTCCTCACCGGCGCCGCCGGGCCGCGCTGAGGCAGAGCATCCCGGCCCGTAACGCGGGACTGCGGTCCGTGTAACACCGGCGGCGCAGCCTGGTCGGCATGCACACCTCGGAGCCGGCCACCGCCACGCACTGCCCGTACTGCGCGCTGCAGTGCGGGATGAACCTGCGCCCCGGGCAGGGCGGCTCGGGTGTGACGGTGGAGGAGCGGGCCGACTTCCCCGTGAACCGGGGCGCGCTGTGCGGCAAGGGCCGCACCGCCCCCGCCGTGCTCTCCTCCCGGGTGCGCCTGACCGGCCCGCTCGTCCGCACCCACGCCGGGCGGCTGGAGCCGGCCACCTGGGAGGAGGCCCTCGACGCCGTCGCCGAGGGCCTCGCCCGCACGGGCCGCGCGTACGGCCCGGACGCGGTCGGCGTCTTCGGCGGCGGCGGGCTCACCAACGAGAAGGCGTACGCACTCGGCAAGTTCGCCCGCGTCGCCCTGCGCACTTCGCAGATCGACTACAACGGCCGGTTCTGCATGTCCTCGGCCGCCGCCGCGCACCAGCGGGCCTTCGGGCTCGACCGCGGGCTGCCCTTCCCGCTGGAGGACATCCCGCGCACCGGCTGCGTGATCCTCGTCGGCTCGAACCTGGCCGAGACCATGCCGCCCGCCCTGCGCTACCTCACCGAACTCAAGGCGGCCGGCGGCACCCTGATCGTCATCGACCCGCGCCGCACCCGCACCGCCGACCAGGCCGACCTGCACCTCGCGCCCCGCCCCGGCACCGACCTCGCGCTCGCCCTCGGCCTGCTGCACCTGGTCGTCGCGCAGGGGCGTACGGACGAGGAGTTCATCGCCGCCCGCACCACCGGCTGGGAGGAGGCCCGGGCGGCCGCCATGGCCCACTGGCCCGAGCTGGTGGAACGCATCACCGGCGTCCCCGTGCCCAAGCTCCGCGAGGCCGTCGCCCTGTTCTGCGCCCCCGAAAACGCCATGGTCCTCACCGCCCGCGGCCCCGAGCAGCAGTCCAAGGGCACCGACACCGTCGGCGCCTGGATCAACCTCTGCCTGGCCACCGGCCGGGCCGGCCGCCCGCTCTCCGGCTACGGCTGCCTCACAGGGCAGGGCAACGGCCAGGGCGGCCGCGAGCACGGCCAGAAGGCCGACCAGCTCCCCGGCTACCGCAAGCTCACCGACCCCGCGGCCCGCGCGCACGTGGCGGAGGTCTGGGGCGTCGACCCCGACGACCTCCCCGGCCCCGGCCGCAGCGCCTACGAACTCCTCGACGCCCTCGGCACGGACGTCCGGGCCCTGCTCCTGATGGGCTCCAACCCGGTGGTCTCGGCCCCCCGCGCCGCCCACATCGAGGACCGCATCCGCTCCCTGGACTTCCTCGCGGTCGCCGACGTCGTCCTCTCCGAGACCGCCGCCCTCGCCGACGTGGTCCTCCCGGTCACCCAGTGGGCCGAGGAGACCGGCACCACCACCAACCTCGAAGGCCGCGTCCTGCTCCGCCGCCGCGCCCTGACCCCGCCCCCGGGCGTCCGCTCCGACCTCGACGTCCTCCACGGGCTCGCCGCCCGCATGGGCATCGAGAAGGGCTTCCCGACCGCACCGGAGGAGGTCTTCGAGGAACTGCGCCGCGCCTCCGCCGGCGGCCCGGCCGACTACTCGGGCATCACCTACGCCCGCATCGAGGCCGAACAGGGCGTCTTCTGGCCCTGCCCCGAAGGCTCCGCGGGCACCGAACGCCTCTTCCTGGACCGCTTCGCCACCGACGACGGCCGGGCCCGCTTCGTCCCCGTCTCCCACCGCGACGCCGACGAGGTCCCCGACGCCGAGTACCCGGTGCTGCTCACCACAGGGCGCGTGGTCGCCCAGTACCAGTCCGGCGCCCAGACCCGGCGGGTGGACGAGCTCAACGCGGCCGCCCCCGGCCCCTTCGTGGAACTCCACCCGCGCCTCGCCGCGCGCATCGGCGCGGTCGACGGCAGCCCCCTCGCCGTGACCTCCCGCCGAGGTCGCGCGGTGGCCCCGGCCCGGATCACCGACACCATCCGCGCGGACACGGTCTTCATGCCCTTCCACTGGCCGGGCGAGGGCCGCGCCAACACCCTGACCAACCCGGCCCTCGACCCGGTCTCCCGGATGCCGGAGTTCAAGGTCTGCGCGGTCCGCGTGGAGCCGGCCTGATCAGGGGGCGTCCGCGAAGGTCGGCGCCAGCGCCGTCAGCAGCCGCTCGGCGTAAGACCCGGCGGAGCCCGGGAGCCCCGGGTACTCCGACCGGAAGGTGTCCCAGTCGGCCCACTTGACCTCGCAGAAGGCGTCCAGGTCCAGCTTCCGGACCCACGGGACGGGCGGGAAGAACTCGCCCGACTCCCGGAACACCGTGTGGACCAGCTCGTACGGAGCCGTGCACCGCTCCGCGAGCAGGACCGCGTCGTAGAGGTCCTTGCCCTGCGGGTAGGAGTCGGTGGCGAGCCACACGAGCTTCCAGGCCAGGGAGAGTTCGGGGGTCGCCGCCCGCAGCGGCACTCCCGCGACCTCCGCCGTCCGCGGCGGGACCGGAAGCGGCTCGTTGAAGACGAAGTCCAGCTGGACCTGGCCTCCGGGCAGTCCCGGGGCGGACCACGGCAGGACCAGCCGGCGGCCGGGGACGCGCTCGTAGGTCCAGATGTCCTCGGCCACCGCCGCGTCGGCGGTGATCACCAGCCCGCCGTGTTCGGAGGCGGCCCGCCCGGCCGCCTCCGCGACGGCCGTCAGCATCCGCTCCGTCCGCGGCTCCTCGATCCCCCAGTCCTGGGGCACGACCACGAAGTCCAGGTCGTGCGGCTCCCGCGCCGCCGCCCCGAACCACCCGGACATGAGCATGCTGCCGCGCAGCACCACTGAGTCCGCCCACCCGGACCGGGCGACCCCGCGGGCGACCACGTCGAGCGCCGTGCGGCGGGCGGCCTGCCATGCGGGCCGCAGCGCGGGAGCCACCGCCGAGTCGGTGATCCGGTAGCCGTCGGCGAAGTGCTTGAGCGCCGGGTCGAAGACCCGGTCCCCGGTGCCCGCGGCATCCAGCCCGGCCGTGGAGGTACGCGGCAGTTCGTACTGGCGCCGCCTCCAGTCGACCTTGGCCGCGTCCTGCCCACTCGTCCCGGTCATGCCGTCGCCCCTTCCACGATCCACCCGTCGTCCACCGACAGGTCGCTGTCGTACAGCACGAACTCCCGCTCCTCCGAGCGGATTTCGTACCCGGCCGAGCCGAGCGCCGCGACCAGCGCGTCGCACGCCGCCGTCGCCCCGGCCGCCGTCCCCCGCCACCGCTGCGTCACGAACCGTTCGTGGCCGCCGCCAGGCAGAGCGCGGCGGGCGTTCCACGACAGGTGGGCGCCGTGCGGGGTCACCAGGGACTCCAGGGCCGCGCGGTCGAAGTCCGCCGGGAGCCGCAGTTTGAGGTGGTGCTCGAAGTAGCCGCCGCCCGGGCCCGGCGGGTCCGTGGTCCACGGGACCGTCTCCACCTTGACGCGCACCGGGTCGAAGCCGGCCGCCCGCAGCTGCGGGACCAGGCTCTCGTGGCTCGTGCGGTCCCGCAGCGTCAGCATCGGCTGGGACACCATCCGGCCCCGGGCCAGCACGATGTGAGTGACCTTCAGATCCCGCGCCCGGGCCCACGCGTCGAGGCGGTCCAGCGCCGCCGCGTCCGCGCAGCGCACCGTCACGTGGGTTTCGTACTCAGACATGGAGCCGATCATCTCGGACATGCGTCCGATCCGCATCGGGGTTCTCGCCGGGGGGTAACCATCCGGTCACGCACCGGACTCAGAAAGTGCTCGCACGCCCCTCGTGGCCGCGATGTGTCGTACCCCACACTGAAGGCGGTGCCCCCGTCCTCGGAGCCCTGGAGGTCGCCCCCGTGCAGACCCGGACCCTGACCGTGAACGTGAGCGAGTCCTCGGAGGCCAAGGCCGTGGACGAAGAGCCCGAGGTACTGGAGCTGATCGATCCGGTGCCCGCGCCGCGCAGGCGCAGCAACAGCGACGGCGGGGGCGGAGCGGGTCCCTCCGCCGATCTGTTCCGGCAGTACCTCCGCGAGATAGGCAGGATCCCCCTGCTGACCGCCGCCGAGGAGGTGGACCTCGCACGGCGCGTCGAAGCAGGGCTGTTCGCCGAGGAAAAGCTCGGCAACACCCCCGATCTCGACTCCCGGCTCGCCCTCGATCTCGACAAGCTCGTCGTCATGGGGCGGATGGCCAAACGCCGGCTCATCGAGTCGAACCTGCGGCTCGTCGTCTCCGTCGCGAAGCGCTACGTGGGCCGCGGGCTCACCATGCTCGACCTCGTGCAGGAGGGGAACCTCGGGCTCATCCGGGCCGTTGAGAAGTTCGACTACGCCCGCGGGTACAAGTTCTCCACCTACGCCACCTGGTGGATCCGGCAGGCGATGTCCCGGGCCCTCGCCGACCAGGCCCGGACCATCCGCGTGCCCGTCCACGTCGTCGAGCTGATCAACCGCGTCGTGCGGGTCCAGCGCCGCATGCTCCAGGAGCGCGGGTACGAGCCCACCGCCGAAGAGGTCGCCGTCCACCTGGAGTTGACCCCCGAGCGGGTCATGGAAGTGCTCCGCCTCGCCCAGGAACCGGTCTCCCTGCACGCGCCGGTCGGCGAGGAGGACGACGTCGCCCTCGGCGACCTCATCGAGGACGGGGACGCCGCCTCCCCCGTGGAGTCCGCCGCGTTCTTCCTGCTGCGCGAGCACCTGGAAGCGGTCCTGTCGACCCTCGGCGAACGCGAGCGCAAGGTCGTGCAGCTGCGCTACGGCCTCGCCGACGGGCGGCCGCGCACCCTGGAGGAGATCGGCCGGATCTTCGGCGTGACCCGCGAGCGGATCCGTCAGATCGAGTCCAAGACCCTCAACAAGCTCCGCGACCACGCCTTCGCCGACCAGCTCAGGGGCTACCTGGACTGACGCGCCAGGGGGCGCCCCGCCAGGCGCCCCCGCCCCGTTGCCCCGGCTACGGCCCCGGCTACGGCTGCGCGGCCCCGTGGGGACCGGTCAGGCTCCGGCTCATCCAGACGTCGTCGACATAGGCCCCGTCCAGCAGGAACTCCTCGGGCAGGACACCGACCACCGCGAAGCCGCACCGCCGGTAGAGCTGCCGCGCCGGCTCGTTGTGGCCGAGCACGCGCAGGGTCATACGGCGGGCACCACCGGTCCGGGCGGCGGCGCAAGCGGCCTCGACGAGGGCCTGCCCCACTCCGCCGCCGCGGGCGGATGGGAGGACCGCCAGTCCTTGGATGTGACGGACGTGCCGGTTGGATGCGAGGGGGCTGGCCGGGGCCTGGGCGATGTACCCGACGATCCTCCGGCCGTGTTCCGCGACGAGGAAGTTCTCCACGGGATGCCGCTCGTCGAAGACGGCCGCGTCGGCCGGGCGCTTGGGGCCGGGTTCGCTCACGCGCGACCATGCCGACCGGTGCAGCTCCAGGATCTCGCGCTCGTCCTCCGCCCGGGCCGGGCGTATCACCACGTCGTCCAATGCCATGCCGTCATGCTAGCCACGCCGTCGCGCCGTGAACGCCGGGGTGTCGGGGCACCCGGGTACGTCCGTACCCGAGTGCCCCTCCGCGGTGCGGTGCACGGGAGCGAGCGCCTAGTCGACCTCGGCGACCGCCTGCGCGAACTGCGCCGCGTACAGCCGCGCGTACGCGCCGTCCGAGGCCAGCAGCTCCTCGTGCGTGCCCTGTTCCACGATCGAGCCGCTCTCCATCACCAGGATCACGTCCGCGTCGCGGATCGTGGAGAGCCGGTGCGCGATCACGAAGGACGTACGGCCGTGCGCGAGCCGCGCCATCGCCTTCTGGATCAGCACCTCGGTACGGGTGTCCACCGAGCTCGTCGCCTCGTCGAGCACCAGGATCACCGGGTCCGACAGGAACGCCCGGGCTATGGTGATCAGCTGCTTCTCGCCCGCGCTGACGCCCGCGCCCTCGTCGTCCAGCACGGTGTCGTAGCCGTCCGGCAGGGTGCGGATGAAACGGTCCGCGTGCGCGGCCCGCGCCGCCTCCTCGATCTCGGCGCGCGTGACTTCGCGCGAGGCGCCGTAGGCGATGTTCTCCGCGATGGTGCCGCCGAACAGCCAGGTGTCCTGGAGCACCATGCCGATGCCGCCGCGCAGTTCCTCGCGCGTCATCTTCGCGATGTCCACCCCGTCGAGGGCGATCTCCCCGCCCGTGACCTCGTAGAACCGCATCAAGAGGTTCACGAGCGTCGTCTTGCCGGCGCCCGTCGGGCCGACGATCGCGACCGTCTGGCCCGGCTCGACCGACAGCGAGAGGTGGTCGATCAGCGGCTTGTCCGGCTCGTAGCGGAAGGCCACCTTGTCGAAGGTGACCTGGCCGCGCAGCTCCTCCGGACGCTCCGGAACCTCGGCGTCCGCCTCCTGCTCCGACGCGTCCAGCAGCTCGTAGACCCGCTCCGCCGAGGCGACACCGGACTGCACGAGGTTCGCCATCGAGGCGACCTGCGTCAGCGGCATCGAGAACTGCCGCGAGTACTGGATGAAGGCCTGCACGTCACCGATCGACAGGGTGCCGGAGGCGACCCGCAGCCCGCCGACGACGGCTATCAGCACGTAGTTGATGTTCGAGATGAAGAACATCACCGGCTGCATGATGCCGCTGACCAGCTGCGCCTTGAACGAGGCCCGGTAGAGCGCCTCGTTCTGCTCGGCGAAGACGGCCGCGGACTCCTTCTGCCGGCCGAAGACCTTCACCAGGTTGTGCCCCGAGTACATCTCCTCGATGTGGGCGTTGAGCGCTCCGGTCGACTTCCACTGCGCCACGAACTGCGGCTGCGACTTCTTGCCGATCTTCGCCGCGACGTAGATCGACAGCGGTACGGTCGCCAGCGCGACCAGCGCCAGCAGCGGCGAGATCCAGAACATCATCACGAGCACGCCGACGATCGTCAGCAGCGAGTTCAGCAGCTGACCCATCGTCTGCTGGAGCGTCTGGCCGATGTTGTCGATGTCGTTGGTGGCCCGGCTCAGCACCTCGCCGCGCTTCTGCTGGTCGAAGTACGACAGCGGCAGCCGCGACAGCTTCGCCTGGAGCTCCTCGCGCATCCGGTAGACGGTGCCGTTCATGACGTGGTTCGACAGCCGGGTCGCGACCAGCATCAGCAGGCCCGCCAGGGTGAAGACCACCAGCGCCCAGATCGCCACGACCCCGACGGCACCGAAGTCGATGCCCTGCCCCGGGGTGAAGTCGGTGCCGGCCAGCATGTCCGCCATGCCGTCCTGACCCCGAGCGCGCAGCCCGTCCAGGGCCTGCTGCTTCGTGGTCCCGGCCGGCATCTCCCGGCCCACGATCCCGGCGAAGACCAGGTCGGTGGCCTCACCGAGGATCTTCGGGCCGACCACCGCGCAGCCGACGCTGCCGACCACGGCCGCGACCATGCCCCAGATCTTGGCGCGGTCGTGCGCGATCTGGCCCAGCAGCCGCTTGCCCGAGCCCTTGAAGTCCATGGACCGAGCGGCCGGCCCCATCATCATTCGTCCTCCGGGCCCGCTCATGCGGCCTCCGCCTCCGTCAGCTGGGAGAGCACGATCTCCCGGTAGGTCTCGTTGCCGGCCATCAGCTCGTGGTGGCGCCCCTCACCCACCACCCGGCCCTCGTCCAGGACGATGATCCGGTCGGCGTCGCGGATCGTGGAGACCCGCTGGGCGACGATGACCACCGTCGCGTCCTCGGTCTCGCGGGCGAGCGCCGCGCGCAGCGCCGCGTCCGTCGCGTAGTCCAGGGCCGAGAAGGAATCGTCGAACAGGTAGATCTCCGGGCGCTGCACGAGGGTGCGGGCGATGGCCAGACGCTGGCGCTGGCCGCCGGAGACATTGGTTCCGCCCTGGGTGACGGGGGCCTCCAGGCCCCCCTCCAGCGCGGACACGAACTCCTTGGCCTGCGCCACCTCCAGCGCCTCCCACAGCTCTTCGTCACTCGCGTCCGGGCGCCCGTAGCGCAGGTTGGAGGCGATGGTGCCGGAGAACAGGTAGGGCTTCTGCGGAACCATGCCGACCGTCTGGGCCAGCAGCTCCGGGTCGAGCCGGCGTACGTCCTCCCCGTCGACCAGCACGTCGCCGCCGGTCGCGTCGAACAGCCGCGGAACCAGGCCCAGCAGCGTGGACTTGCCGCTTCCGGTGGAGCCGATCACCGCCGTGGTCTCGCCGGGGCGGGCCACCAGGTCCACCCCGCGCAGCACCGGGGCCTCGGCGCCCGGGTAGCGGAAGTCCGCGCCGCGCAGCTCCAGCCGCCCGCGGCGGGCGAGTTCGCGCACCGGGTCGGTGGGCGGCACCACGCTCGACTCCGTGTCCAGGACCTCCTGGATGCGCTCCGCGCAGACCTCGGCGCGCGGCACCATCATGAACATGAAGGTGGCCATCATCACGGACATGACGATCTGCATCAGGTAGGCCAGGAAGGCCGTCAGCTGGCCGATCTCCATGCCGCCGCTGTCGACGCGCATCGCGCCGAACCAGATGACGGCGACGCTGGAGATGTTCACGACCACGATGACCGTGGGGAACATGTACGCCAGGAGCTTGCCGGAGGCCAGCGAGACGCCGGTCAGGTCGGCGTTGGCCTCGCGGAAACGGTCCTTCTCGTAGTCGTCGCGGACGAAGGCCCGGATCACCCGGTTGCCGGTGATCTGCTCGCGCAGCACCCGGTTCACGGTGTCCAGGCGGTCCTGCATCAGGCGGAACAGCGGCCGCGTCTTGAAGACGATGGCGCCGACCGAGATCCCGAGCACCGGGACCACGGCGAGCAGGACGCCCGACAGCTTCACGTCCAGCGACAGCGCCATGGCGATGCCGCCGACGCACATGATCGGGGCCGAGACCATCAGGGTGAACGTCATCAGCACCAGCATCTGGACCTGCTGGACGTCGTTCGTCGTACGGGTGATCAGGGACGGGGCGCCGAACTGGCCGAGCTCCCGTGCGGAGAAGCTCTGCACGCGGTCGAAGACGGCCGCGCGGATGTCCCGCCCGACGGCCGCCGCCGTCCGGGCGCCGTAGTAGACGGCTCCGACGTTGCAGACGAGCTGGACGAGCGAGACGCCGAGCATCAGGGCGCCGAAGCGGAGGATGTAGCCGGTGTCACCGTTGACTACACCCGTGTCGATGATGTCGGCGTTGAGGGTGGGCAGGTAGAGGCTGGCGCTGGTCTGCAGCAGCTGCAGCAGGACCAGCACCGTGATGGGTTTCCGGTACGGACCCAGATGGGTCCGCAGAAGTCGTATGAGCACGCGCAGGCTCCGGTCGGCATGATCGAGGGGGTTCACCCCATCTTGGGCCAACCGGCCCATCGATCCCCAGCGGATTTCGCAAAGGGCGGTCAAAAGGAGTAGGCCGCCGGGCGCGGACCTGGGTCCGCGAACGCGGCCGCGCCCCTCACGCCCCCTGGAACGCCCCGGGGTGGATCTGCTCACGCGTCGCGATGTACTGCTGGCGCACCGCCTGCCACGCCGGGAACTCCTCACCCGGCTCGAAGACCTGCGCCGCCGGGGCCGGCCAGACCGGCGGGGTGTGCGGGGACAGCGTGCCCTGCGCCACGCCCAGCGCCCAGGCCGCCTGCCGCGCCGCGCCCAGCGCCGCGTAGTCCGCCGGCGCCGGTACGACGACCTGCGTCCCGAACAGCCCGGGAGCCGCGGCCTGTACGGCGGGCAGCTCGGCCGCCGCGCCCAGCAGGAACACCCGGCGGATCTCGACCCCGCGCGAGCGCAGCACGTCCAGCGCGTCCACCAGCCCGCAGAGCATGCCCTCGAATGCGGCCCGGGCCAGGTGCTCCGGCTTCATCGAGTCCCGGCGCAGCCCGGACAGGGTCCCGGCGGTGTGCGGCAGGTTCGGCGTCCGCTCACCCTCCAGGTACGGCAGGAGTACGAGGCCGTGCGCGCCCGGCGTCGACTTCAGAGCGAGCTCGGAGAGCCCTTCCAGATCGGTGCCGAGCAGCTCGGCGGTGCCGCGCAGGGCCCGTACGGCATTGGAGGTGTTCACCACGGGCAGGTGCATGCCGGTGGCGTCGGCCAGGGATGTGATCAGTCCGCCCGGCTCCGACAGCGCCTCGTGGTGCACCGCCATCACCGAACCGGAGGCGCCGAGTGAGACCACCGCGTCGCCGGGGCCCAGCCCCAGCCCGAGCGCGGCCGCCATCGTCTCGCCGGTGCCGGCGGATATGAGCAGCCCCTCGGGCGTGGTCCCGGCGGTGTCGGCCGGGCCGAGCACCTCGGGCAGCAGCGCCCGGTGCCCGAGCGCCAGCTCCACCAGGTCGGGCCGCCAGGACCCGGAGGCCGCCGACCAGTACCCGGTGCCCGAGGCGCCGCCCCGGTCGGTGGTCCGGCGGGCGGGCCGGCCCAGCAGCTGCCAGACCAGCCAGTCGTGCGGGGACATGAGCACGGCCACGCGGCGGGCCGCCTCGGGTTCGTTGCGGGCCAGCCAGGCGAGCTTCGCGACGGGCTGCGCGGCGTGCGGGACCGAGCCCACGGCCTCGGTCCAGGCCTGCCGGCCGCCGAGCGCTTCGGTGAGGTCGACGGCGGCGACCTGGGGGCGCTTGTCGTTGCCGACGAGGGCGGGGCGGACCAGGCCGCCCTGCGGGTCCAGCGGCAGCAGGCCGTGCTGCTGCGCGGAGACCCCTATGGCCTGGACCCCTTCGAGGAGCCCGCCGCCGGCGGCCTCGCCGAGGGAGAGCAGCCAGGCCTGTGGATCGGTCTCGTGGGGGCTGGCGCCGTCGGGTTCGCCCGTGGGCTGCGGATGGGGTGCGTACCCCTGGCGCAGCACGGCGCCGGTCTCGGTGTCACAGACGACGATGCGTGTGAAGGCGGAAGAGCTGTCCAGCCCGGCGACTATCCCCATGCGGAGGATTCTGCCGCACGCGGGGCCGGTCTCGACCGCCGCGGAGCCCCCGGAACCTCACCGGTCCCGGGAACCCCGCTCCGTGGACGCCGGGCGCCTCAGGTGTTGCTCGTGCCCCAGTCGTCCTCGCCGCCGCCGGACCGGTCGCGCAGCCCGCGTACCCGCCCGGCCAGCGAGGCGGGCACGGCGTCGCCGACCTTGTCGCTCACCGCGGCGAAGGCCTTGCCGGCGTACTGGCGCCCGGTGTGGCCCGCGGTCTCGGCGGCGTTGCGCACCGCCGGGTTCTGCGCGATCTCACGTGCGGACTTCTTCAGCTGCTCGTAGCGCTCGCGCCCGGCCCGGGTTCCGAGCACGTACCCGAGGGCCAGTCCGACCACGAACGTGACCTTGTACCGCATGCCTGCCACCCTTCGTCGTGTGGTGCCCGGCCTGCTGTCGATACCGATTGGCGGAGCACCCCCCTGCTTGCGCTAATCTATGACTCGCAACGGGCACTCGCCCCCCGGCAAGGCCGGAGGTGGGCTGTTCGATGCACCGCAGCAATCCCCTGTAGCTCAATTGGCAGAGCAGCCGGCTGTTAACCGGCAGGTTACTGGTTCGAGTCCAGTCGGGGGAGCGCGGTCCCCTGTAGCTCAATTGGCAGAGCATTCGGCTGTTAACCGGAGGGTTGCTGGTTCGAGTCCAGCCGGGGGAGCAAGGAAGAAGAAGAGGGCCCCACGGGGTCCTCTTCTTTTCTTTGTCGCCCCGTCCGGGAACCGGGCAGCCCTCAGTGCGGTCTCTCTGAACAGGCGAAGCCGATCATGCGAGGCATCCGAGGCAGGAGATCGTATGAGCGGCTATGCTGCGGCAGACGGCGCGCACACGTGTACGCGCCACGCCGTGAAGGGGCGGTAGCTCAGCCGGTTAGAGCAGCGGACTCATAATCCGTCGGCCGTGGGTTCGAGTCCCACCCGCCCCACTGCGAGCCGCAGGTGCAGAAACGATCGCACCTGCGGCTTCGGCGTGTTGTGGGTCACTTCGGGATTCCCGCGGGCCGGTGCGGGCCCTCCCGGGCGCGCCCCGGACTAGAAATCCTCCGTTTCGTCCGCGAGGTGGCGCAGTACGTCCGTCAGGTCCTGGCGGCGGGCGAAGGCCACGCGCTGGCGGTGGGCGCCCGAGCCGTCGCGCAGGAGGCCCGCCAGGGTCTTGGCCGCGTGGTCGAGGTCGCCGGCGGCGGCCAGGTCCGGTGCGACCAGGTCGAGGAGGGCCTCCGCGAGGTCGGCCGCGGGGAGTTCCGTGCCCGTGTACGGGTCGAGCCCGAAGCCCTCCAGTCCGTCGTGGGCGGCCCGCCAGCGGGCGAGGCGCAGTACGTCGTCCCGTACGGCCGGCTCGGGGCGCCGCTCCTCGATCTCGCGCAGGGCCGTGGAGACCAGCGCGCGGGCCAGTTCGGCCTGGAGGATCGCCGAGTCGATGTTCGGGGACATGTCGGGCGCCCGGATCTCCAGCGTCGGCCAGTGCCCGGACGGGCGGAGGTCCCAATAGACCATCTTGATGTCCAGGGCCGCCCCGGAGCCGAGCAGCGTCTGCACCGAACGCCGGAAATGGGCGGTCGACGTGAAGTGCGGCGGCAGCCCCGCCGAGGGCCAGCCGGACCAGGCCATCGCCCGCCAGCTGGCATGCCCCGTGTCACGGCCGCCCCAGAACGGCGAGTTGGCCGCCAGGGCGATCAGCGTGGGCAGCCACGGTCTGATCCGGTTGGACACCGCCACGGCGGTGTCCACGTCGAGCGTGCCGATGTGGATGTGCCGGCCGCAGCTGACCAGGGTGTCGGTGAGCGCGCCGAAGCGGCGGTGCTGCTCGCGCTGGCGCGGCTCGTCGTCGGTCAGGTGCAGCGGCCCCTCCACGGCGACCACCGGCGAGGGCGCGGCCAGCAGCCGGCAGCCGTGGGCGCGGGCCGCCCGGCCGAGGGTGCGCCGCAGGGCGGCGAGTTCGGTGCGCAGCGCGGCCGCGGAATGGGCTATCGGGGTGGAGATCTCCACCTGGTAGCGGGTGCCCTCGGGGTGCAGCTCGCCCGGCAGCCCGCCGGCCGTCGCGAGGACCAGCGGGGCGGCGGGGACCACCCGGAAGGTGCGGGCGTCGACGAGCAGGAACTCCTCCTCGACGCCGACGGTGAGGGGGACGGTGGGGCGCACCGTTTTCTGCGTCGTGCCGGTGCTCGTGGTGCTGTTGCCAGGTTCGATCACTACGCCTCCCTGGACATACGAGTCTTTTCATCATGAGCTGAACACGAGGTGAGGAGCGTACGGCGATTCAGTCAAATGTCCGGTGATAGTGGCGAGTTACCGGCAAGGAGCCGTCCGCGGCGGGACCGCGGGGCCGGGTGGGGCGACTGTTGCCGGTGTGTGAAGCCACGCAAAAACCCCTCGGGGCGCCGAACGGCCGGCGGTTAGGATCCCCTGTGCCTCCGACGACCGCTCCCACCCGCCCCCGGCGGCGAATATTCGCCGACCTCACCCCGCTGCGCACGTCCGCGGACTACCGGAGGCTGTGGGTCGGCGGCACGATCTCCTGGGTCGGCCAGGCCATGACGGCCCTCGCGATCTCGCTCCAGGTCTACGACATCACCCGGTCCAGCTTCTCCGTCGGACTCGTCGGGCTCTTCTCGCTCGTCCCGCTCGTCGTCTTCGGGCTCTACGGCGGCGCCATCGCCGACACCGTGGACCGGCGCAAGCTCGGCCTCTACAGCTCCCTCGGCGCCGCCTCCCTGTCGGTCGCCCTCGCAGGGGCCGCACTGCTCGACTACCACCGGGTCTGGTTCCTGTACGGGGTCGTCGCCCTCCAGGCGGTGTGCGGGGCGCTCACCGGACCGGCGCGGTCCGCGATGATCCCGAGGCTGCTGCCGGCCGAGCAGCTGCCCGCCGCCAATGCCCTGAACTCCGTGACCATGACCTTCGGCACGATGGTCGGGCCGGCGCTGGGCGGGCTGATCGTCGCCGTCGGCGGCTACCAGACGGCGTACCTGATCGACGCCGTGACCTTCACCGCCGCGCTCTACGCGATGTGGCGGCTGCCGTCGATGAAGCCCGACCGTGCCGAGGAGGCGCGGGGCCGGGCCTCCGTCGTCGACGGACTGCGCTTCCTCGGGACCCGGCCCAACATCCGGATGACCTTCTTCACCGACATGTCCGCCATGGTGCTGGCGCAGCCGAAGGCGCTGTTCCCGGCCGCCGCCGTGCTCTGGTACGGCGGCGACGCGAAGACCGTCGGCCTGATGGTGGCCGCGATCGCCGCCGGGGCGCTGCTGGGCGGGCTGTTCTCCGGCTGGCAGGGCCGCATCCAGCGGCACGGGCTGGCGATCCTGCTCTCCGTCGCCGGCTGGGGACTGGCCATCGCCGCGTTCGGACTCACCCGGAACCTGTGGCTCGGGCTGTTCTTCCTGGCCCTCGCCGGGGCCGCGGACACCGTCTCGATGGTGTTCCGCAGCACGATGCTCCAGGCCGCCACGCCCGACGAGATGCGGGGCCGCCTGCAGGGCGTCTTCATCGTGGTCGTCGCGGGCGGGCCCCGGCTCGGGGACTTCATCGCCGGCAGCACCGCCGACCTGACCTCCCCGACCCTCGCGGTCACGGGCGGGGGGCTGGCGTGCGTGCTCGTACTGGGGCTGCTCGCCCTGCGGTGGCGGAACTTCGCCCGGTACGACGCGAGGTCGCCGCAGGCCTAGCCGCTGGGACCGCTGGGCCGTACGGGTGGTTGTGCGGGTTGGCTGCGCCGCTCGGGCGGGTACGGGGGCCGGTTGTGCGGGTTTGGCTGCGCCGCTCGGGCCGGGTGGGGAGGGGGCCGGTTGGCCTGAGGCCGAGCGGGCGGGGGGCGACTGTGCCAGGGCCGAGCGCCGGTGGGCTGCGCCGCTCTGGCGGGGTCGGCGGGGGGCCGGTTGTGCCGGTTGGCTGCGCCGCTCGGGCCGGGTGCGTGGGGGCCGGTTGGGCCGGGGCCGGGCGCCGGTTGGCTGCGCCGCTCGGGCCGGGTGCGTGGGGGCCGGTTGGGGCGGGGTCGGGCGCGCGCCGGGGTGTCTCCTCGGGCGCCGAACGTGTCGGGAGGTCGGGGAGCTCGGCGGCAGTGCGTTCGACGCCCTGCGGGGAT